>NZ_DATCRY010000192.1:0-4706 GCF_036568765.1 Dyella sp. | reverse complement strand
CTGGCTCTTCTGTGGGAGCGACTTTCGTCGCGACGATCGTGCCTTATCGCAAGTCCTTGTCGCGACTGAAGTCGCTCCCACAACGATAGGATCCGCTTTCGCTATATTCGGGCGATTGAGAGGTTTTTAGAGGTTCCCTGACATAGCGGCATCCGCCGCGGGTACACGACGCCCCTGAAAAACAGCGGAAGGGGCGCCTGGCTTTATGTCGCGGCCAAGCGCTTTGTGTTTCGCTGGATTTCGGCAAGAGCCTCGGTCAAGACATCCGCCGGCCAGATCGTCATGCTGGGCGCCACGACAACAGCAAACGACTTGCATGAAACGTCAAACGATCGCCGGATTGGGTAACGGCATAGCAGCGGGCTCTTGTTGGGGCCTGGTGTTCCTTGCACCGCGTGTGCTCGAAGGCTTTGCGCCGATACAACTTTCCGCCGCGCGTTACCTGGTCTATGGCGCAATAGCGATGCTGTTGTTGCTGCCGCGCTGGCGCAGGCTTGCCGCACGCCTGACGCGGCGCGAATGGTGGGCCCTGGTGGGCCTTAGCCTGCTCGGCAATATCGTTTACTACATCTTGCTGGCGCGTGCGGTACAGATGGCCGGAGGCGCGGCAGCATCGCTGATTGTCGGGCTCTTGCCTGTTGCGGTAACCGTGTTCGGCTCGTTCGAAACAGGCGCCGTGCCCTTACGTGCCTTGCGCTGGCCGTTGCTGCTTTGCCTGACCGGCGTGGTGCTCGTGGGTATGGCGTCCTTGCGCACCGACACCGCACAACGCGATGTCGGTGCGCGCAGCATCGGTCTGCTATGCGCCTTCGGCGCCCTGACGTGCTGGACTGTCTATTCCATCTGGAACGGTCGCTGGCTACAGCGTCGGCCCGATCTTTCCGCGCATGACTGGTCGTTGCTCACCGGCATGGTCACCGGATTACTGGCACTGGGCTTGGCCGTACCGGCTTTTCTGCCTCCGTCCGAGCACGCTCCTGTCGCATGGATGCACTTTTGGGGCCTGACCTTCATCGTCGCTCTGCTGGCATCCGTAGTCGGTAATGCCTGTTGGAATCGCGCCAGCCGGCTGCTCCCACTGACCCTGGTCGGACAGATGATCGTCTTCGAAACGCTGTTTGCCCTGCTCTATGTCTTCATCTATGAGCAGCGCTGGCCGGGCACGATGGAAATCCTCGCAATCGCCTGCCTGGTCGTCGGCGTCGTCGGCTGCGCCCGAGCCCACCGTTAGTCGGCGCGGGCCTTGGCCTTCTTTTTGGTAGCGCGATTACGCTCTGTGTACTGCAGTTGGTGTGCCTTGACGATGGCCGCCAGCAAGCCGGGAAACCGCTGCTCGATCTCGCCACAACGACTGGTGTTCTGCATCTCCACACCATGCCGCTCGCTACGGATGAGCCCGGCTTCGCGCAGGGCGCGAAAATGCTGGGAAAGCGTGGACTTCGGGATCGTCTTGTCGCTGACTTGCAGGAAATTGGAACAGTTGAACGTGCATCCGGCCCCTGCCAGCTGGATATAGATCTGAGCACGTACGGGATCGGACAACGCGTGCAGGATGCCCTCCACGGTAATGTCCTCGATCGCTGGGTGAATCAATGGCCTCATGACGCAAATTCTAGCGCCCCTTGACTGTTAGTTCCATAGTTCATATGTTACGAACTATTGGAGTTAAGAGCTCCTTCATACCGAGGATCCAACGTCATGAGCAAGCTCGCAGGAAAGGTCGCCGTCGTTACCGGCGCATCGAAAGGTATCGGTGCGGCCATCGCCAAAGCCCTGGCTGCCGAAGGCGCGTCGGTGGTGGTGAATTATGCGTCCAGCAAGGCCGGTGCGGACGCCGTGGTGGACGCTATCGTCGCCGCCGGCGGCAAGGCTGTCGCGGTCAAGGGCGACGTGTCCAAGGCGGCCGAAGCGCAGGGCCTGGTCGATGCGGCGGTCAAGCAGTTCGGCCGACTGGACGTGCTGGTGAACAATTCGGGCGTGTATGAATTCGCGCCGCTCGAAGCGATCACCGAGGAGCACTACCACAAGCAGTTCAACGTCAACGTGCTGGGTCTACTGCTGACCACCCAGGCCGCGGCCAAGCATATGGGAGAAGGTGGCAGCGTCATCAATGTCGGCTCGTTGGTAACGCGTCTGGTGCCTCCGGGTAGTGCGGTTTATACCGCCACCAAGGGTGCGGTCGATGCGATCACTGGCGTGCTGGCGCAGGAACTCGGTGCGCGCAAGATTCGCGTCAATGCGCTCAATCCGGGCATGGTCGAAACGGAAGGTACGCACGCCGCTGGCTTTATCGGTTCGGAGTTCAACGATCACGCCGTGGCGCAGACCCCTCTTGGCCGCATCGGTCAGCCGGGCGATATCGCCTCGATCGCCGTGTTCCTGGCTTCCAGCGATTCATACTGGCTATCCGGCGAGCGCTTCTATGCCGGTGGCGGCATGCGCTAAGCCTTGCCCAGGTTCGAAGCGCGCGGCAACGTACCGCGCGCTTCGCGTGTGCAACAATCCTCGACGCATAAGAGCTTGACTACATGCAAGCCAAGCGTGCATAACCAGAGCCTCGCACGATGCGAATGTCGTCCATTCCCAAAGGACCTGGAGAACCATGAACAAACTCGTCAATAAAGTCGCCGTCGTCACTGGCGCCTCGAAAGGCATCGGTGCGGCCATTGCCACATCCCTGGCTGCCGAAGGCGCGGCCGTCGTTGTCAACTACGCATCCAGCAAAGCAGGCGCCGATGCGGTGGTGAATGCCATCGTCGCCGCTGGCGGCAAGGCCGTCGCCATCAAGGCCGACGTATCCAAGGCGGTCGAGGCGCAGGCACTGATCGATGCCGCGATCGAGCACTACGGCCGGCTCGACGTGCTGGTGAACAACGCCGGCATCTACGAGTTCGCACCGCTCGGTGGCATCACCGAGGAGCACTACCACAAGCAATTCAATATCAATGTGCTGGGCTTGTTGCTGATCACCCAGGCAGCGACGAAGCACATGAGCGACGGCGGCAGCATTATCAATATCGGCTCGCTGATCGCCCGCCGCATGCCCGCCAACAGCGCCGTCTACGCAGGCACCAAGGGCGCACTGAATGCGATCACTGGCGTACTTGCCCAGGAACTGGGCCCTCGGAACATTCGCGTCAACGCCTTGAATCCCGGCGTGGTCGAAACCGAAGGCGCGCATGCCGCCGATCTGGTCGATTCGGCGTTCGGCGCGCGCGCGGCGGCCGAATCGCCTCTGGGCCGCATCGGCCAACCCGGCGATATCGCCTCTGTCGCGGTCTTCCTCGCATCGAGCGATTCGTACTGGATGACCGGCGAGCAGCTTTACGCCAGCGGCGGCAGGCGCTGATCGACATTCTCACTGCCGTATCGCCCCCTGCGAAGGTCGAGTTCGATATCGCGAGGGCGTGCAGCTACCATGGCCGAACGTCGTCTCTTTTGGCCGAGGATGTCCCCATGTCGAACGCGCGTCGTGTCTCGCTTTGCCTGATCCCGTTTGCCTTCGCCGCCGCGATGTCGTGCGCTTATGCGCAAGATGCTTCGCCCAATGTCCCGCAAGCCAAACGGACCGTGCTCGATCGCCACGACCAGAGCGGCGTGACAGGCAAGGAAATCGTGATCGGTACGGCTGAATTGCCAGCGGGTTCTGTCATCGGCTGGCATCGCCATGCTGGCGATGAATCGGGTTATGTACTCAGGGGCAACTTGATCCTGAAGACGCAAGGCCAGCCGGACCAGGTATTGAAGGCCGGCGATCATTTCTTCAATGCGCGCGGCGCGGTGCACAGCCTTATCGCCGCGCCGGGCACCGATGGCGGCACGGCGCTGTCTACCTGGATCGTCGATAAGGGCAAGCCCTTGGCCGAGCCGGTGAAATAGCCCTTCCTGGCGACAGGATCGCGGTATCTTGCGGCAATCGCCGCATACAATGAGGCCCCCTGCGCACGGGGGCGTCGCCTTGCAGAGTGCATAGAACAGACCGCACCCAACGGTGAGGCACTGCGTGGCCGAACTCGATGCAGGCTTCGGCAATGACAGAGGTCATCCCGGTCGTCAGCGAGGATGGCCAGCCCTGGGCAAGAGTCACCCGTATCGCCTGATCGTACCTCGCGAAAAACGACCTGCGCGCTGGATTCGCGATGTATCGGGCATCGAAGTCATCGATATGGCCACGCGACCGGCCAAAACGATCGATCGTATGTTATTGCGACAATCGGTTGCGCAGGCGTAAATACATGCGATTTCATTTGGACGTCCAAATTCACATTCGCGCTCACTGTTTCAACATCGATACGGTTTTTTTTGCGCGATAGCCGTCCAAATCCCTGGACGGCCTCAACCATGCAGGCGCATGATCGATAGCCTCCGGCGCAATCACCGGAGATAGGGGCGCGCGCGAAATCGTATCGGCATGGCGCACGCATTCGAAAGACATTGAGTACACCACTGGGGAGGTGGCGACTTAAGTACATCGCGAAATACCGCACATCACAGGGGGCCTCGCTTTTTTCATTGGATTTCCAAGGAGTGAGTCATGAGAAACGAGCTTGTGATTGCTGCATCGATCGCCGCGGCCCTGGCCGCGTTGCCGGTGATCGGTATGGCACAGACTTCCGCATCGCAAAGCACCGCGCTTGCCGACCTCGATACGTCCGAGGCAGCGCGTGTTACGCAAACTGTAGATAGCCGCGCCATAACGGCGGTGG
>NZ_DATCRY010000191.1:0-28409 GCF_036568765.1 Dyella sp. | reverse complement strand
GCCGGTATCGCCGCGGCGCAGGCATATGCCGACGTCGCCAGGCACGCCGACGGTGCGATAGCCGGTAATCCGGATGCGGCGGTGCAGGCGTTTACGTTGATGAAAGTGGTTGGCCGCGATATCTGGATCGGTATCTGGGCGTTCGTGCTCGCCTGGGTGGCGACGACACGCTGGGATCAGGCGGAGGCCGGCGTGAAAGCCAAGGCCGATATCCGGGATATCTGGGTACGCTTTCCGAAGTTCGTTTTCGGCTTTGTGCTTGCATCCGCCCTGGTGACCTGGATCGCCAGTCATTACTCACTGGCCGACTATCGCAAGGTCGTTACGCCCGATCTAGTAGCGCCGATCACTGCGCTACGTACCTGGGCTTTCATCTTCTGCTTCCTCAGTATCGGCCTGACCACGCGCCTGCGCTCGCTGAGCGCAACCGGATGGAGGCCTTTGGTTGCCTTCACCGCCGGCGTGGCAGTCAATATCGTGGTGGGCTATGTATTGTCGGCGCATCTGTTTGCCGGCCATTGGGACGGATTGCATTGAAGCAGGAGGCATTGAAGCGAGATGACGCAGCTAACGCAGTAGTGCCATGCTGCGCGACGTGTTGCCATCGCCAAAGCGATGCGCGGATCATCGAGCGCAACGTCGCGGGGTTGACGGTATTCGGTTCGGCGTTCGGCGCCAGCATCGGGGCGAGCGCGTTATGTCTGGTACACGACTGCCTGGTGTCGCCGAAGGATGCGTGCGCGCAATTCCGCGCACGCGAGGCTCACTCGGCGTCGCTGTCGTCCGCCGTCGACAACTCCTTCAGGAGCTGAAAGATTTCCCGGAAAGCGCGCGGCGGCTTGTTGCTGTCGCGCTCGAGCCGTGCTTGCCGGATCAATGAACGCAGATGCTGGCGATCCACTTGTGGATAAGTGACGATCAAGTCGCTCATGGCCGCGTCGCTATCGTCTCCGAGCAAGCGCTCGCGCATGGCCTCCATTCGATGCATGGCGGCCGTTTCCTGGCGCTGACGTTCCTTGTTTTCGCCCAGCGCGGCGCGCGCATCGGCAAAAGCACTCTCGTCATGTCGACGCATCACCTTGGCCAGGAACGCCAGCTGGCGCTTTCGCGCGATATGCGAGGTGATCCGGCGGGTATTGTCGATTTCCCGCTGCACGTCCTCGGGCAGGTTCAAGCGCGCCAGCTTCGATGGCGGCAGTTCCATCAGCTGGTTGGCGAAAGCGAGCACGGCCAGGGCATCGCGGCGCTGCTGTGTACGGCTGGGGCCGTAGTCGTGATCGGGATCGTCGGTGTAATTGCGGTTCACGGTGTTTCCTTAAGCCTTGTCCGCCGGTTCGACGGGCTCGGCATGTTCGAAAGCAAAGCGCGGTACTTTACGGCCCTCTACCAGTACATCCTCGGCGAACATCGTTGCCGGGCGCACCCATAGGCCGAACTGGCCGTACAGGGCTTGGTAGACAACCAGCTCTTCCTCGGTTTCGCTGTGACGCGCCACGCCGATCACGCGGTAGCGCTGGCCTTTGTAGTGGCGATAAATTCCCGGGCTCAGTGCCATCGTCATGCTGCTCTTTGCAATAGGCGCCGTTTGTCCCCATATCTGACATCCGGCATCAGGTTGCCTATTCTAGCTGTTTAACCGAAGGAACTCCCCGTGACCCGCCTCGCCCGCCCCGAAGACACCAGCTCACAGGAACTCGATCGTCTGGCCGAACTGGCCGAAGAGGTCGTGCGCCGGGCACGCGCAGCCGGTGCCAGTCAGGCCGAGGTCGCAGCCAGCGTGGAAACAGGCCTGAATGTGAATGTGCGCCTGGGCGAGGTAGAGACAGTCGAGCATACCCGCGACCGAGGCTTCGGCCTGACCGTGTACTTCGGCCAGCGCAAAGGCTCGGCCAGCACGGCCGACCTCAACCCCGATTCGATCCAGGCTACCTTGGACCAGGCCTGCGCGATTGCCCGCTATACCGAGGAAGACCCCGCTGCCGGGCTGGCGGATGCCGAACGTATGGCTCGCGAATTTCCCGATCTGGACCTATGGCATCCCTGGGCGATCGACACGCCGGAGGCGATTGCATTAGGCGTAGAGATCGAGGCGGCGGGCATGGCCCACGCAGGCATCACCAATTCGGAAGGGGCTAGCGTGCAGGCAGGGCAAAGCCTGTCGGTCTATGCCAATTCGCATGGCTTCGTCGGCCGCGAACGCGGTACGCGGCATTCGTTGTCGGTCTCGCTGATTGCCGGTAGCGACGATGGCATGCAGCGAGATTATTGGTACGACACGCAACGTTCGCCGGAACGCTTGGCCAATGCGCGTTCATTGGGCGACAAGGCGGCAGAGCGCACCTTGGCCCGGCTGGATGCGCGGCGCCTGTCGACGCGCCAGTGCCCGGTGATGTTTGCACCGGAAGTTGCACGCGGTTTGATCGGTCATTTGATCGGCGCCGTCAGTGGGGGCGCGTTGTATCGTCGGGCGAGCTTCCTGCTGGATCATGCAGGCAAGTCGATCATGCCTTCGTGGATGCAGATCGTCGAACGTCCCTTCCTGCGTGGCGGTCATGCATCTTCCGCGTTCGATGCCGAAGGCGTGGCAACGGCCGATAGCAGCCTGGTCGAAGATGGTGTGTTGCAGCGTTATGTGCTGGGTAGCTACTCGGCACGCAAGCTCGGACTGAGTTCAACGGGCAATGCGGGCGGTATTCATAACATGATCGTTCGGCCTGGCGCGGCTGATGGTGGCAGCGACGATTTTGCCGGCATGCTGGCGCGGTTGGGCACCGGCTTGCTGGTGACCGAGGTGATGGGGCAGGGCGTGTCGACCATTACCGGCGATTATTCTCGCGGGGCGGCGGGTTTCTGGGTCGAGAACGGCAAGATGGCCTATCCGGTGGAAGAGATCACCATCGCGGCGAACCTGCGCGATATGTTCCAGCAGATCGTCGCTGTCGGTGCTGACGTCGATCCGCGTTCGCATCTGCTTACCGGGTCGATCCTGCTCGAGCGGATGACGGTTGCCGGTGAAGATTGAGGGCGATTTTTTTTAGAGCAAGAGCCCCTCACTCCAGCCCTCTCCCCCGGCGAAGCCGGGAGCGAGGGAACAGGTTACGCAAGTACGAAACACTGAGATTCGCTGCAGTCGGCTCCCTCTCCTCCGGCTCTGCCGGGGAGAAGGGGACTCTTGCGTCGCCTCTAGCCTCAGCAGCTATGCCGGAAGACCCAGGACGGCACACTTTGGAATGGTGCTAGCATCGAAGCCGCAACCACTGGGTTATTCGATGGAGAGTTCGCCATGAGCGTTCCACCCGATTCGACCGTCCCACCCCCTGCAGCACCGCCTCCCGCCGATGGCCCGATCCATGAGTCGTCACCTTCCGCCGCAGAGCGGCAGTGGGCCTTGTTCGCGCACCTTTCTGCCTTGCTCGGCTGCCTCTTGACCGGTCACTGGTTCGGTTGGGGGTGCTTTATCGGTCCGTTGATCATCTGGCTGATCAAGAAGGACACGATGCCCTTCGTCGACGACCAGGGCAAGGAAGCGTTGAACTTCAACATCACTCTGGCGTTGATTGGAGTGATCCTACTGCTGTTCAGCATCATCACTTTTGGACTCGGTTTTATTCCCGCATTCTTTATCGGCGGGATTGTCGGTATAGCTTGGTTGGTATTGATCATCATCGCCGCTGTAAAAGCCAACGAAGGCGTGCGTTACCGCTACCCCTTCGCTTTGCGATTGGTCAAATAGCGCGTTGCGGGCAGGTCGTTATCGATCTGCCCGCAAACCGTCAGGAACCCAGCTCGACGTAGCTGCGCTTGTAGTTCACCGGCTGCTGCAAGCCGAACGGCTTCCATTGCTCGGATATCGTGATGTGGTGTTTGTCGGACGAGAGTTCCCAGCGCTGCTGCAGCGTCGAGCCGTCGGCGAACTGAATATCCATCACCAGCTTGCCGGCTTCATTGTGCCCGCGCACGATCGCGTTGCCGTTGAGCGATTGCTGGCTTTGGCCGTCCAGTCGCGCGGTCATGGTTTCGCCGCTGTTGAGGCGGATCTGCACGTTCTTGTTGTCCTGCTGGATCAACAGCACCGTATCGGTCTTCAGCAGCGGCGGTAGTGGATAGGCATGCGGTTTGGCCGGCTCGTCGTCGGTCTTCTTGTCGTCCTTGTCATGCTTGGCATGGCCTCCGCCGCCACGGCGACCATGCAAGCCGGCGCGTTCGGTGGGCGACGGTGCTGTCGTCTGGGCCGGTTGCTGGTCGTTCGCCGCCTGCTCCTTGCCGCTCTCGTCCTGCAGCAGCTTGGTGACAGCCGCGTCGTTGTCGCTGTTGGCATCGTCCAGGCGCCAGGCACCGCTGAAGTCGGCAAGGCTGGCGGCATCGGCATGCAGGTACATCGGTGCGGCGCCGGCAAACAAGGTGCTCAGGGCGAGGGCGAGATAGCGCTGTTTCATGGGGGACCCTTGGGGCAGTTCATCGGAACGGGAACGCTCGACGTGCCAGTCCGGACGACTGCGATCAAGCTATCCCTAGTGATGGCGGGCGGCCGCGTAGCGAGCCAGTTCGGCCAATAGCGCAGCACGGTCGCCCAACGGCTCAATGGCGACGAGGGCGTCGCAAATCAACTCGTCCAGGCGTGCCCGTGACGCACCCAGGCCGATGATCGAGGGGAACGTGGGTTTGTCGGCCGCGGCATCCTTGCCGGCGGTCTTGCCGATGACGGCCGATTCGCCTTCCACGTCGAGGATGTCGTCACGGACCTGGAAGGCCAGGCCGACAGCGTGCGCATAGCGTTCCAGCGCATCGAGCGTCGTCGCATCCGCCCCGGCAGCCAGTGCACCCAGGCGCACCGAGGCACGGATCAGCGCGCCGGTCTTGCAGGCATGCATGTGCTCCAGTTCGTGCAGTTCCAGCTTGCGTCCTACTGCGGCCAGATCGAGAGCCTGACCGCCGGCCATGCCTTCGGCCCCGCAGGCACGGCCAAGCACGCGCAGCATGTCCAGGCTGTTGGTGTGGATCGGTGCATTGGCGAGCAATTCGAAAGCCAGCGCCTGCAAAGCGTCGCCAGCCAGGATGGCCATCGCTTCGCCGAACACGATGTGGCAGGTCGGTCGGCCGCGGCGCAAGGCATCGTCGTCCATCGCGGGCAGGTCGTCATGCACCAGCGAATACGCGTGAATCAGTTCCACGGCGCAGGCGGGCGGATCCAAGGCCGGGCCATGTTCGCCCAGTGCCGCACCGGCGGCATAAACGAGCAGAGGGCGCAGGCGCTTGCCGCCGCCAAGTACGGCGTAACGCATGGCGCGATGCAAGGGTTCGGGAGGCAACTGTTCGGACGGCAAGGCTTGCGCCAGCGCCTGGTCGGCGCGGCGAATCAAGGTTTGCAGGTCCGGACTCAGCTGTCCGTTCGAGGGCTCAGAGCTCGGGTTCAAACGGTTCGGCGTGGTCGGGGGCTTCGGGATCCAGCAGCAGCCGCACACGCAGCTCGGCCTTTTCCAGGGCTTGCTGGCAGTGACGGTACAAGCCGATACCGCGCTCGAAGGAGGAAAGCGATTCGTCCAGGCTCATCTCGCCACCTTCCATGCGTGCAACCAATTGTTCGAGCTCGTCCAGCGAGTGCTCGAAATCGGCGGGTGCGGTGTTTTCGGGGGTGGCGGGAGCGGGCTTGGCCATGGGCGGCAAAACTAACGCAGTGGGGGTGTGGAATCAATTGGGGCAGCGAGGTCGGCGCCCTTGGGCGCCTGTGAGGTCGCTAGCTGCGCTCGCTATGAGGTGTGAGGAGGTTTGAAGATCTCCTCCTTGCAGGCCCCGGTAGCGACCGACCTCATGCTCCAGTCCATACCGGGAAAGTACCCATCGCGCGGAACATTCCGGCGGCTTCGTCGGTCATCCAGCGATCCGCTACCGCGATCAAGGTTGCGCCGTCATAGATCAAGGGGCAGCCAGGTCGTTGCCAGGGTGGGATGGTTCCTTGCTGGAACAGGTCGCGCAGCTCACGTGTATGTGCGCTGCCGGCGGGGCGCATACGCTCGCCGCCGCGGCGCAGACGTACCGTCAGCGGTCGAGCCAGCGCTACCTGTAGCGTGAGCGTCAGTGTGCTGCCGTCCGGGAGGGCTAGCGGTTCTCCGCGCCAGGGCGATGTCCACAGCGTATCGATGGGCACTCGCGGTCGCCTTGCCCATAGGCGGTGTTTCCATATGTGCAATTCGGTACCCGGCCAGCGGATGCAGGGCACGCGTCCGTCGCGTGCCGCGATCTGCCGTTCGATCTGCATGCGTTGTGCGGCGCTGGGCGCGGTGCAACCGAGCTCGTGCAGCCAGTGATCGAGCAGTGGGTCGCGCAGGGCCGGTGCAAGCGCCAGCCACGCCGAGGCGTCGAGGCTTTCACTGGCCGGGTCGCGTAAGCGCAGGAGCGCATCGCGCCACTGCGTCGCCAAGGCATCGGCTGCCGCACGGCTCAGCCGGGCGCTGTGCAGGATGGCGTCGCCGGCATGCGGCCAGTGTGCTGACAGCAATGGCAATACATCGTGGCGCAGGCGATTGCGCGAGTAACGACGATCCTCATTCGACGGATCGGCGACGAAGCTCAATCCGTGCTGTTCGGCGTAGGTACGCAAGGCCTCGCGCGGCAGGTCGAGCAGCGGACGCCATAGCAGCCCGCGTCCGAGTGCGCGCTGCATGCGCATGCCGCCCAGACCCTCGGGCCCCGCGCCGCGCAAAAGTTTCAGCAGGACGGTTTCGATCTGATCGTCGCGATGATGGCCCAGTAACAGGCGCTCGCCCTCGCGCAACACATTGCCGAAAACAGCATAGCGGGCATGTCGCGCAGCCGATTCGAGTCCTTCGCCACTGTCGCGTGCAATGTCGACGCGCATCACTTGCAGTGCGATATGCCATGCCGCGCAGATGGCCTGGCATTGCAGCGCCCAATTCGCGCTATCGGCATGTAGACCGTGATCGACATGCACGGCACGCAAGCCGCGCAGGCGTGCCTGCGGCAGCTGCGCCAGCGCATGGAGCAGCGCGGTGGAATCCGGACCGCCACTGAAGGCGACACACAGCCCGCCGTCGGGATGCGTGTCCAGCGCGTTGTGCAGCGCTGTGAGAAGATCGGCTTTGCTCACGTTTCGGTTTTGGTCTTTTGTGCCTTGTTGCGCACGTAGATCACCTTGGGACGGCCGTCGCCGGGACTGCGCCGGTCGATATCGAACAGATTGGTGGCGGTGATCAGCTCGCTGAGCTTGCCAAAGCCATAGGTGCGCGAATCGAAATTCGGGCGCTGCTTGGTGATGATCGAGCCTACGCCGCCCAATCCCGCCCAGCCGTCGTCGTCGGAGGCGGCCTCGACGGCATTGCGCAACAGGTTGACCAGGCCGCTGTCGCGCTTGAGTTCGGTGGCGGTGCGCGGCTTGAGCGGCTGCTCCTCGTCGGCCTTGGCGACCAGGATATCCGTGTAAATGAACTTGTCGCAGGCAGCGACGAACGGATCGGGTGTCTTGCGTTCGCCGAATCCATAGACGATCAGGCCCGATTCGCGAATGCGTGCGGCCAGCCGGGTGAAATCGCTGTCGCTGGAAACGATGCAGAAGCCGTTGAAGCGGCCGGAGTAGAGCAAGTCCATCGCATCGATGATCATTGCCGAGTCGGTAGCGTTCTTGCCGCTGGTATAGCCGAACTGCTGGATCGGCTGGATCGACTGCGTCAACAGTTGTTCCTTCCAGCCTTTCAGGTGCGTGCTGGTCCAGTCGCCATAGGCGCGCTTGACATGGGCGGTGCCGTACTTGGCTACCTCGGCAAGCAGGCCATCGGCGATAGCCGGCTGCGCGTTGTCGGCGTCGATCAGTACGGCAAGCTTGGGCGCATTTTCATTGGCCATCGACCGGTCTCCGCGCGTGGTTTCGTCGGGGCGTTTGGAGTGATGGTAGCGCGTGCGCCGGATTTCTGAGGCGGCGATAGTATGCAAGAGGGGCGAGGGGCGAGGGGCGAGGGCGCACTAACGCGTGTTATCGCACCTCCAGGCGCACCATGGCCCTTCCCGCAATATTGACGCTGGGCGCCAGTTATCCTGCTGAAATGCGCCCTCGCTACTCGTCCCTCGCCCCTATGAGCTATTCGCTAAACGAGCCGTAACCACGCAGCCGCTTGTAGCGCTGGTCGAGCAGGTCCTTGACCGGCATGGCTTCGAGTTCGTCGAGCTGGTTGAGCAGCACGGCTTTCAGGCGTACGGCCATCGATTGCGGATTGCGGTGTGCGCCGCCCAGCGGCTCGCGCACGACCTTGTCGACCAGGCCCAGCTCCAGCAGGCGCGGTGCGGTCAGACCCAGCGCCTCGGCGGCGTCCTTGGCCTTTTCGGCGCTCTTCCAGAGGATGGAGGCACAGCCCTCCGGCGAGATCACCGAATAGGTCGAGTATTGCAGCATGACCGTGCGATCGCCCACACCGATAGCCAGCGCACCGCCGGAGCCGCCTTCGCCGATGACCGTGCAGACGATCGGCACCTTCAGCTCGGCCATTTCCAGCAGGTTGCGGGCGATCGCCTCGCTCTGGCCGCGCTCTTCGGCGCCCACGCCGGGGTAGGCGCCGGGGGTGTCGATCAGGGTGAGCAGGGGCAGGCCGAAGCGCTCGGCCATCTTCATCAGACGCAGCGCCTTGCGATAGCCCTCTGGGCGCGGCATGCCGAAATTGCGGCGCACCTTGCCCTTGGTGTCGCGGGCTTTCTGGTGTCCGATGATCATCACCGGCCGGCCGTTGATGCGCCCCAGGCCGCCGACGATGGCAGCATCGTCGGCGAAGGCGCGATCGCCGGCCAGTTCGTGAAACTCCTCGCAGATCACGCCGATGTAGTCGAGCGTGTACGGGCGGCCGGGGTGACGCGATAGCTGGGTGATCTGCCACGGCGTCAGATTGCGGAAGATCTCGGCTGTCTTGGTCTTGAGCTTCTCGCGCAGGCGGCCGACCTCTTCCTCGATGTTGAACGCCTGCCCGTGACTGGCGTGGCGAAGCTCTTCTATCTTCGCGTCCAGCTCGGCGATGGGTTGTTCGAAATCAAGGAAGTTCGGGTTCATTCGTGGGTGTTTATGGCACAGAAGCGGGCAAGTATAGCTGGGCAGGGCCGTTTCGCGAGAACGCCCCCGTACGGTGGTCGTGCGCTAAGGGCTAACCGTCCTGGGTCTTCACGATTCTCAGCCGCGCAGCTTCTACCCCCGGCATCGCCCGGATGGCCCGCAGCAGCTCCGGGATGGCGTCCACGCACCAATCCTGGCCGAGGTCCAGATCTGCCTGGGCGGTCTGGTTGTGGTAGCCGTGCAGGCGCACCGGAGTGCGGCCGGCTTGGCGGAAGCCCGAGAGCGCCTGGCGCAGATCGCTGACAAAGTTTGGGCCAATGCCGTTCAGCTTGACCTGCAGCAGGCGGGCATAGCGTCGGCAGGCATCGCCCAGGGAGTAGGCAGTGCGGGCGCGGAGCTGGAACCCGCCGCCGGAGAAATCGTCGATGCGCAGGCCGCCTTCGACCACCAGCATCTGGTCCCGCGTCAGCAGCGGGGCCACCTGCTGGTAAAGCTCGCCGAAGAAGCTGACCTCGATGATGCCGGTGGCATCCTCCAGGCGTACGAAGGCGTCGCTGTCGCCGCGTTTGCGGATGCCGGTGACCATGCCGGCGACGGTCCAGGGAGTATCCGGGCCGCGGCGGAAACGGTTTTCTTCGCCATCGCTCTTGCGTGGCTTGGGCGGCTGATAGCGTTCGGCGATCTCGCCCAGGGGGCAGGTCGAAAGCTGGGCCAGCTCTTCGCGCCAAGGATCGGTAGGATGGCCCGACAGATAATGGCCGAGGGTATCGCGCTCGCCCTGGAGTCGCTGCTCCAGGGGCCAATCGGGGACGGTCGGCAGGTCGATCTGCACCACGGGAGCGGCCGACTCGGCCATGGCCCCGAACATGTCGTTCTGGCCCGATTGCTTGTCGCGCAGGTGTTGTTCGGCGGCCTTGATCGCGTTGGGCAACTGCGCCATCAGGCTGGCGCGATTGGGAGCTAAGGCGTCCAGCGAGCCGGACAGGATCAGCGCTTCGAGCACGCGCCGATTGAGCTTGGTCGGATCGACGCGGCGGCAGAAGTCGGCCAGGTCCTTGTAGGGGCCGCCGCGGCGGCATTCCTCGACGATGGCTTCGCACGCGCCTTGGCCGACACCCTTGATCGCCCCCAGGCCATAGCGAATGGTCCGGGCGCCTTGGCGTCCCGAGGAGGAGGGCTGGGTGGATTCCACGGCGACGAACATGAAATCCGAGGCGTTGACGTCCGGTGGCAAGATGGTCAGGCCGATCGCACGCGATTCGTCGAGGAAGGTCACCGCCTTATCGGTGTTGTCCATGTCCGACGAGATCGTCGCGGCCATGAACTCGGCAGGGTAGTGCGCCTTCAGCCAGGCGGTCTGGTACGAGACCAGCGCATAGGCCGCTGCGTGCGACTTGTTGAAGCCGTAGCCGGCGAACTTCTCCATCACGTCGAAGATCTGGTCGGCCTTGTCGCTGCCCACCCCGTCCTTGGCGGCGCCTTCGCGGAACTTGGCGCGCTCCTTGGCCATTTCCTCGACTTTCTTCTTACCCATCGCGCGGCGCAGCAGGTCGGCGCCGCCGAGCGAATAGCCGCCGACGATCTGCGCCATCTGCATCACCTGCTCCTGATAGACCATGATGCCGTAGGTCTCTTTCAGGACAGGTTCGACGCGAGGGTCGGGATATTCGACTTGTTCGCGACCGTGCTTACGCGCCACGAAGCTGGGAATCAGGTCCATCGGACCAGGACGGTACAGCGCGCCCAGTGCGATGAGATCTTCGAAGCGGTCCGCCTTGGCGTCCTTGAGCATGCGCTGCATGCCTGCCGATTCGAACTGGAAGATCGCGACCGTCTGGGCTTTCTTGAATACCTCGTCGTAGGTGTACGCGTCGTCCAGGGGGAGCGCGGAAATATCCAGCGGCTCCTCGCCGGTCTTCGCGCGACGCTGGTTGATCGCCTTCACCGCCCAGTCGATGATGGTCAGCGTACGCAAGCCGAGGAAGTCGAACTTCACCAGGCCGACCGCTTCGACATCGTCCTTGTCGTACTGCGTCACCACGCCGCCGCCGCCCGGTTCGCAATACAGCGGTGCGAAGTCGGTCAGCGGTGTCGGCGCGATCACTACGCCACCGGCGTGCTTGCCGGCATTGCGGGTCAGGCTTTCGAGCTTGAGCGCCAGGTCGATCAGCGTGCGCGCTTCCTCGTCCTGCTCGTAAAGCTCGCAGAACTCCTTGACGACACGCTCGGGTTCTTTCTGCGCTTTTTCGCTGCGGCCCAACGCGCATTGCAGCGTCAGATCGAGCGGGCGCGCGGGAATCAGCTTGGCGATCTTGTCGACCGCGTTGTAGCCCATGCCGAGTACGCGACCGGAGTCGCGCAGCACCGCCTTGGCCGCCATCGAGCCGTAGGTGATGATCTGACTGACGTGGTCGCGGCCGTATTTACGCGCGACATAGTCGATCACCTCGTCGCGGCGATCCATGCAGAAGTCGATGTCGAAGTCCGGCATCGAAACGCGTTCGGGGTTCAGGAATCGCTCGAACAGCAGATTGAACTGCAAGGGATCGAGATCGGTGATCTTGAGCACCCAGGCGACCAGCGAACCGGCGCCCGAACCGCGCCCCGGGCCGACGGGAATGCCGTTTTGCTTACCCCAGTTGATGAAGTCCGACACGATCAGGAAGTAGCCAGGGAAGCCCATCTCGATGATGACGTCCAGCTCGCGTTCCAGGCGCGCCTCGTAGTCGGCTAGCGTGTGACCTTCGGCGAGCGGCGCATGCGCCAGGCGTTCCTTCAGGCCTTCGCGGGCGATTTCGCGGATATAGCTGGCCAGGTCGTGGCCTTCGGGTACCGGGAAATCCGGCAGATAGTACTTGCCGAAGCTCAGCTCCAGGTTGCAGCGCTTGGCCAGTTCGACGGTGTTTTCCAGCGCTTCCGGGATATCGGCGAACAGCGTGGCCATCTCGCCCGGTGTTTTGACGTATTGCTCTTCGCTGTAATCGCGCGGGCGCTTCGGATCGGCAAGCACGCGGCCCTGATGGATGCATACGCGCGCTTCGTGCGCCTCGAAATCGTCGCGCTTGAGGAAGCGGACGTCGTTGCTGGCGACCACCGGCAGGTTCAGCTGCGCAGCCAGACCGAGCGCGGCGGCGTTCCAGCTTTCTTCGCCCTCGCGGCCGCAGCGGGTCAGTTCCAGGTACAGGCGATCGGGGAACAGTCGCAGCAGCGGTTGCATTGAGCCGGCCGCCGCGTCCGTGCCCTGGTTGACCGCGATGCGACCGGCTGCGCTTTCGCGTCCGAGCAGGGCGATCAGCCCATGAGTGCTTTGCGCAGTCAGCCAGGCGGCGTCCACCAGCGCTTTGCCGTTGTGCTGGCCATCGCGCCAGGCGCGCGAGATCAACCGCGAGAGATTGAGATAACCCTCGCGGTTCTGGCACAGCACGGTCAATCGCCAGGGGCGCGGGTCGTCCGGCGCGCTCACCCAGAGGTCGCAGCCGCCGATCGGTTTGATGCCAGCCGCTGTGCACGCCTTGTAGAACTTCACCAGGGCGAACATGTTGCTTTCGTCGGTCAGCGCGACCGCGGGAATACCTTCGCGCACGCAAGCGGCGACCAGCGCCTTGATGCGGATGGTCGAGTCGACCAGCGAGTATTCGCTGTGCAAATGGAGATGAGCGAAGCTGACGGACATGGCGTGCACGCGAGATAGGTGTCCAGCCTACCGGCGCGGTCTGGAGGGGGCAAGAATTGACATTGCCCGAATCTCAGGAAGCCGAAGGCGAGGCGGCCGGCGTGACGGGCGTCGCGCCCCAGCAGGCGGTCTCGTAACGATTGCGGCCATGCGTCTTGGCGCGGTACAGCGCCTGGTCTGCCTGTTCCAGCAACGTCACCGCATCGCCCGCGTCGGTGCAGACACGGCCGGCAATGCCGATGCTTACGCTGACGCGGCCGAGCGGACTTTGCGGATGAGGAATGTCGATGCGCGCGATCGCATCGATCAGCCTTTCGGCTATCCCGATGGCTGCGGGTTCAGGCGTGGCGGGCAGCACGATGGCGAACTCCTCGCCACCGTAACGGGCGACCAGCCCTTGCGGGGCTGTCACATTGGCCGCCAGTACCGTGGCGACCTTGATGAGGCATTCGTCGCCAGCGAGATGGCCCTGGCTGTCGTTGAACTGCTTGAAGAAATCGATATCGACCATCAGCAACGCGCAGGGCCGGCCCTGGCGCGCGCTGTCCCAGCATATCGCGGGCAGGCGCGTATCGAGCAGGCTGCGATTAGCGATGCCGGTGAGCGGGTCACGTCCTACCTGTTGCTGCAGCCGCTGGTTGTTGAGTTGGGCGACGCGCTGCATATCCTGGCTACGGCTTTGGATGAAGGCGACACGCAAGGCATAGAGCAGCACCGAAGCGGTCGCCGCGAGCATGCCCAACCCGTAGCTCAGGCGCGATACGCTGATTGCCAGCAAGAGGACGGCCAGCGAAATGGCTACCGGTGCGAATGAACCGATGGTTTGGGCCAGTCGCCGTGACGGGCGGTAACGACGCAGCCAGCGCGGTGTCGGCCGCGCGACGGCCAGGGCCAGCGCCACATAGGCGATACCGATCAACGGTATGCTCCACGACGGTAATCCGGCGAGTTCGATGCGGTTGTAAATGGCTGCGGCGATCGCGTTAAGCCACAGGAACAGCGCGGCGCAGAGATAGAAATAGCGGCCCTGCGCGCTACGTATGCCGAGCAAGCGCAGGCTCGCCAGGATCGCCAGGGTGAAATCGATCGCATCGGCATGGTGGATGATGATGTAGATCTCCGCCGCCTGCGGTCCGCCCCCGCCAATGATGCGGAACACCAGGGCACACAGCAGGATCGCCACGACCATTGAAAGCGCTAGGTCCAAGGCAAGCACCGCCTTGGGTTCGCGCCGGTCGAACGAGCGGGCGATCATCAGCATGCTCGGGATCATATACAGCCCCGACAAGGTGACGCCCAGCGTCGTCAGCCAGCCGTGCGGATCGCCCAGTACCTGCGCCATCAGGTTGGTCGAGGCCCACAGCACCTGCATTCCCAGCGATAGCGCGAGCAGCAGCCACAGGGCGCGGATGGGCGTGGCATCGTGGCGGTATCGCACACTGATGACCGCCAGTGCCACACACTGGATCGCGATGAACAGGCAGCGGGCGGACACGGCCTCGGCCGCCAGGCCATGCACGGCCAGCGCTGCCTGAACAGCCAACAGAATCGGTGCTAACCAGACCAGTCGCACGGTGCGGCTCCCCCTGAAAGCTGCGTCGGAACGAGACGGTCCCCCTTTGGACTACATGCTAGCGCCAAATACTTCCCTGACCGCCTTCTTACAACTTTTTTCGGACTAGTACTGGTTGCCAGGTCCGGCGTCGGCTGGCATCGTTCATCGTTTCGCGCCGCCATTCCGCGGCGCCGCTTCGAGGAATGCCGATGTCGTTGGTTCGTTCGTTGTTTGCGGTCAAACCGGTCGAAATGTCGCTGTCGTCCGATAATGCGCTGCGCCGTACTCTGGGGCTTACCCAACTGGTCGTACTTGGCGTCGGTGCGGTCATCGGCGCAGGCATTTTCGTGATTACCGGGCAGGCCGCAGCCGAACACGCCGGGCCGGCGCTGATTCTTTCCTTCGTACTGGCCGGTTTGGCAGCAGCGCTGGCGGGACTGAGCTACGCCGAGTTCGCCGCCATGCTGCCGGTTTCCGGCAGCGCCTATGTCTACGCCTATGCCACCTTCGGTGAGTTGTTGGCCTGGTTCATCGGCTGGAACGTGGTGGCCGAGTATCTGCTTGCGGTGTCTTCGGTGGCTGTGGGCTGGTCCGGCTACGCCGTGGGCCTGCTGCACAGCATCGGCATTCATGTGCCGGCCGCGCTGGCCGATGCGCCGGTCAGCTTCAAGGACGGGCACCTGCAGCTTACGGGGGCCTTGTTGAACCTGCCGGCATTGCTGATCGTCGCGGCGCTGACGTTGCTGCTCTATCGGGGCACTCGCCAGTCGACCTGGTTCGCAAGCACGGTGGTGGTATTGAAGGTGCTGGTGGTGCTGCTGTTCGTGTTGTTTGGCGTGCAATACGTCGATCCTTCGTTATGGCACCCGTTCGTGCCGGCCAACCAGGGCGGCGATCATTACGGCTGGTCGGGTGTGTTCCGAGCGGCAACCAGCGTGTTCTTCGCCTATATCGGCTTCGATGCGGTAGCGACGGCAGCGCAGGAAACGCGCAACCCGCAGTTCAACGTGCCGGCAGGCATCCTCATCTCGCTGACCATCTGTACTGTGCTGTACATCATTGTTGCAGGCGTGCTGACCGGGCTGGTGCCTTACGTGCAGCTGGGGACGGCCGAGCCCGTTGCCACGGCGCTCGCAGCGCATCCGGCGTTGGCATGGTTGAAGGTTCTCATCCAGATCGGTGCCGTAGCGGGCCTGACCTCGGTGATCCTGGTCATGCACATGGGACTGGCGCGCATCCTCTACACCATGGCCGGCGACGGCCTGCTGCCGCGTTTCTTCAGCGCGGTGCACGACCAGCACAACACCCCGCATCGCACGACCCTGCTGGTCGGTGTCATCGGCGGCGTGCTGGCAGCCGTGTTTCCGCTCAACCTGCTGGGCGACCTGCTTTCCATGGGCACCTTGCTCGCCTTTGCGACGGTCTGCCTCGGCGTGCTGGTACTTCGCCGCACGCATCCGCATTTGCGGCGCGGGTTCCGTGTGCCGGCCGCGCCGGTGGTATGCACCCTCGGCGTGGCCGTGTGCCTGTTCCTGCTCGCACAGATGAGCCTTCCCAACTGGGCGCTGCTGGCCGGATGGACCGCGATCGGCATGTTCATTTATGCGATCTATGGCTACCGCCACAGCCGGTTGCGCGAGCGTTGAGACTTCATCTCAGCCAATGCGGAAACGCTGGTTATCGTTGTTCAATTCGATGTAATGCTCGAAATGTTCCACCACCAGGGGCTTGCGATCGTAGTCCTTGTGGGTGGACTCGAGCGACGTGGTCGAAGCCGGATTGTCTTGGGTAACGGACGTATCGGTGGCAGGTGCCAGGGGCGAGCGATCGGGCGTCATGGCGGAACTCCTGCGTCGAGAATAAACGCGTTGGGTGCCAATCAATCGATGTGTCGGCAAAGACTGCCGTGACAGCGTCCGTGCGGATTGCCGCGGGCCAGCGGGCGGGCTTGCAGGCTCAGATGCGGCGGCGGACAGAAAGGTTGCATCCAGCCTCTGGTCCGACGGCAAGATTTTACGGCAAGTGACGAGTGCTTCGCGCGGGCCAAACGGCAGGGGGGAGTTGGTGCGTTTGATGCTTATGCCGGAATTTCTGCGGGCAACGCGAACAGGTCGGCGGTGACACCCGACAAGGAAGATGGATCGAGCAGGTCGCGCACAGGCGCGAAGCTGCGTCGGTGAGCTTCGCAGGGCCCGAGTCGGTTCAATGCTTCGAAGTGTTCCGGCACGCTATAGCCTTTGTGCCGTGCAAAGCCGTAGCCTGGATAGCGAGCATCCAGTTCCACCATATGACGATCGCGGCTGACTTTGGCGATGATCGATGCGGCGCAGATTGCCGGCTCGCTCGCATCGCCGCCGACGATCGCGCGTGCGGGACAAGGCAGCTGCTTGGGCAGCCGATTGCCATCGATCAGCGCATAGCCGGGTGTTGCGTGCAGACCGAGCAGCGCGCGCGTCATGCCCTGCATGGTGGCCTGGAAGATATTGATGCGATCGATCTCTTCGCGTTCCACGAAGATCACGCTCCAGGCCAGCGCGCGCTCGACGATGCGCGCATAGAGCGTTTCGCGCCGTGCTTCATTGAGTTGCTTGGAATCGTTCAAGCCACGAATCGGTCGCGAGCCGTCGAGAATCACGGCGGCGACGACGACCGGACCGGCCAAGGGGCCTCGCCCAGCCTCATCGACGCCCGCCACAAGCAGGGAAGGATCGAGATCGGTGACGGTACGGCGCTTTCGTGGCATGGGGGTTATGGTGGATGGGCGGAGCGGGTAGGTCAATGCGTAGGAATGACAGGAGTAGGGGGCAAGGTAAGTGCGTGTCGTCGGTGTGGACTCACTCTTCGCTCCTGTTCGCTCTCTTCTTATCCCGGGCGATCGATCAACTCGGCAATCGCCTCAGCGGCACGATCCGCCGCCTGGCCATCGAGCTCGCCGCGCAACTGCTGGTGCAGGAACTCGAACGCCGCCACGATCTGGCCACGTCGCTCGCTGTCCTGCAAAAGATCGAGCGTGGCCGCGGCGAGTTTTTCCGCGGTGCAGTCGTCCTGCATCAACTCCGGTACCAGTAAAGCCTGACCAAGGCCGCAGGCACGTGCCAGGATATTGGGCAATGCATACACATCGGTCTTGAGCATGTTCAGCGCGCGTGCGATGCGATAGCTGATCGGCGAAACGCGGTAGCCGACCACCATCGGACGCTTGGAAAGCATGGCCTCGAGCGTGGCAGTACCGGATGCGAGCAAGACGATGTCCGCCGCCAGCATTGCCTCATGGGCGTGTCCGTCGAGCAGCAATGGCGCAGACTCTCGGTCGTGCCAAGTGGCAAGCAGGCTCTGCAATTGTTCGCGCACGCGCACGTTAGCCGCGGGGACGACGATGCGTAGTCCGGGCACAGCCTGTGCCACGCGCCGTGCTGCGTCGAGGAAGACATGGCCCAGGCGTGCCAGCTCGGACGGGCGGCTGCCGGGCAGTACGGCGAGGACTGGCACGTGCTGCGACAGCCCTAGCACTTCGCGTGCACCGGTACGGTCGGAGACCAAGGCGAAGCGATCGGCGAGCGGATGACCGACGAAACGCGCGTCGACGCCGTGCCTGCCATAAATCGGCGGCTCCATCGGAAACAGACAAAGCACGCGATCGGCGCTGTGGCCAATTTTTTCGGCGCGTTTTTCACGCCAAGCCCAGACTGAAGGGCTGACGTAATGCACAGTACGCAGGCCTGCGGTTTTTAGCCGCTGTTCCACACCGAGGTTGAAGTCCGGCGCATCGATCCCGACCACAACGTCCGGCCGCGCCGCCAGCAGGCGTGCAACCAGCGCTTTGCGCAGTTTGAGCAGTCGTGGCAGATGCTTGACCACTTCGGCAAAACCCATGACCGACAGTTCGCGAATGTCGTACCAGGAATCGAACCCCTGGGCATGCATACGCGTACCGCCAATGCCGACAAAGCGCGCCCGTGGGTAACGCTCGCGCAACGCGCCGATCAAATCGGCGCCGAGTTGGTCGCCGGAATCCTCGCCGGCGATCAGTGCAATGAGCGGAGCTTCGGGCAGCGTGCCGGACATGGTCGGTTCAACGCGCCAGCGCGCGGTCGCTGCGATCCAGGAAATCCAGCATCTCGCGCACGTCGCCGCTTTCTTCGGCGAGTTCGACGAGCTGTTCGCGTGCGTCGTTCAAGGTCAGGCCGGCCATGTACAGCGTGCGGTAGGCGCGCTTGATCGCCGCGATGCGAGTCGGGTCGAAACCGCGCCTTTTCAAACCTTCGCTGTTGATGCCGCGCGGGCGCCCACGCTGTTCGTTGGCCATCATCACGAACGGCGGGACGTCGGAGCCGACCAGGCAGCCCATGCCGATGAACGCATGCGCCCCGACCTTGCAGAACTGATGCACGCCGGAGAAGCCGGACATGATGACCCAGTCGCCGATCTCCACATGCCCGGCTAACGCCGAGTAATTGGAAAACACGGTGTTGTTGCCGATCTGGCAGTCGTGCGCGACGTGGACGTAGGCCAGCAGCCAGTTGTCGTTGCCTATCCGGGTGACGCCGCCACCGTCGCCCGTGCCACGATTGATGGTGACGAATTCGCGGATCAGGTTACGGTCGCCGATCACCAGTTCGGTGCGCTCGCCGGCGAATTTCTTGTCCTGCGGCGCGCCACCCAGCGAAGCGAACTGGCTGATGCGATTTTGCTTACCGATGCGCGTGGGGCCTTCGATCACCACGTGGGGACCGATCGTCGTGCCCTCGCCGATTTCCACATCGGCGCCGATGACGCTGTAGGCACCGACGGTGACGTCGGCGCCGATCTTGGCGGATGGATCGATCTGCGCGGTCGGATGAATCATTTTTCGGCCCTCGCCGCGCACATCAGTTCGCAGCTGGCCACTTCCTTGCCGTCGACCAGCGCCTTGGCTTCGAACAGTCCCATGCTGCGCAACAGACGCTTGAGGCTGACCTCCATGCGCAACTGGTCGCCCGGTTTGACGATGGCATTGAAGCGTGCGTTATCGACCTTGGCGAGGTAGAACAGCGGACTGCCGGTATTGCCTTTCAAGCGGCTGCTGATCTGCGTGAGCAGGCCGGCGGTCTGCGCCATGGCCTCGACGATCAGCACGCCCGGCATCACCGGATGCCCCGGGAAATGGCCCTGGAAGAACGGTTCGTTGATCGTCACGTTTTTCAGTGCGACCACGCTCTTGTCCGGCACCAGTTCGATCACCCGATCGACCAGCAGGAACGGGTAGCGGTGCGGCAGCAACTGCTGTATCTGCTCCACGTTGACCGGCAGGTGGAAGGGCACGGTGTTGTCAGTCATTGTTACTGTCCTTCTCCAGCGCCGAAAGTCGACGCGCAAACTCATCAAGGTGCTTGAAACGGGCGGCGTTCCGACGCCACAGGCGGTTTTCCTGCAAAGGCACGCCCGACGAATATTCCCCTGGCTCGCGGATGGAATGCGTCACCAGACTCTTGGCGGTAATGGTAACCCGGTCGGCGAGCTCAAGATGTCCAAGCACCCCGGCATTGCCGCCGATCATGCAGTAACGACCGATCTTGGCGCTGCCGGCTACGGCGGCGCAGCCGGCCATGGCGGTGTGCGCGCCAATATGCACGTTATGTGCGATCTGAATCTGATTATCCAGGCGTACGTCTTCTTCAAGCACGGTATCTTCCAGCGCGCCGCGGTCGATTGTGGTATTCGCGCCAATTTCACAATCGTCGCCGATCCGCACGCCACCGAGCTGGGGCAGCTTGATCCAGTGGTCGCGGTCGAAGGCCAGGCCGAAGCCGTCCGAGCCAATGACTGCGCCCGGGTGCACGATTACGCGCTTGCCCAAGGTGACCCGTGTCACCAGGGTGACGCGGGCGACCAGGCGCGATTGGGCCCCGATCACGCAGCCCGCACCCACGATGCAATGCGGCCCGAGCACGGCGCCTTCCTCGATGGCTGCGTCGGCTTCAATGACGCAGCAAGGACCGATGCTTGCCGTGGGCGCCACGCGCGCGGAAGGATGCACCACCGCGCTGGCGTGGATGCCGGCAGGCGAGGCAGGGAGCCGCTCGAACAACGCGGCGATCTTGGCGTAAGCCACATAGGGATCGCGTGCCACCAAGGCGGCGGTCGGGCACTCGGCCAGGTTTTCTTCGCGCAGCACCACGACACCCGCGTGGGTAGTCGTCAGCTGCGCGCTGTATTTGCTGTTGGAGAGAAAGCTCAACTGGCTACTGCTCGCACCGGCCAGTGTGCCGACACCGTCGATGACGCGCGCGCCGTCGCCGTGAAAGGTCAGGCCGAAACGCTCGGCGATCTCCGCGACGGTGTGGTGGGCTGCGCTCATGAGGTTCTCCGGGACCAGTGGGCTATTGTAGGGCAAGCGGCTGTTTAGGCCGACTTCTGTCGGCTTCAGGCGGGCCTGACTATCTTGAACGAGCGGCTTTGGCTGCGGCGGGGCGGTCGCATCTACGTGATCGCACCCGGTAACCGGGCAAGAAAAAAGCCGGACAAGCCGGCTTTTTTCAAACCACCCGACGGAAACGTCAGAACTGGCTGCCGAAGGTGAACTGAATGCGCTCTTCGTAGTGACGATCTTCTTCCTTGGAACGGATCGGCACGGCGAAGTTGATGATCAGCGGGCCGATCGGCGCCTGCCACTGCAGCGACAAGCCGGTCGATGCACGCAAATCGCTGGCGTTGAAGGCGCTGTAGCTCTGATACACATTGCCGACGTCGACGAACCAGGAAACGCGAGCGGTGTTGACATCCTTGAGGAACGGCAACGGCAGGTAGACCTGCGCCGTGCCCAGTACCTTGAATGCGCCACCGATGGGCTGGGCGAAGGTGTAGAGGCTATTTGAGCAGGTTCCATCCTTGTTCGGCTTGCTGACCTGGCCGGGTGTGTAAGGCACGCAGAGCTTCGGGCCCAGGGTGTTGTCCTGGAAACCACGCACGTCGCGCACACCGCCGGAG
Organism: Dyella sp.; assembly: GCF_036568765.1. GTDB lineage: Bacteria > Pseudomonadota > Gammaproteobacteria > Xanthomonadales > Rhodanobacteraceae > GSA-30. Next base: position 7,169 of record NZ_DATCRY010000191.1, on the reverse strand, counting down.
AAGTAGTTTTCCCAGAAGGGGAAGCTGATTGGCTGTCCCTTCTCGTTAGCACCGAACGTATTTGAATAGGTCTGGTTGCCATAGGTATCGCCGTAGCCCACCTGGCCGTCCAGGTACAGCACGAAGCCACGACCGATCGGCCAGTAATGGTTGGCTTCCAGATCGAGCTTGTAGAACTGCACGGTGGAGCCGGGCAGGGCGATATTGGTGTTGACCGACATCAGGCCGCCGCGCGTCGGCGCCCAGTAGCCGTTACGGGTATCGTGGGTCCAGCCCAGCTGACCGGTCCAGGAATGGATGGTCTTGTGGCCTAGCGCGTTCTGGTAGTCGATCAGCTCCTGAGGCGAGAACTGCGAGGTGACGATCTGGCCGGTGGTAGGGTCGATCTGGTCGATCTGCAGGTTGATCTTGTTGCTGTTCAGGCCGAGGCCGGCGCGGATGTTGTCCGTTTCGGTGATCGGGAAGTTCAGGAACGTGGTGAACGACTTCTGGCTCGTGGTGTAGTTCACGAAGTCGTTGTTCGTATCGCCGTAGTCGGTTCGCGTGAACGCCGCCGTATAGCCGATACCGATGTTGTTATCCGTCAGGTACGGGTTGTAATAGCTCGCACTGATACTGGTGGAGTAGTCGCTGCGCTGTGCGCCGACGGTGAAGCTGTCGCCGGTACCCAGGAAGTTGTTCTGCGAGACCGAGGCCGACAGGATGATGCCGGAGAACTGCGAGTAGCCCACGCCGAACATCAGGCTACCGGCGGACTGTTCTTCCACCTTATAGGTCAGATCGACCTGGTCTTCGGTGCCGGGCACCAGGGCCTTGTCGACATCGACCTTCTTGAAATAACCCAGGCGTTGCAGACGGATCTTCGAACGGTCGATCGCCGGCTGCGAGTACCAGCTGCCTTCGAGCTGGCGCAGTTCGCGGCGCATCACGTCGTCTTCGGTGCGGGTATTGCCCTGGAACACCACACGACGCACGTAAACGCGCTTGCCCGGCTCGATATAGAAGGTCAGGTCGACGGTACGGTTGTCCTTGTCCAGCTTCGGCACCGGCGTGACCTTGGCGAAGGCGTAGCCGATGCTGGCCAGGATGCCCTTGATGGCATCGGAGCTGTTCTCGATCGCCTTGCGATTGAAGGTCTCGTCCTTGTGCACAAAGATCAGCTGGCGCAGCGTGTCTTCGGGCAGGATCAACTGGCCAAGCAGGTGGATGTCGGAGATCTTGTAGATCTCGCCTTCCTTGATGCTGGCGGTGAGATACATAGCGCGCTTGTCCGGCGCGATGGTGACCTGGGTCGAATCGACGCCGAAGTCTGCATAGCCGCGATCCATGTAGTAGGACTGCAGCTTTTCCAGGTCGCCGCTGAGCTTTTCGCGCGAGTACTGGTCGTCCTTGGAGTACCAAGACAGCCAGTTGGTGGTGTCGGACTCGAAGGTCTTGCGGATTGCCTTGTCGGTAAACGCGGTATTGCCGACGATGTTGATCGCCTTGATCTTGGCCGCCTTGCCTTCGCGGATTTCGATATCCACGCTGACGCGGTTGCGGTCGAGGTAAGTGACGTGTGGCTCGACCGACACGTTGTACTTGCCGCGGTTGTAGTACTGGCGGATCAGTTCTTGCTGCACGCGGTCGAGCGAGAGGCGGTCGAAGGTTTCGCCTTCGGACAGGCCGATCTCCTTCAAGCCCTTGCGCAGATCGTCTTCCTTGATGTCCTTGTTGCCGCGCAGGTTCAGTTTGGCGATCGAGGGACGCTCCATCACCTTGATCACCAGGATGTCGCCCTGGCGCTCCATTTCCACGTCACTGAAGAACTTGGTCTGGTACAACGCACGGATCGCACGTTGCGCTCCTTCGTTGGTCAGTCGTTCGCCCTTGTTGATCGGCAGGTAGTTGAAGACGGTCCCGGGCGTGATGCGGCTAAGCCCGTCGATACGAATATCGGAAACGACGAACGGCTCGAACGCGAGCGCATTGGCAGAGAGTGTGGCAAGCAGGATCAGAGCGGCGATACGCTTCATCGTCGATTCCGTTGGGTTATTCCGACGAAGCGAGCACAAGGCCCGCTTCGCTGATTCGGTGAAGCGCGGGATACCCCTTGCCTCGAGTACTTCCCGCACCCCTAACGGATGCGGCATATAGCCTTGCAACGCACCGTGCCGCTTTCGGGACGACGCATGGCTCCGCCGCACAGCTTGCCGGTTCCAGGCGTTCCCCTGCGCTGGCCCAAGCCGCTTGCGTCACGAAGGCAGGATGATGCGGTGAATATCGTTGTAGAACGCCAGTCCCATCATGGTGAGCAGCAAGGCGAGGCCGACGTATTGTCCGGCCATCATCGTGCGCTCACTGACAGGGCTGCCTTTGACCAACTCAATAAGGTAATACAGCAGGTGGCCCCCGTCCAAGACGGGGATAGGCAGCAGGTTGATGATCGCCAGGCTCAGCGAGACCAGGCCGAGGAACTCGAGGAAGGGCGTCAGGCCCTGGCCGGCCATCTGATTGGCGACCTGGGCGATGCCCACCACGCCGGACAGATTCTTGGTCGAAGCCTCGCCGGTGATCAGCTTGGCGATCATGTTGAACGTGGCGGCTGTACGGTCCCAGGTGGACCTGAGCGATTCGCCCAACGCGCGTACTGGCCCGAAATGCTGCACCACCTGCTCCATCGGCATGGGCGCCACGCCGATGACCCAGCCCGCCGGCTGGCCTTGCAGCGATTTGAAGCGGGCAGTCACCACGATCGGCGGCAACACCTTGCCGTCGCGCTCGACCGCGACACTCAGTCGCGGCGACTTCGTCGCCTCGGCAGGAATGAGTTTCTGGAAGTCCAGCCAGTCACCGATCGGCTGACCGTTGACGCTGAGGATGCGATCGCCGCCCTGCAGGCCGGCTGCCGCAGCCGCTTCGCCCTCGGTCACCTTGCCGATCGCCGCTGTCGGCGGTGCCAGGGAAAGGCCGAGCTTGCCCATGTATTGAACAATGTCCTGTCCGGGTGGCAGCTTGTTCAGCGGCAGCACCACGGTACGTTGGGCGCCATCTGTGCCGCGCACGAGCAGTGGTAGCGGTTCACGGCCGAGCAGGCCATTGGCGACCGCTTCCATGGCGTCGCTGATGGTGTCCACGGGCTTGCCATCCACTTCGAGCACGCGATCGCCGTTGCGAATGCCGGCTTCGGCAGCCAGCGTCTGCGGCGTAGCGCTGACCACCGGCGCATAATCCGGCTTGCCCAGCATGAACATCGCCCAGAACGCGAACACGGTGAAGATCAGGTTGAAGCCGGGGCCGGCAGCGACAATGGCGATGCGTTTCCACACCGACTTGGCGGTGAACTCTTGATCGCGCAGCTCTGGATCGACTTCGCCCTCGCGGGCGTCGAGCATCTTGACGTAGCCGCCGAGCGGAATCGCGGCGATTTGATACTCCGTGCCGTCCTTGCCGATGCGCCGCCAGATCGGCGTGCCGAAGCCGACCGAAAAACGCAGCACCTTGACGCCGCAGCGTCGCGCGACCCAGTAATGGCCAAACTCGTGGAAGGTCACCAGTACGCCGAGCGTGACCAGTAGCCAAAATACCGAGCCGAAGAAGGGATTCATCAAAAGGAACGTGTCCGCAGGGGCCTTAAGCTTATCAGCAAGCGCAGCGGAGCACCCGCCGGGCGACCTCTCGGGCCATCCGGTCGCGCTCCACTAGCGACTGGACATCGACCACATCCGCACGCGGCAGTTCCATAAGTACGCTTTCGACCAGATCGGGGATCGAAAGGAAAGGCAGGCCGCCGGCCAGGAAGGCCTCTACCGCCACTTCGTTGGCTGCGTTCAGTATCGCCGGCGCGTCCCCGCCGGCACGCAAGGCCTGATAGGCCAGCGCAAGGCAGCGGAAGGTCGCCAGATCCGGCTTTTCGAAGACCAGCGCGCCGCTGGCCGCCAGATCCAACACGGACACTCCAGCGTCGACCCGGGTCGGCCAAGCCAGGGCATGGGCGATTGCCGTGCGCATGTCCGGGTTGCCGAGCTGGGCCAGCACCGAGCCGTCCAGGTACTCCACCAGCGAATGAACCAGGCTCTGCGGGTGCACCAGCACGTCGATGCGATCGACCGGCGCGCCAAACAGATAGTGCGCCTCAATGACCTCCAGACCCTTGTTCATCAAGGTGGCCGAATCGACCGAAATCTTCCGGCCCATCGACCACTTGGGGTGCTTGCAGGCCTCGTCGGGCGTCACACCGGCGAGTTCGGCTCGCGTTCGACCGCGGAACGGTCCGCCCGAGGCGGTCAGGATCAGCTTGCGCACGCCGCTGGCCTCCAGGTCGGGTCGACCGCCCGGCAAGCACTGGAAGATCGCGTTGTGCTCAGAGTCGACGGGGATCAGCTCACCGCCACCCTCGGCCAGCGCGCGCAGCAACAGCTCGCCGGCCATGACGATCGACTCTTTGTTCGCCAGCAGCAGGCGCTTGCCCGAGCGGGCCGCGGCCAGGCTCGAATCCAGTCCGGCGGCACCGACGATGGCTGCTACGACGGTATCGCACAACGGGCCGGCGGCTGCCGCGGTCAGGGCGTCGTGGCCGCTGGCGACCTCGCAGTGCACGCCCGCGGCGCGCAGGCGTTGCGCCAGTTGACCCTCCAGCGCCGGATCGGCGATGACTGCCAGCTCGGGCCGATGGGTCGCACACAGTGCCGCCAGCCCATCCACATTGCGTTGCGCGGTCAGTACCGTGGCGCGGAAGCGATCGGGATGGCGCGCAATCACATCCAGCGTGCTGCCGCCGATCGAGCCGGTAGCACCGAGTACGGCGATCTTGCGGACAGGGGGGGTCATAGGCCGAGCAGGAACTTGCCCGCCGCAAACACCGGCAAGGCGGCAAAAACGCTGTCCAGGCGGTCGAGCAGGCCGCCGTGGCCGGGAAACAGGCGGCCGGAGTCCTTTACCGCGGCGTGGCGCTTCATGAGGCTTTCCAACAGGTCGCCGACAATCGATGCGACGACGGTAAACAGAGATAGCACGACCAGGCAGCCGAGCTTGACGCCGCTAACGCCCAGTAGGTTTCCACCGATACCGGCGACCAGCGCGCCGCCAACCAGCGCCCCATAGACACCCGCCCAGGTCTTGCCTGGGCTGATCGTCGGCGCCAGTTTGCGCTTGCCGAACAGGCGGCCACTGAAATAAGCGCCGATATCGGCGGCCCAGACGATGGCCAGGGCGAGGAAGACCCACCAGTGGCCGTGCGGTTCGTCGCGCCGGATCATCAATGCCGCCACCCAGGCCGGGAAGACGATCAACGCACCGGCGGCCAGCTTGAGCAACCGGTTCTCGCGTGTGGGTGCCGCGCCAAAGGCGAAGTGGCGCAGCCACAGGCAGGCCACGATCCACCAGAGCAGGCCCACGATAACGATGGCCGGCCAGGCGGCGCTGTCGCGCAGCCACCACAGCCCGACGAAGATAGCCGCCGAGGCCGCCAGCAGGGCGAAGCGCAGCCCGACATGGACGATGCCGCAAAGGCTGGTCCATTCCCACAGGGCGGCGAGGAAGGCGATGGCCACCAGCGGAGCGAAGATGGCCGTCGGCGGCCACAAGATCAATAGCAGCGCGAAGGGAAAGAGCAGCAGGGCGGTTATGACTCGCTGAAGCATGAGGTCCTCGTCAGCCCTTGGCGACCTGGTCGCCGGTGCGGCCGAACCGGCGCTCGCGCCGGGCGTAGTCATCGATGGCTTGTTGCAGGCTGGCCTGGTCGAAATCCGGCCAGAGCGTATCGGTGAAATACAGCTCGGCATACGCGAGCTGCCACAACAGGAAGTTGCTGACTCGGAATTCGCCGCCGGTACGGATGAACAGGTCCAGCGGCGGCAGGTCCGCGAGGCAGGCCCAATGGCCGAACAGGGCTTCGTCGATATCCTCGGGGCGTATTTCTCCGCGCGCCACCGCTTCGCTGGCCTTGCGTGCTGCCTGCACGATGTCCCAGCGCCCGCCGTAGTTGACCGCGATATTCAGCTGCAGCCGTGTATTGCCGGCGGTACGCGACATCGCCACGTTCATGCGCTGGCGGAGCCCCGGCTCGAAGGCTTCCAGATCGCCGACGAAGCGCACACGGATCTGCTGCTCGTGCAATTCGTCCATTTCCTTGTCGAGCGCCTTGACGAACAACTCCATGAGCGCGCCGACTTCGTCTTCCGGGCGGTTCCAGTTTTCGCTGGAGAACGCGAACAAGGTCAGCGCCGAGACGCCCTGGCGGATACAGCCTTCGATCGCTTCGCGCACGGATTTGCGGCCAGCATTGTGGCCGAAAGTACGCGGGCGATGGCGTGCCTTGGCCCAGCGGCCGTTGCCGTCCATCACGATGGCGATGTGGCGCGGAATAGCGCTGGGCTTGGAATCAGTCATGAATATGCAAGGGCGAAACCGTGCTGCCTTCTTCTCAATGAGCGAGGCCGCTTGAGCGCGGATGAAGGGCGGGCGTGCGCCTTGATGCGATTTTCGGTGCACTTCCCGATGGATGGATTATGCAGGATGTCCGCCTGCCGACGTGGCGGCAGGCGGACAAGACGATGGCTTTAGACAGCCATCAGCTCCTGTTCCTTGTGCTTGACCACCTCGTCCACTTCCTTGACGAAACGATCGGTCAGCTTCTGGATGTCTTCCTCGGCACGACGTTCGTCGTCCTCGGTGATCTCGTTCTTCTTCTGCAGGTCCTTGACCTGTTGCAGCGCATCACGGCGCACATTGCGGATCGCGATCTTCGCGTTCTCGCCTTCGTGAGCCACGTGCTTGGCAAGTTCACGACGGCGCTCTTCGGTGAGCGGCGGCAGGTTCAGGCGGATGACCGTGCCGGCGGTGGTCGGCGTAATGCCGATATCCGAACCCAGAATAGCCTTTTCGATCGGAGCGACCAGCGTCTTGTCGAAAGGCGTGATGACGATGGAGCGAGCATCGCCCAGGCTCACCGAAGCGACCTGGTTAAGCGGCATGTCCGAGCCATAGGCCGGTACGCGCAGGTTATCCACCAGCGAGGTGCTGGCGCGACCGGTGCGCAGGCGGGTCAGGTCGTGCTTGAGCGAGTCGATGCTCTTGCCCATGCGGGTCTGGGCATCGTTCTTGATGTCATTGAGCATGGGTGTCACCCTGTAAACGTGCAAGCGGTTAAGTATAGCAGGGGCGGACGATGGGGCGTGGCGTCGGCGGGG
>NZ_DATCRY010000190.1:0-30457 GCF_036568765.1 Dyella sp. | reverse complement strand
GTCTTGAGCTGCTCGGCACGTGCGGCGGCAGCGGTGGCACGCGCCTTCAGATCGTCATAGCCCGGCGAATCCGGAGCGGCGCCATCGAGCTCGACCTGCAGCCGTTCGGCCTCACGCCTGGCTTCCTCGGCCGCCGCCATGGCGTCCCTCGCCGCTTCGGCGGCTGCGGCGGATTCATCGGTCAGCTGCGCGACACGCTCCTGCGCGGCTCGCAGTTCGGATGACAAGCGTTCGCCATTAGCTTTACGCGCCTGCATCAGCTTCTGGAACTGCTGGCTACGATCCATCAATCGCTGCAGGTTGTTGTCGCCAAGTGTCTCCTGCAGCATCATCAACAGCTGCAGCATTGCCGCTTCCGTGGACAGCTTCCGTTCCACATCTCCCGCGGCTTGATGAATCTGCGCCGTGTTGACGGCTCGCAACGCCGGTGCCGCCGGATCGCGCAAGCTCCCGCCGTTTTTGGCATCGCTGGATGCCGCCAAGGCGAGCATGCGCGCGGTAGTCTGCTCGATCTGGTTGACGAGGCGAGCGGGCGCCGTGCCGAACCCCGTCGCCGCCGCGGCCGCGCCTTCCACCCCGCCGGTGCATACCGGCGGTGCGGTCAGGCCGGTAGTGATACTAGTCATTCCCTCTCCTTCGCTGCAGTGTCGTTAGCCTGGGTATCCGCAATCACTTCCAGATAGGATCTGGCGCGCGCCACCAGCCCTTCGTCCTGTGATTTTTGGACGACGGTTTCGAAGCAGTCCCTGGCCAGGTTGAGCTTTCTCAGCCCGAGCTGGCACTGGCCCACATGAAACATGGGCCGGTAGTCGTTCTTGGTCAGCGCATAGGCCACCGCATACATATCGATGGCTTTCTGGTACTGGCGCTTCATTTGATAGACCGCGGCCAGCCCCAGCGCGTATTCCCCGTTATAGAAGTCGTACAGGTACAGGAAGCGGAAAAATACTTCGGCTTCTTCGATCTGCCCGTTTTCATAGAACCGGTACGCGTACGCGTAGACGCCCTCGAGCATGTCGCTGCTGATACCTCGCAGCTCCCCTACGGTGGCACCGGCTTGCAGACCGGCCACCAACGCTTCGGCTAGTTGCTCATCATCACGGTCGTCGACGTTGGCATTCATTTGCCTTGACTCCAATACTTCGTCACGCACTGCCAGTATGAGCATTACCTCGATGGCGTGCTTCCAGATTCCGCTCTTGTGACCGCGATGCGGACTAAGCGGGCCAATACTTGCTATGCCTCGTCCTGCGCTGCGTCTTCTTGGCCGGCGCGTTCGACATCGCGCAGCCACTGGACGACACGCATGACGGCTTCGATCTCGTCCGAGTGCACGAAGGTGTAGCATTTGCTTTGCGCAAAGATGGCACGTGCCAGCCGAACGTCGCGCACCACCGGCACATTGAACTTCTCCGCCAGTTTGATGACCGCAAGCGCCTTGGCGCCGTGCTCACGTACCGAGATGAAGGGCAACGGGATATCGTCGCTGTGGAGGTAGATGCCGATAGCGATATGCGTGGGATTGGCCAGCACCAAGGTCGACCCTGCGACGTCCGCCTGGGTCTGCGCGGAGAGCTCTCTGGCCGTGTCGCGACGGCGTCGCTTGATCTCGGGATCGCCTTCGTTGTCTTTGCGCTCCTGCTTGACCTCGTGCTTTTCCATACGAAGGTTGCGGATATGCATGCGGTAGTCGAGAAATGCCGCCAACACATACACCGGCGCGAGAGCGGCCAGCAGGGTAAGCACCGCGCGCGCACCGATCGCTGCCCATGCACGCACCAGATCGGTGGGATTGGCGCTAGACAGACGAAAGATGGCGGCCGCTTCGTTATTCCACACTATTATCACCGCCATAGCAGTGGCCGTGAGGTACAGAAGGGCCTTTAGCAGGTCCAGCACCACTTTGAGCGAAAACAGGTTTTTAAACCCGTTGACTGGATTGAGGCGGTCCAGATCGATCTTGAGTGCCTCAGTCGCCAGCACACCGCCGGATTTGAACAAGCCGATCAATAACGCAAACACGAGGCTGGCCAACGCGGTCGGCGCTACGGCTTTGGCATAGGCCGTCAGCGCCAGATAAAACATCTGACTCGGCAAGACGTCGAAGCCGCGATCGATCACATAACGATAGAGCCCCGCCACCGCCATCAGCGATGTGAAGGACAGCAACACCAACATGCCGCCTACAAGCGTAAACGCGGCCGACATGTCCGTGCTATGAAAGCCCTTGCCTTTGCGGGTCTCCTCCAGCAGACGACGTGGCGTCGGCTTTTCGGTCTTCATGGCAGCTCCGACACCGGCCGCAGATAGTCTGCGGGCAACGATCGCCACAACGCCGGGAGCTCCCTCTGCATCAATGGCATCAGGTAGATCGCCAGCGCCAGAAACGCCACCATGGATTTGATCGCCAGCGACTCGGAGAAGGCGTTCAATTGCTGAGCGAACCGCGAGAGCATGCCCAGACAGACTTCCGCCAACATCAAAAGCAATAGCAAAGGCGCTGCCATGCGTACGGCGGCGGCAAGCAGATGCCCCATGTGCAGGGTCAGGCCATCGGCATCGAACTGGAACGCCGCGCCGATAGGTAACCAGCGATAGCTTTCGTACACAGCCTCGAGCAGCGCCGTCATGCCGCCCAAACTCAGGAACAGCGTGGCGCTGAACAACTGCAACAAATTGGCTGTCTCCGTCGCCTCGATTCCACTCAACGGATCGACTGCGCTGCTGATGCTAGCACCGCGCTGGTTATCGCTCATCGCACCAAGCGCATGGAAGGCGTGATATGGAAAGGACAGCACAAGCCCCAAGCCCGTGCCGATCAATGCTTCCATCCCGGCGAGCCTGACCGCATCGAACATGTCGACCGGCACGATCATGCCTTCGGTGACAGGCCACATGCCAACGAGCACGATCATCGCCAGCACCGTGCGCGTCAGGCGCGACGAAACCGTGCCAGAGGACAGATAAGGCAACCATGCAAAACAACTCGCAATGCGAACGGTAGCGATCGCGGCGCGTTGGCCGTGCTCGTGTACCAGCGCAATCAGCTCACGATCCAGGGGTGACAGCAACATGACCGCTCACAGCAACGCCTGTTGCATCATGAAATCGGCGAACTCCACCACTTTGCTACCCAGCCAGCCCATCAGCAGCACAAGCACCGTTGTCACCGAGATCAGCTTGACGCCAAAGGACAGGGTTTGTTCCTGCACCTGAGTCACGGTCTGGATCAGCCCCATGCTCAAGCCCACGATCGTCGCCGTGAACACCGGGCCGGCAGCGAGCATCAAGATGGTGAATAGCGTGCGGCTACCCGTATTCATCAACTCATCCATGCGCAGGACCTCATAACGGCACGTCCAGGTATTGCCTGACCAGGCCTTGCGATAGCTGCCCCCAACCATCCATCACCACGAACAGAATCAGCTTGATCGGCGCCGAGACGGTGACCGGGCTCATCATCATCATGCCCAGGGCCAGCAGGACGCTGGAGACGACCAGGTCCACCACCACAAATGGCAGATACAGATAGAAGCCGATGCGGAAGGCGTCCTTCAGCTCACTCAGTGCATAGGCCGGCAATAAGGAAAACAGCGAGCGTTCTTCCGGTGCTGCCGTCACTGGCAACTCGATATCGGTACGCTGCGCCCGCTCGAAGAAGGCGAGCAGGTCGGCATCGGTATAGCGCGCCAGGTAAGCACGGTATTCGCCCAGGCTTCCCTCAAGGAGGCTGATGACACCGCTGACGCTATTCAATGGCTCGCTCAAGGCCCGGTAGTTATCGTAGATGGCGCCCAGTATCGGTTGCATGACAAAGGCCGCCAGCATCAAGGCCAGGGCATTGATGACCATATTGGACGGCACCTGTTGCAGGCCCAGGCCGTTACGTACCAAGGTGAAGACTACGCTGAATTTCAGGTAGCAGGTGCCCACAGCCACCAGGAACGGTACTAACGAAGCCATCGCCAGGACGGCGATAACCGAGATGTCGTTATCGCCGAAATTCATGGTACACCGGACAAACTGGCGATCTGTACGCCGAGCTTGTCGGCCACCTGCACCACTTCGCCGGTGGCAACGCATTGCCCATTGACCAGTAGCCGCACCTGGCGATGCGCGTTCTCGGGTAGCTCCCAGGTCATGCCCGGCTGCAATTCGGCCAGCTGCTCAAGCGTATGCCGCATGCGGCAAAGCACGACATCTACCTGCACGTTGAGCGAGGCGACCGGGATATGCGCTTGCGACGGCACCGGGATCCCCTCGGCCTGTTCGAACTCGGTATCCAGAATGATTTCGTCCATGACAATCTGTCCTGTATTGAAGGTGAAGTGAAACAGGGGCCGCTCGCCGTAATAGGCGGTACCATGCGTTAGCTCGAACAGCAGTACGTCATGGACACGCAGACGGTCGAGCCGGCGCACGGACAGGTGCGCGTGGCCAATACGGTAATCGGCGGATATCGCCAAGGCCGGCACCCAGCTCGCGAGCGGCGCAGCGTGACGCGGCTGGATATCGGCGCGCTCGATCCAGACATCGCCTTCGCGACTTTCAACGCAAGGAAAGGGATAGGCATCTTGACCGCCATCCACACGCCCTTCGAAGTGCGCGCGACGATACGCATGGCCAGGATGTTCGAAACGGATCGGTTGCACACAGCCTGCAATCAACCGACGCAACGTCGCCACATCGCAGACATCCCAGGCGAGACCGTGCAGGTCGGGCCATTGCGCCCTCACCCAGCCGTCCAGACCAACCAGGCAAACCAGGCTGCCGTCGTCGCGCTCCAGGCGAAACCGCAGGTAATGCGTATGCGCCGCCAATGCCTGCCAGCGCAACGGTGCGCCAAGGCGGCGACACAGGCGAAAGCTTGCCTGCCGCTCGGCCTCTTTGGCATCGAGCTTGCGCAGGGAATTGAACACGGCGGCCATCGTCAACCTCGACGCTTGCGCGCCGTATCCTCATCGGACGTGGCATCGGTCGCTTCGATGCGCCATGGCGCATTGGACACGCCATCGGGCATCGCCGCTGCCAGTGCGGAGCCAACGCGGGGCGAACTGGCTTGGAAAACCAGGCTGCCTAGCACCATTTGGGCTGTCACAGCATGTCCGGCACCCCAGGAACGAAATGCGTAGTGCAACTGTGAGGCAACGGGTCTATCGGCACCGGCCTGTGGTGACGCCATCGCGGTGACCAAGCGGTCGATATCGCGCCGATGCGCCACCGCGTCCATGGAGCCCAGCGCGGGCAACTCCAGCCTCAAAGGTGCGGATAGGGACGCCAAGGATGACGCGACGGCCTTGCTTGCGTCAGGGACGACAGTCGCCGGCGACTCGGAGTGCGACTCTCCACGCGCCCGACGTTCGTGCACCCGTGATACATCGATTGCCTCGATAGGCAGACTTTCGGCGCGCGCACTTGCCGCTTCCAACGAGCCATCGTCATCTGACGACTCAGCGGGCGCTGGAGCTTGTCCAGCTCCCCCTGGCGTCCGCGTCATCGACATGAACTTCTCAACGACGCCATCCCCCACGAGCGATCCGAGTTTGGACAGCTCGCCATCGAGGCGATTCGGCGAAGTACTTTCGGGATCGGCGACCTCGCCCTCGCTCGACCATGCCAACCGGTCTCGCCCGATCGCCACCGATTCGGCCTCGGCAGATGCCGGTACCGCCGGCATGGACACAGGTGACGAATCGATAGCAGTCCAGGCTGCAATACGGCTTGCGTCGCCGCTCTCAGCTGCCGTCTCCCCCGAGGCCGTCAAAGCGATCGAATCAAACGGCGATGTACGAAGTGCGGGTACCGGGTACCCAGAGACTGCGGCATGCACATCCTCATCTAGCTTCTGCTTGGGCTTAGCTTTAGGCTGGAGTTTGGGTCCGCCATGCCCGGTCAAGTGCCCGAGCACGCGATCAGCCAGCGAAACGAGAGGCTGCCCCCTCAGTTCTGGCGGTGATGCGGGCGGAATCGACGGTGCAGGTGTCAACGGCGTCGGCATGCGTAATCCTCTTGAGTTTCCCACTCGGCTCGCCGCTCGGCGCTTTGACGGCGCTTTCGCTGCTGGCGGCTCAGCCATTCGTCCAACTTGTTGCTTCGGCGCCGATGCTCGACTGCCAGACGTAGCGATACGGCGGCCTGTTCACGGCTGTGCGCTGCCTGCTGGCTCAATTCGCCGACGCGATGTTGCGATTCCAATACATGGGCACGAGCCACCGCGAGTGTGCGCAAGCGATCGAACAGCGCGGCACGGTCCAGCCCCAATTCATGAGTGACGATGGCATCGTCCACGCAGGCGGCCGCAGCGGCACGCAAGGTATCTGCCTCGTGCTGCGCCCTAGCGGCAGCTTCGCCATGTTCCCGCGCCGTGGCTTGTTCGCGCTCGGCCTGAGCGCGTTTCCATCGACGCAAGTGGCAGATGTGCTCATGCGAACGCACGTAGCGCCTCCACGGCAGCCGCATAGTCGACACGCTCATGCCGCCCCTGTTGCAGAAAGGCGTGGATCGGGCTTTCACGTGCCAGCAGCGCATCGTTCTGTGCATTGGCTCCCGGCTTGTATTCGCCCATGTCGCGCATAAACTGCAGGTCATCCAGGGCGGACAGATCCCGGCGCAAGCGCATGGCGGCCTCCATCTGCCCGGGGGTGGCCACTTCGTTGAATAGGCGGCTTTTACTGCGCAGTACATCGATGGCCGGGTAATGCCCTTTCGCCGCCAGCCGAGAAGATAGATAGATATGCCCGTCGAGCAGTGACTTGACTTCTTCGCCAACCGCATCGGCTTCTTCTTCGTCTTCCAGCAGGACGGTATAGAACGCCGTAATGCTGCCGAGCACAGTGCGCCCCGGCCGCTCCAGCAGGCGCGGTAACGCTTCGAAAACGGACGCCGGAAAGCCACGCCGTGCCGGGGGCTCGCCCGCTGCCAAGGCGACGTCGCGCAGTGCGCGCGCATAGCGTGTGACCGAATCCATCACCAACAGCACGCGACAACCGGTGTCGCGAAAATACTCGGCCACCGTCGCCGCCATCTGGGCTGCGCTACAGCGCGCGGCAGGCGCCGTGTCGGAGGTGGATTGCACGATAACGGTTCGTGCGGCGTTACCCGACGCGCGCAGGCGCTCGACGAACCCACCGACTTCGCGTCCGCGCTCGCCTACCAAAGCGACGACGTAGACGTCCGCGATCGCACTTTCCAGCAGCATTTCTGTCAGCGTGGTCTTACCCCCGCCGGCGGGTGCGAAGATTCCCATGCGCTGTCCCACGCCACAGCTCAGCAATGCATCGATGGCCCGTATGCCCGTAGCGAACGGCTCGTCCACGCTGCGCCTTTCGCGATAGTTGACGGGTGGCGAAGTCAGCGACCGCGCATCCGGATGGGATGTTACCGATGCGCCCCCGTCGAGACGTTCCACGGTCCTGCCGTGCGCATCCAACACACAACCGAGCAAGACCGGGGAGACATGGACTTTCTGCAACTCGCCGCTTGGCAGGATCACCGCATCCATGGACAGACCTTCGCTGTCGCCGAGCAGGCTCACCGACGCGATACCATCGACCAGCGCGGTTACGACGCCTTGCACCGGTGCCTGCGATGATGTCGCGGACATGCGAATCTCGCAGAGCTCACCGATGGCCACGTGCGGTAGGCAGGCACGCAACGTCGAACCGGAAATAGCATCCGGATGCGCACCTCGCCGCCACACCAACCCGTTGCATTTCACCGCATGCGCTCCCGCAGCTGAGCCATGCGTTCATACATCGTCTGGATTGCAATGGCCAGCAAACCGGCGTTACTAGCATGATCGACGGTCAGGGGTCCACCCACCAGGAAGCGCTGCTGTTCGCTCCTTCTGACCACGAAGCCACCCGCGGCAAGAAAGTCGGCGGGCGTGGCCAGCTCCTGCATCAGATCGCTCAGACCATGTGAAGCATTGCCAGCCTCCATGTCGGGAAGCATGCCCCAGATCGAAACAGACTCGCCGGGCTCGATATGAATATCCTCGATGTCGCTAAAATTCATGACGATGGGCGATTGCGCATCGAAGCTGAAGCGTCCTGGACGGCAACCGAGCTCCTCGAGTGCCTGATACAACGTGTCCTTGAAATCGGTCATAGGGTCCTCATTACGTCGATCTTGATGTCGTCGGATATTTCGCCGAAAGAAATGACCTGCACCGTCGGCAACTTGGTTTCGATGAAGCGCTTGATGAAGCGACGAATGTCCGGCGCCACCAGCAGGACCACATCGGGTCGAACACGCGAGGCTTCCTGAACATGCCAGACGATGCGATCGAGCAATTCATCTGCTCGGGCCGGATCGAGATTGAGATAGGCAGCGCCCTGGCTTTGGCGCACGCCGCTGCGGAAGATTTCTTCCGTACCCGGCGCCACCACGAGCGCTGCAATGCGGCCATGACGAGCGAAGCGCGCGGAGATATAGCGCGCCAGTGAGCTTCGTACATGCTCTACCAGAAGCAACACATCCTTCTCGCGCGCACCCCATTGCGCCAACGTCTCCAACACCGTTTTCATGTTGCGCACCGAGATCTCTTCGCGTAACAGGCGCTGGACAATCTCGGCAATCCGCTGCACCGGCATGTTGCGATAGGTTTCCTTCAGTAACTCCGGATAACGTTTTTCCAGCTGATCGAGCATCAGCTTGGTTTCCTGAATGCCGAACAGCTCGGTGATATTGCGCAGCACAGCGTCCTTGACCAGCCGCAGCACTTCCTCGAAATCGGAACGCGTTTCGCAGCCCAGCGCAGTGACGCTGGGCAGCTTGGCAGCGGGAATCCAAAGCGCTTGCGTATCGCCTTGAGGCACCCAGACACCGAGCTGCAGCGATTCGACTTCTGTGCGATCGCTGGTAATCAGCGCGTGACCCGGGACGATGCGACCGCTCACCGCCGGCACCTCGTTGACCAGCACCCTCACGAGGTGAGGATCGTCACTGGCGGCGGCATTGACCGCGCACTGGGGCAGTTGGATGCCCAGCTGGGTATAGAAGGCCTCCTTGAGGCGCCGGGTACTTTCCTCCTGTTCCCAGCGGCGCAGGTGGTCGGCCGACATCAATACAATCAGGGGGACGGTTTCGGCGGTGGCCTTGTCCAGCCAATCATCTTGCTTGTCGCCCGATGACTCGCCGCTGGCGGTCGACCTACTGCCACCAGCGGTATCGCCGGCACCACTGCCACGCGCCCGACGCGGTGCGCGCAAGCACAGAGCCATCAGTCCGGCAGCCAGCAGAAGAAAAACCAGGAACGGAAATCCGGGCAGCAGGCCAAGCAGGAACACCATGACCGCGGCGATCGCCAACACGACACGACTACTGAACAGCTCACCGAGGATATTGGCGCCAAGGTTCTTGCTCTCACCGCTGACGCGCGTCACCACGAAGCCGGCGCTGATACAGATAAGCAGGGCCGGGATCTGCGCCACCAGGCCGTCACCGATGGTCAGCAGGGTGAATGTACCGAGCGCCTCGCGAAATGCCATGCCATGCTGGAGTACGCCGACGGCAATGCCGCCGAACAAATTGACGAACACGATCACGATACCCGCAATGGCGTCGCCTTTGACGAACTTCATCGCGCCGTCGTACGAACCGTAAAGCTGGCTTTCCTTCTCGACCTCACGCCGTTTCGTCTGGGCCTGCTCGGCCGTGATGGCGTTCGCGCGCAAGTCCGCGTCGATGCTCATCTGCTTACCGGGCATGCCATCGAGCGAGAAACGCGCAACCACCTCGCCGATACGCTCGGAGCCCTTGGTGATCACTATGAACTGCACGATCGTGACGATGGCGAAAATCACGAAGCCAACTACCAGATTGTCGGCCACGACGAATTGCCCGAAGGCCGACACGATATGCCCCGCATCCGCATCGACCAGGATCAGCCGGCTCGTGCTTACCGACAGCGCCAGGCGCATCAGCGTGGTAAACAACAGCACCGACGGAAAAGTGGAGAAGTTCAGGATGCGTTCGACATAGAACGAGCTCAGGAATATCACTACCGCGGTAGCGATATTCAGGCCGATCAAGGCATCGACCAGCCATGTCGGCAACGGCAGGATCAGCATGGCGATAATGACCGCCATCAATCCGACCAAGGCGAGCTCAGGACGAAGCATCTCCTGCAAGCGTGCGTTACGCAAGGACGAAGACGTTCCGCTCACAGGATTCTCGCCGTGGCGCAAAGGGGCGAGAGCAGCGATTCGCGGCGAATCTCGTGGCCCGACCAGGTCTCGATCTCATCCAGCGCCTGCTGCTGATAGACCGCCTCGCACCACAGGTCGTGTGGCACTAGGCGCACCGCCCGGCCCAGTGCCTGCGAGAGCGCTATTTTTTCCGTGACCGACCAGATGTACTGACCCGGCGCCCACGCCGTCTTCAGCAAACGGGGCAAGCCGCCGCCATCGCGAATCAGGTTCAGGACGGTAACGATCAGGTCGGCCTTGTGAATGCCTAAACGTCCCATGACCGGCTCGATCCAGCAGGTCTGCAGGATGGTGTTATCCACCGAACGCAAGGACGCGAGATTGCGCGAGCGCTGGAGCATCTGACCGAACTCGATGCGCGAACAACTGGGATCGAGTGCATACATATCGGCGGCCAGAGCGCTATCGATAAAATCGATCACGCCGAGGCGCTGCTCAAAGCCGTACTGCTCGATCCATAGCTCGTACAAGCTCGAAGGTGGCAACTCCTGATCCAGAAAGCTGCGATACGCTGAACGTAGCTGCTTGGCGCTGAAACTCTGGCGACGGGCACCGAGCTTGGCCTTGATGGCCGCATTGAGACCGGCACGCGCCGATCTTCCATCCGGGCCATCGAGCAGGTCGGCCAGCAGGCGCTCCAATTCCACGCGCCACTCGTCAGTCAGTTCCTCGTCCAGCAATAGCGCCCGCAGAACGGCAGCGACATCGCTGGGATCGGGAAACAACTGACTCAACAGTAGCCGGAACGCCTGGAGTGCAGCGGTACCGCCGATCATCGCGCTTTTCAGGTTCGCGTAGTGGTCCTCGGCATTTTCTTCCAGGACACGGTCGACCCAAGCCTGGCTGGAAACCGTTTCGCTCTCGCCCTCTCCCTCGCGACGCTTGCGCAGTGTCGACTTCAGTGCGGACAGATCGTCGGCCATCTCCAACGCAGACGCCTGCGTACTCTTGCTCATACCGGAACGCGGATCAGAGCGGGGGCGGTCGCTTCGAGGTTCTGCCTTGGTCTGGTTCGGCAGCGTTTGCACCGGAAG
Organism: Dyella sp.; assembly: GCF_036568765.1. Lineage (GTDB taxonomy): Bacteria > Pseudomonadota > Gammaproteobacteria > Xanthomonadales > Rhodanobacteraceae > GSA-30. The sequence continues at coordinate 19,212 of NZ_DATCRY010000190.1, read as the reverse complement.
CACTGGGACGGAACTGACTTTCATGATGCGGACTCGCGCTGGGCAAGGGTGCTGACAGCGACCATCAGCAGGCCTCTCCGCAGCTCTTGTCTTGCATGTTCCCGGCCTCTATGTTTTCAGCGTGTTCCCTCCGTTCGAGCACGGATGGATTCGTCGCTGCGTTGCCGTGGGGTTTACGCAAGTCTTCGGGCAGCGGTGTAACCGCCTCGCGCCGCAGGCGATCGACCACACCAGGCATTGACGCCTCCGGTATCTCGTTCGCCAGTTTCGGCTGAATCAGAAACAAGCGTGCCAAGCTCTCGCTTTTGCTGCTGCGATGACGGAAAGCACCACCGATTAATGGCAGGTCGCCGAGCCCAGGCACTTTCGAACGTGTGTGATCGTCTGCGTCGCGCGTGTAACCACCCACCAGCAGACTCAGGTTATGCGGAACGCGTGCCACGGTATCGATCGTGGTGCGGGAGATCACTGGCAAGTCCCCCGCACTGCGATCCCCCAACGCGCTGCCATCTTCGATCTTCAGCTGCATCTCCACCTCGTTCTTGGTAGAAAGGCGCGGAAGGACGCTGATCATCGTGCCGTAGGTGATCGATTCCAGCGAACTGGCGCGCTCGCCGATAAGCGGGGTGTAGATCGTGTTGTTGCTGTCGAAGTGCGCTACCACATTCTCCTGGGTCAGGATGACCGGACGCGAAACAATCGAGGCATCGCCCTTCAGGCTCAGGCCGGCCACGGAAGCCAGAAAACGCTGACCGTCAAGCGTGGATACCGAACCCTGATTGAAAGATGCTCCGAACTTGTTGCCAATGCCGATCTCGCCCTGCCATTGCACACCAAGTCGGTCGAGCTCGTCTTTCTTGATATCGATGATCCACAACGACAGCTCGATCTGTCGTCGCGGCGTGTCGATCTCGGACACCAGGTTCTTGACCTTCTGAATTTGCCCAAGCGTGCCGCGAATCAGCAGGCTGTTCGTTTCGGGATAAGGCAGCACCACGGTGGAGCCGGAATCGTTGCTCTCGTAGCGATAGCCTTGGCGTGGCGGCTCGAAGAACGGCGTAGTTGGCACCCCGGCCCCGAGGGAGGTATCTGCATTCGTTGGAGAGGGGTCCTGCTTGGCAATCACATCGACTGCCTGGCCTTGCCCCAGGGCCAATTGCAGAACGTCAGCGACCCCGGGTAGCTGCGTTTCCTGATTGCGCAAGGTGTAGCGGCGACCGTTGACGAAGCTGTTCTCCAGCTTGATCACCTCCAATAGCTGGGTATTGATGTCCTTACCCGCATAAAGTCGATCGAGATAGTTCGCTGCCTCGATCACGATCTTCACGTATACGGGTGGCCCGGATACGTAGAATGTGCCATCGGCCGAGCCGCCTCGCACTGGATAGCGAGGATTATCCAACTCGGCTTTCTTGAGGAACTCGCGCAGCGTAGCGATCGATGAATGCTGCATATGGCCGACAGCGTTGGTGATCTCGCTCGCGTCATAGACATAGAGTGTCTGCCCATCGCTGAAAGATACCAATGCAAGCTTTTCGCGCAGCCAGTCCAGCACCTTTGCAGGCTGAGACAAATCGAAATCGCCGCTGACCTTCTTCTTCTGTGCCTTCGCACTCACTACGACAGTAACGTGCATGCTCGCGCCGACGGCATCGAGCAGCAGGTTGACCGAATCACCACGCGAGACGAAGCCCGTCTCATGAGCTATATCGCCCGGCCGGGTCATCGGTGTGTTTTCCAGCGGTGTCTGCGCATGGAGCGGCCAAGCATACGACAGTCCAAGGGAAGCGAACACGATGGCTGCAAAATGGAAAGGTATCGACTTCGTCATACAGGTGTTACGGCGCGAAAGATATCCCGTGGCGCAATGCCGACGAGCGATTTGATTTCAGAGCAGAAATGCGAAGGCGAGGCGTAGCCGTGATCCTCCGCCAAGCGGGTGATCGAACGCGCGCTTGCCGGATAGCCCAGCAGCGCGCGGGCCGCGCGCAGGATGCGCAGCTCCTGCTTGAGCGGACGATCGAACACCTTGCGGCACTTACGTCGAAAGTGCGACACGGACAGCCCATAGCGCTCGGCCATGCCATCGATGTTGTCGCCGCTGTCGTTGGCGAGCACATGGCGCACCAGTTGGTAGACCTCCGACTGCCGCCATATCTTTCGCAGTATCGGTAGCTCGGGAGCGTCGCTTGCGATAACGTCGATCAGCCAGGCCAAGGCATCGTCGGCCTCCTCCAGCAGTCGCCGGGAGCGGCACACCGTTACCTGCGGCCACGGCACATCCGTCACGTCCGTTCGGCGATTGCAGTGCTCGAAGAAGGCGAACATCCGGATAACGCGGGAGAGATCGAAAGGCAGAAAGCTGAGCGATCCGACGAGACTGGCGTCGGCGGTTGCCACAATCAGCGCTCGCTCGCCTGCCGCCAGCTCAACCGAGAGATCCACGCCGCCGGACATGGTCACGCGCAATGTCGTCGCATGGCAGGCCACTGCGACGACGGCCTCGCCAGAAGACAGTTGTGCTTTGTCCTGATGGATAACGTCCATGTTCTCTTGCGCTGGCATGCGATATCACGTCCATGGAAAGCCAAATCTAGCTTTCGCTGACATCCCTGGTCATTGCATCGATACACGATGCAATGGACTAGTTCCGATTCACATCGTAGTTGCGATGTGCCCTGGATCACATAAGACGGGGCCTAGTCGAGCGCGACTAAGCTGCATAGCCCAATGGCAGTGCAGGCGGCGCAAGGGCAATTTCACGACTTCTACCCGCCAAACTGCCCCTCCATCCTCCAGGCAACCTCCAACGCCTCGCGCCGGGAGGACGGATCGATCGCTTACACAGAGTTCCCGGACGGTTTCAATTCGCAGCCGCGATCACCAAGCGATGATATTCGTCGATTATTTTGTCGAGCTTACGGTCGAGCTCGTTGCTCAACGCTGCATAGCCGATCCGGTTCTCCACTCCGTGTTTAACGTGAGGCACAAGCTGCTTCGCCAGATCCTCGACGATCTTCGCCTCTGTGGGTGGCTCTTTATCCGACGACGTCGTCTGCAGATCCTGGTATACGTTGACTCTCAGCTCGTCGAGGCGCTGGCCGCCCTCTCGCACAAAGGCCTCGGCAAACTCACGGTAGCCAGCTTCGTCGCCGGAGCCAGCCAACAACACCGTATAGTGCGCGGCTGCTGTTACAGTGTCCGGCGAGGTCGATCCGGAAGGTAGCATTTCGGGAACTACGTGACCGATATCGGCTGCCAGCCCAGACCTGTCGCGTATCGACCCCGTCGAAAACAACCTGCTATCGAGTCGACTCACCAACGAATAATTCATCTGCGCCAGATGCTGCGCGACATGACGCTCGACAGTAGACATTGTCCGAAGGGCAATCCTGGGCTCAGGGAATGCCACACTGCACGATGAAGTCTCCGCAAGGCCGTGGATTCCCCACTGGGGCTGGCGCGGAGCACTCTCATGCGCAGCATAACTGCGGTAGTCGGTTATCGCATCGACGTCAAACATTGGACGGCGCTCGGCAGCGGCACGTACATTCCCTTCGTCCGCTTTTGTATCTATTGACACGATGTCGAGGAGCGCTGTTGCGATCTCTACAAACCTGACGAACTTCGACGGCGCGGGCGCGGCGGCTTGTGTCGCCGGCCCTTGGGTAATGCTCACCAAAGCTTTCGATGCGCTCGAGGTGGGATGCTCGGCCGCTGCGTTTTCCGCCTCTTTCCGGGGCAACGTGTCCGATAGGGGAGCAGAGCCGTTGGCGGCCACGTTAGGTATATTCAAGGGGAACCCCGATCATTTAAGGAAGGTTTTTTATTCTTCCCCCTCCAACCATGACTCTACTTTCAGAATTCGCTCATAAATGAGCGTGTATCGCCCAGCTTGTAGAGGATCTTTCAGGAAATTCCCAATAAAACGGACACGACGGAGACGATCGCGGACAGAGCCCCCATCGCCGGATGAGCAGGGAGACGTCTTAGGGGAACCTCTAAGAACTGGCTCTTCTGTGGGAGCGACTTTCGTCGCGACGATCGTGCCTTATCGCAAGTCCTTGTCGCGACTGAAGTCGCTCCCACAACGATAGGGTCCGCTTTCGCTATGTTCGGGCGATTGCGAGGTTTTTAGAGGTTCCCTGAAGTCGCTCCCACAACGATAGGATCCGTTTTCGCTGTGTCCAGGTCATTGACAGGTTTTTAGAGGTTCCCTTAGGTGGCCTGAAATAGCAGCCTGACTCTTTTCATCCGCCGTTTTACATGGTGGATGTGTCCGCAACTCGGAGAAGCTTTTCGGCAAGAGCGTCCAACTTGTCGATAAGCTCGGGACGGGCGCCGTGATAATAGGACTTCCCCTCCAGCACACAGTCCCTCACCGTGGGCACCAGCTGTCTGGCTAAATGGGAGATGTCCTGATCCTTGGTCGGCCAAGCGCCTAGCCGGTCCAATATCGCGTGAAGCTTATCGCCGCTGTACGGAGTACGGCCGAATACCTCGTCGGAGCTCTGCAGGTGCTGGCTGACAAAATCGACTGAGAACTGGAGCAACCCTCCATCCTCGGCCTCGGCGCACTGAAACAACCGACCATATTGCGCAGGAAGCCCTTCGCTTTCTGGCTTCTGCAGAATCATGACCACCACAGTGCCGACGCCACCCACCGGCTTGACTGCCGCCACCGCCGGGGCAGTAGCCTCCAGCTCGAGGAACGCTGGCGTCTGTGCGATCCGGGTCAACGTTTTCGCCACGACAGGGGTTGGGGCAGCGGTCTTGCCGGCATCCGCTCGAAAGTCCAAGCCTTCATTGTGAGCGTTCGCCCGGCTACCGGCTGGCGCTATGACAGTGTCCAAGAAGTGTGCCTCGATACATCGGGAAGAATGCCCTGATTTTTCGTCTTTGCCCCGTTGGCAGCATTCATAAATCGCTCTTGGATTGCGGCAAGAGCCTCTCCTCGCCCCGACCCTTTCCCCCGGTTTCGCCAAAAATCGAGGTCGAGTTGGGCCGGCAGCCTTCTCCGCCTCGGCGACCTACGCTCTTCGCGATTACCCGGGCGCCAACGCAAAATCGATCGCCGCACACACGGCGGCCACCTGCGCCGCGTTGCATTGTTCCGGTGTCGCACGCGGACTATCCGGATAGACCTCGGTAGTGGTCGTATAACGCGCTTCGGTCATACCCGCACACAACCCAAGCTTTCTTAACGGGTAATTGATGACACCCGGCGCCACGACCGGCGACCCGATAATCTCGCCTTTCTCATCGGCCGGCGCGATATGGGTCACCTTGGCGACCGCGGCGATCACCGCCTGCTGAAATGCCGGTTGCGGATTGGCTGTATCGCCGACCGCATAGAAGCCATCCGGAATCGTCCCCGGGTCGAACACGATACCATCGCGCGCAGCCAAAGCCGGCCGGAATTCCGATTCATCCGTATCGGTTGTCTCGTGCAGATCGATGTGCAGCAGCACACGATGGCGAAACGGCTCGACCAAACGCATCAGCGCCGCCGATTCCGGTGCCGGACTGTTCTCTCGGAACGAACGATTCGGATCGATCGCCTGCGGATTCCAGCGGTGAATACGTTCATAAGCCCAAGGACTGACGCAAGGCACGACGATCAGATCGATCTTTCCTTCATAAGCGGATGCGTATTTCTCGACGAACTGCAAGGCGCCGTGTACGCCGCTGGTTTCGTAGCCATGCACGCCGCCCGTCACCAGGACACAGGGCAATGTGTCGCGCCATTGACGGCTCTTGATCGCGACGAGCGGATAGCGATCCGGCGCGTAATCCAGTTGTCCGTACTCCACGATATCGAACCGCGTACGCAACCCGTCGACGGCGCGGAGCACATCCGTTTCGTAGCTGCGCTGCCGAGTCTGTCGCGATAACCACATGGCCACTTCCGCAGGCCCCCAAGCCACGCCAGGAGTGCCGATCGGGTAGAAGGTAGAAATAGTCATGGCACGGCTCGTTTCGATATCCAGGGGCAGGCGGTCAACTTTAGCAAGGCGACCGAAATTTGAAAGTGACTGCGCATCGTGCCGGATAGCATCCGCCACCCCTCTCTCATCGAAAGGCCACGCATCATGCAGATACGCTCTATAGAATGGGGGGCATCGTCGCACGTACAGCCGCCCCTGGCTTCTCCCTCCGTCATGTGCCTCAACGATGTCTCCAACGGCGCACTTTCGCCGCCGACGCAACCGGCAGCGGCTCGCGGCGATTCCCCAGCATCATCGAGCGGAGACACCACAAGGCCCATGGCCTTCGTTGAGCTATTCGATCGCTACGCTGCGCTGCCGCAGGAACAGCAGCACGCATTCATCAAGTTGGCGTACGAGAAACACATGGAGAACTGCCAGATGAGCCTCTCGACTGGGCTTTTATTCTAGAGACCGTGCCCGCCTCCCGCTGGCCAGCCATCGGGAAAAGGGACGCTGCCAGGTACCGCCACTGGGATTGCCATGGCGCGCCCCTCCGCCCCGGTGTTGGCTTATGATGACCCAAGGCGTGCCGCATTACGACGGCCGCCACGGCGAACAAGCACCCCCAGACTCTCTCTATCGGGGGCGCGGCTGCACCGATAAAGTCCGGCAACATCGAGCACCACCACTGGCGGCGAGGCAACGGATCTATGGCGCAGGGGCCATCTTCAGACGATCGGGTAGAGCCTGTTCACATCGAGTACGGTGCGGACGGACGTCCGGTTGTCGCGCCGGGAGCGGATTCGGGCATGCACAGGCATCGCGCTGAAATCCAGCAACGATCCACAACGGATCCCTTCGAAATCAATCTGGCAACGGTTTCGCTGGCCGATCATCTGCAAAGTAAATTCACCGGGCGCAAGCAACGCGCCTGGGCATGGGTCGGCCTGGTTCTTCCGGCGACCGTGTTCAGCTTCGTCGGGACCATGGTGTTATGGCAACCGCCCCCCGGCCGCACCGTCGACCAGCTCTCGACGGGAGAGTACCTGTTCAGATATGCCGGAACCGCCTTCGTCTGGGCAGCTCCGCTGTTCTGGATCTATATCATGTATCGACGCCGTAGATGAACCTTGGATACGCCCTGCTTTAGCGGGCAGAGACCTCGTTTACATTACCGTGCCCCAGACCAAGGGCGTAGTAAAGGGTCGTCAGGATGACCAGCCAGACCGGGCCGACGATCAATCCCACACGCGTGTCCGGACAGTACGCCGAGAAGCAAGACCACGACGGAAACCAGTACCGCCCTGTACGGCATGCCGCTTCGCCCGGTAGTCGCAAATGCGCGCGGCGCCTGCCCCCCGTTTGCGCAAGGTTGTACAGCATGCGGCCGGTACTGTAGATGCCACCGTTGCACGAAGAAAGCGCAGCAGTGAGCACGACGAAGTTGATGATGCCCGCAGCCGACTTGATACCAAAACGCTCGAAGGTCATCACGAAGGGACTGCCAGGGCTACCCAGCTCGTTCCAGGGATAAATCGACAGGATGACTAACAACGCAGCGACATAGAAAATCAAGATACGCCAGAACGATCGCCGTCGCCAACACATCCTGACCTCCGACTTCCGGTGTCAGTCACGGATACTTTCGGACCTATACTTGCCGCGCTCGAAGAAAAAAAGTCGCGCGCCGGTACCCGATCCTTCGTACACAATGGATTCGCCACGAACGCTGAATGTTCTCCCATCCGAGCTCTCGTATTCCCCGGCCGGAAGCTTCGAAACTCTGCTCAGAGAGAATAAGCCGCTCGATTCATCCAGGACAGATATTTTGTAATGCCCCCGATCCGGACTTGCGACAAGCAGCATTTCATGCGTCCCGTCTGGAAAGCCCTTGGAAATGATCATGGCGAAGCCATGCGACGATTTCGACTCAAAGTTTCCCTGAACGATGCCAGCGCAATCGCTCGGATGCAGTTCGGTTATGTGGCCATGCTCGTCTTGGCTATAGTTCCGTTGAGTAACGATGACCCAATCGGGAAACCTGTTCTTCACGCTCGCGATAAGGACGGCATCGCAGCCCGCGATGGCAGCTGGCGGAAACATCCCGATCGCACACCATGCCGCAATCGTCCATTTGAACATTCGACACATGCCGATCGCTTTCCTCACCACTCGCCCCTTCTGGAAACACGACTTCACAGTATGAAATCAGCTTCGACCGGGAAGTGATCGGAGGGGTACCGTCCGTCTTTCGATGTGGTGACGGTTTGGGCACGCGTGGGACGAACGCCACGATAAAGAATCCAATCGATCCGTTCAGTCGGATTGCCGGTGAAATCGTGGAATGTCTTGCCAGGGCCTTTGCGCTTCGGTGCGCTGTCCCAGGCATCCTTCAATGTCGCGGTGAGCGTGGCATGCGCCTGGCTTTGCGGCCCGGTATTGAAGTCGCCTGTAACGATTACTGGAATCCCGGCCGGAAGCTTGGCGATCCAGGCCGCCATTTCCTTTGCGCCGCGCGAGCGCGCGTCCTCGTCCTGATCGCGATAAGGGAAATGCGTATCCAGAAGATAAAAGCGCTTGTGGTCGGCAAGGCGTTCGAACAGCGCCCAGTTGACCATGCGCGGAAAGACGTTGCCCCACGTGATGCTGGCGACTTTGTCCGGCGTGTCGGACAGCCAGAAATCGCCAGACTCGATGAGTTTCAACCGATCCTTGCGATAGAAGATACCCATGTGCTCATCCGCGTGACCACCGAAACGGTCGCGACCGAACCATGTGTACTCGGGTAAACGCTGGACCGTATCGTCGCCCTGCTGCTTGTACAGTTCCTGCGTGCCGATAACATCGGGATGCAGTTGGCGAATGGTAGCGGCGAACAGATCGCGCCGCTTGTCCCAGGCATTGGGTCCGTCCTGGGCGGCCATCGTGCGGACGTTGAACGTCATGACCTTGAGTTCCGCGGCGGCGGCAGGTAGTGCGATAGCAGCGATGACGATAGCGAGTGCAATTCGAGAAAGGCGAGGCATGGGGTCGGCTTCTTCTGATTGACCGGCCGACTATAGCCTCTTATGGGGATTTCCAAAAACCTTTTCATCCCTCATTCCAGCGAAAGCCGGGATCTCGCGCCCTGTACCGCCATATGCTGGCCGCACGGCCCTTCCCTTAGGTCTTGACCGCAAATAGACAGACTGTATGTTCATCGCCCATGGCCGATCCTCAATCCCTGCAAGATTCCCAATTAACGCTCAGCCAGAATGGTTCAACCAAAAGGTTCACCGCATGAAATTCTGTCCCATCTGCTCGCAAAGCTTTCCCAATTTCCTCCCGCTTCCCAATAGCTACTTCGAGATATTCCACCGCATGAACGTGCCCTACTCGCTGGACGAGTTCGAAACGCTCAATCTTGGTCAATATACCTGCCCTCATTGCCAGGCCTCCGACCGGGATCGCCTTTACGGCCTGTTCCTGAAAGCCTATGTGCAGCAGCGCGCCGGGAAGACGCTGCGGTTGCTGGATATCGCCCCCGCGCCGAGGCTCTCTCAGTTCCTGAAGAGTTTGCCGGGCGTGCAATATCGTTCCGCCGATCTGATGTCGCCACTAGCGGACGACAAGGTCGATATCACTCAGATGGATTGCTATCCCGATGACAGCTTCGACCTCATCGTGTGCTCGCATGTCCTGGAGCACGTACCCGACGATGCCAAAGCCATTCGCGAGTTGAAGCGCGTCCTGGCTCCCCAGGGCGCTGCCATTCTTATGGTGCCCATCCTGCTCAGCTTGGAGAAGACCGATGAAGACCCAAGCGTCACTGACGTCAATGAACGCTGGCGCCGCTTCGGCCAGGACGATCACATCAGAATGTACGAGCGCAGCGATTTTCTTAAGCGGCTGCGGGCAGGCGGCTTCCAGGTAAAGAGCCTCGATGTGGCAACCTTTGGCCGCGATATTTTTCGCAAGTGCGGCATCACCGAGCAGAGCGTGCTTTATATCGGTCAGCACTAGCAGATAACGTTCCCATCGAGGCGATCGGGCTCGGGACACACCGGATAAGGATCCACTGTGAGGAAGAACTGGGCCAACCCAATTCTCCTCGCCAGCCGAGGCCGATACGTTCCATCGTTATCGGCCGAAATGCCATACGCGCGTGAGCGCATTAAAGTCCCTGGGCCAGCTCCAGAATTTTCTGATACTGCTCCAGTTGATCCGGCGCCTTGATCATGCCCACCAAAGCCGCCGCAATCGCCGCCTGCTTCACCATGGCCATATTGGCTTCCTGCGAGGCCATCTGTAGTTCGCGCAGTGCAACGGCAGCCATACGCATGATGTCTCGCGCGGCATCGGACCATGGGCCGGCATTATCGAGCACAATCTTATTCACCGACTCGATCGCTTCCTCGATGGTATGAGCCAAAGCGTCGGGCGTAGCCGTCGTAGCCAGCACCTGCGGTATGGCAGCTGCCTTCTCCCCATCGAGCGACGAGTTGTTGCTCGGACTGTTTATCGACAGCAGCTGAATGACCGCTTGCGATGTCGCCGCTTGCGCCAGTATGTTGGTCTGTTGCTGGGTACTGACAGCATTCTGTACGGCCTCGCCCAGCGCATGCGCCGTGGCCATATAGAGATGACCGAGCGCCATGGCAGGGGCTTCGCCTGTGATTCGCGGATTGGCCTGTGTTACCGCGTCGGTTATTAAATTATTACCGGGATCAGATTTCATCATAAAGAGCTCCGTCAGATTAATGGAACAGCTTTAGCTGTTTTATGCATTCCGGGCAGCAGAAACATTGGCGGCGCTATCCGAAATTTACGAGCTACCGACATGTCTGCGCGATGACCTTTCAGTGAAAAATTATTGCTGGTGTCTTTCGTGGTCTCAGATGAGAAATGCGTTGAAGCTGCCTCTTCCCCCGGGCGGCTCGTTCGCAAACAACTACGCCCACCCACGGCCGATCGCAAGGAATCGACCCCGGGTGAGGTATTGCTCTGTTGTCATGCCCCTTTTTTAGCCGGCACTCCTGGGAGCCACGGCTTCTTGGTCGGATTCTACCCTTACTACTACACGATAATAGTATCGGCGCCCGATGTCCTATATTTAGGGCCACCACGCCAGAGATATGACGGACGTCCCACTCTTTCCGCTCGGCGCGTGCCCGTTCGTCATGCCGGCGTCCCCGCTCGTCACAAAACAGTAGCGTGCACCCCATTCTCTTCCGATCATAGACAAAGGTCGTATCGACCACCCTCAACGGAGAGCAGGTATGAAATTGCGCGCGATCGTCTGGGCGTCGGCAGTTGCCCTGGGCCTCATCGGGGCTGCCAACGCCGCCGAGCTACTGGGGCCGGGTGTGGTTTCAACCGGCATGCAGGAGACGACTGCCGCCTTTTCCCCCGATGGCCAGACACTCTATTTCATGCGCTCGGACCTCGCCGAAACCGATGACACCATCCTGGTCTCGCATCGCCGCGGCAACGTCTGGTCGGCACCCGAGGTGGCGCCGTTCTCCGGCCAGTGGCACGATTCCGAGCCGACATTCGCACCGGACGGCAAGCGCCTGTACTTTGTCTCCAATCGGCCCGCGCACCCCGGCGACACGCCATTGACGATCAAGATGCTCGGCCAGACGTTTACCGGCACCAACCTCTGGTACGTCGAGCGCCAGGCCAATGGTCACTGGGGCGAGCCCGTCCATGTCGACGGCGCACTCAACGATGGCGCCATGATCTACAACCCTTCGGTAGCGGCCAACGGCGATATCTATTTCTCGGCGCATCGCCCGGACTCCGGCGACCACTACCAGATCTACGTCGCGCGCCCCACGTCTGAAGGCTATTCGGCACCGCAACGGGTGGACTTGGGCGACATCTCGCACAATCGCATGGATCCCTGCATCGATCCTCAGGGCCGCTTCCTGCTATTCGCCGGGAACGAAGGGGATTCGCTCGGCAGCGCGGATATCTATATCGCCTTCCGCAACGCCGATGGTGGGTGGAGCAAGCCCGAACACCTGGGCGGCGATGTGAACAGCAAGAGCCTGGAAAACGCACCGACGCTCGGTCATGCCTTCGGCGAACTGTACGTCTCCAGCAATCGCCAGGAAGACGTTCGGTTTCCCAAGCCGCGCGATACCGCCGACTCGCTGCAAAAGCGACTGAGCGGCCCGCTCAATAGCTCACGCAATATCTGGCGGGTGGATATTGCCGATGTGCTTCGGGCACATGGGATCAAGTCGTAACGCCACGACTTGTGCGCTGCGGAGATGAATAGTTCATACGCGCGAAGGCCAGAGTGGTTTCACGCCAACACCCACTCTGGCCCCGTTTACGCCGACCGTGGCGACTTTATCGCCAGCTCGATGAAGTCAAAGCTGCCGCTTCCCGAGCCATATTTACTCCCATCAACGAATCCACACGTAGGACACTGCGGCAGGTTGCAAACCAGTAATCGATGCCGTGCACGACGACACCTGGAAGTACTCAAACCGATATGTCACATCCCGGGTCATCCAAGACGCTGTCGCTGTTGAGGGACTGCCGCCCGAGCAAGCCCATAGCACCCTGCCGCCATCCGCCTTTGTCACATAAATCTGATAGTTTTGCAGCGCAGCGGATGGCGGCTGGAAGCCCAGGCTTCCCTGTACGGAGCAAACAGACGCGCTGGTCCCAGCACAATTGACGTCCGTGATATGCATCAGCGACGGGTTGCTTTCGTCGACTGCCATGGGCGCAATAATCGACGCATAGTTGGACATCTGCGTCGTTGTGTTGAGCTGCTGAACAGCCGCATCGGAGATATTCGTATCGCAGCCTTGGCACGGTTGTGCTCTGCCTTGCTGCCACTGCATCAATGCAATGACATTCAAGTTGGCATTCTGCGATAACGTTGTCTGCAGCTGCGATGCCGTCGTGACGTCGTTGTCATACGTTTCCATGATAATGATTGGCTTCGCAGCCTCCGCGCCCATCGCTTGAGCCGAAGCCAGAAGCCCCTGTCCGACATCGCCATAGATATCCAATGCATACATCTTTGGCTTAATGGATCCGTATGCGCTGGACATATAAGAGAGATGACCCGTGTCGCCGATCATGGAAAACCCGACGGTGTCGTCATTGCCGAAAGAAAACGTGTAGTCCGACCAGAGACGCTGGGTATAGGCCGGTAGTTGGCCACGAGTATCACCTACCGCCTCGACATTCAAATCGAAGATGGGCGTCGTGACACTGCCCTGCAATTGAGCGTAGACCGTGGACCTGACTCCGACAATCAGATTCCAGGCTTTCTGGTATTCATCTTCCTGCCAGGCGCTCCAGCCAGAAGGACCATAGTTGCCAAAGCGGACAATGACGTGCCTGAAGCCCTGCTTTTTGATGTCCTGCAGGATGCTGACGAGGTTCTGCTGTTGCTGGCTTCGCAACGCATACTGGCTATCGTCTACCAGCTCACCCCAGAGCCAGTCGGAATAGCCATTGTTACAGCTTCCGTTCGACGTGCACACAGAGAGATCGTCGAAGGCAATGTGTAATGTCACATAGTCCATGCCTGACGCACGCATATTGGAGATCTGTTGATCCACCAAGGCGGGATTCAAATGATAAAGGCCTACGGGAGTCTTGAAGTTCTCACCGGGAACGTACCAGTTGTTTGTCGACGATAGAGGGATGCTCGAGCTGTATGTCCCCAGGTCATAGGCGAAGTACACCGTGCCTATGCCGGGTATTTGCCTGGCCGATGCGAGGTTCAAAGCAAGGCAAGAATAGATAAGGAAAAAAAGAAAGATCTTAGTGATATGCCCCATAAAAGCTCCGTTTTGTTGAGTTCGGCCTGCTTGATTTTCGCTGACAGAGCAGGCCGGGGCCACCGGACACTGCTTCGTACAGGCACCGAAGCCTACGGCTGGCTGGTATCAAAGAGTGCGACGTGGTCGATGCCGCGCCGTCCCGGTTGATGGCGCTACGCGGAACGGAGGATGCTTCCCTGCAATCGCGAGCGAACCCAGATTTCAACCCCGCCACAACTCCCAGCATTCCACTCTCGGAACTATCCAGCTGGGAAACCCATCCCTATCGGAAAGGTAGCAACGAAGAAGGGTCGACATTTCTTGCGAAACGCATAGCATGTATCTATCGCATCTATCCAAATTTTAGATTGGACGAATGGGAGCAAGCCGGTCCTAATGGAGTTCCCCCAAAGCTCAGGCGCGCGCACATGCAGACGAAGTTGATCGTATCGGCAATGATGTTGATGGGTTTGTGCGCTGGCGTTCACGCCGCCGGCTCGACGCCCACGCAATCGGCCATCGAGCTTTCCGCCGAAGGCGTGCAGATCTATACCTGCAAGTCAGCCGACACGGGTGCCAGTTGGGTGTTGAAAGCCCCCGATGCGACCCTGCGCGACGCGCAGCGTCAAGCCGTTGTCCATCATTTTGCCGGCCCGACCTGGCAGTGGACCGACGGCAGTTCGGTCGTGGGTGAACCGGTCAGCGTATCGCCCGCGCCACAGGCCGGTGCCGTCGCATGGCTTGTGCTACATGCAAAATCGCACGCTGGCAGCGGGATGCTCGCGAATGTGGATTATGTCGCACGCGTCCATACCGAGGGTGGCGTAGCGCCGGCGACCGGATGCGACGCGTCGCATGTCGGCGCGGAGGTGCGTGTGCCTTACAAGGCGACATACCTGTTCTTCAGGCATTGAAGCGGCTTCGATAAGTCGCGGCTTTCGTTGTAGTCGCGTCAGGGAGGGGCAACGCCCCCTCCCCTCTTTGGCAGCTAGCTTAATGGTGCGGCGCGCACCGCAGATCATTGCCGAGGTTCGGTGATCCGCAACGCAGGCTTCCCTTCCAGAGACTTCAGTGGGAAATAAGCTCGGTGCGTAGCCTCATCCACCGCCACGACGTGGGCATCCGCACCCAGGACGTCGGTGGCCATCGGGCTGACCGACCGCCCCTGGACATGGAACACCGAGACCTCACCGCTCTCGCCGGCCACATATAACCAACCCAGAACGCGATCGAACGCCAGCACATCCGGTTTCTTGGCGACGGCGAACGTGGAAAGCACACTGCGCTTAGCGAGATCCACGACGATCAGCTTATCGTTGTCTTCGCACGCGATAAAAGCCAAGCGCGCGGCCGAATCGATAGAGAGCCCATGATTGCCTTCAGCACCGGGTAGATCCATCTGGCCGACCACTTTATCGGTGACAGGATCGATTTCCGCCAATTGCTTGCGACCCTGCGCGTTCACAAAGATGTGATGGGACACCGGATCGTACTGCGTGTTTCCCACTTCGCCACCTAACGGAATCGTGGCTACCCGGGTATGGGTGCGCACATCGATCACCGTATCGGTGTCGCCGTGCTCGTCGGACACATAAAGCTTGTGAACCTCCGGGGCGTAGGCCATGCCATCGGGGTAAGTACCTGCCGGCATGCGCGCGACGATCTTCAAGGTAGCGGGATCGATCGCCACCACCTCATTAGTGCCCGTGGCGGAGGCATAGACCCGCCCGAGCTCGGGCACGAACAACACGCCATGCACGTGGCTGATGTTGGGCACATCGGCCACCACCTTCTGGGTCTGTGTGTCGAACACCGTGACCACGCTGTCGCCCAGGTGCGCCAGGTAAAGCCGATGTGCGACGGGGTCGAGGCTGGCGTAATCCCAGCGGGTAGCGCCGCCGGTCAGAGGTGCATCGGCGACCGTCATGAGGGGAAGCCTCCCGGTTGCCGGACTACCGTATGCCGTGCCGGCCGCGATTGCCGCCAGGGCCATGCAAGCCCCTACCCACCCGCGCCATCGAACCCAATACTGGATCATGTCGTCCCTAATGAATGTTGTCGAATCCACCCATGATCGGCGTCGGACCTGAGGACGAGCTTAGTAGACTACAGGGATGTTTCACGGGCGCCCGATAGCCACCCGGCAGCCCAATCGGAGCACTCATGCAGCAACCAACCCATCCCTTGCCTTCATCGCCGCGTCCACAATCCCTATAAGTTGCTTGCGGCGACACCCGTCGCGCGCCTGCAACGGAGGCCGGTTGAGCACCGTGACGATATCTGTCTGCGCCGACGCCTCGCCATCGTAATGCCTCTTACCAGCCGGCAGGCGATTCAGCATCTGCATTCCCATTCTATGCTTGGCCAAATTGCGGAAAGATGCCACCGCTATTTCGTGTCGATCGCCCAATCTACCGCCGCCTGTGCGTGCAAGGCAGCGGTATCGAATAAAGGTAACATCGCATCTTCAGGCTCGATCAACAGCCCGATTTCGGTGCAGCCCAGAATGACCGCCTGCGCACCCCGGGCCGCCAATACTTCGATGATCGCTCGGTACGCATCGCGCGACTCTGGGCGGATATCCCCATGGCAAAGTTCATCGTAGATGACGCGATGCACTTCGCTGCGCTGGATTTCGTCGGGCACAAGCACATCCAGGCCGAACTTACCCCGCAACCGCCCGATGTAGAAATCCTGCTCCATCGTATAACGAGTGCCTAGCAACGCGACTTTTTCAATACCGGCGACCTGCAAGGCCATGCCGCTGGGGTCGGCGATGTGCAGGAAGGGAATGGCGACCGCAGCCTCGATGGCCTCGTAGACGCGGTGCATGGTGTTGGTCGCCAACAAGACCATATCGGCCCCGCCCGCCTCGAGCTGCTTCGCTGCCGCGGCTAATCGATGGCCCAGGCCATCCCAGTCGCCTGCGCGCTGCGCCGCTTCGATCGGTGCAAAATCCACGGTCACCATCAAAGAGCGTGCATTGTGATGTCCACCGAGGCGCGACTTGGCGTGCTGATTGATCAAGCGATAGTACGCTGCCGACGATTCCCAACTCATGCCGCCAATGATGCCGATGGTTTTCACGATCGCTTTTCCGATTTTGGCTGACTTCGCCCATGCTAGCGTAGCCGCGCCCCGATCTAAAAACCGCCCTCCTTTCCTCAATTGCCGATCGGATTGCTTTACCTAAATTCCAAATAGCCAAACCATTATCTATGGAGCCAGATAACCTCAGAGAGGCTCTAAAAGAAACCTCATTTTTGTCACCCCAAGCAAATGCTTGAGTTTGGCGCCTCTAACACCTTGATGCGACGGAGCACTGTATCTCAGCACATGCCGGGATGACGATCAGGAGCGGTTTTAGAGGGATCCATCCGTAATTCGTATTTGCCATTCCGCTATAATCGCATGCATAATGCCGGCGAGCACGGGGGAGGAAATGTACGCCTGACTTATAGGCGATACAGATCTAAAATTCCATAAGAAACTCATAATCCGATAACCTCCGGATTACTTGTCTGCTTTAAATTACAACACCGGACCAAGCCGTCGCGTTGCGTATAGCGTGTCGAGGGGACATGCATCGGCCGACCCTGTCGGCGCGGGGCAGCGCGAGTAAGCCACAGCCTGCCGGGAATCTTCTATGGTCACGGCGGCTGTCGAAAAACAATCGGCGGCTGCGCCACTGCGCGCGCCCGCTCTTACTCGGTCCATAAGGGGAGCACGCATGCAATTCTGGCTTTCGGCAATGATCTAAAGGTCATAGGACAGCCACGCCCTTGAAGACTTGCACCCAACCGACCGGCGGTGCAACGAGTAAGGCATGCCGATTGAAACCCAATCACTCTTAATCAGGAGGGAATATGCAACTGATCGATCATGGTAATGCCACGCCTCGCCAGGTAGCTCTGGAAATCATCGATAACCTCGATGCGCACTGGGGCCTCGACCTCCGCGCCATCATTTCAAACGAAGCGCTCACCGAGAATCAGCGTCTTAAAAAGCTGCGTGCACGCATGCTCGAAGCCGCGTTATCGGGTATCGACGAGCGTCATGTCGATATGGGTGTAGAGACCTTAGCCACCCCTCACGATGCGCTGATCCAAAGCGTGCTGGCCGGTGAAGATATAGAAACGGAACCCAACGTCAGCGTGACGCAGCATAACTACGACATCATCTGCGGATATCAAGGGCAGGACGTGTACAACTACGTCTTTACGCTAAGCAAGCGCCTTGAGTCGATGTCGAAGGCCCAGACACCCGGCCAGCTCGCGGTCGAAACCCTTTCAAGTTCGCTATTCACCGTAGGCACGGCCTGGGCGAAGTTGACTTGGAATGCATGGCGCGGCGGCCAGACGCTGCTTCAGGCCACCCGCACCGGCATCACCTCGTTGGGCATAAAGACCGTTGTGGCGGTGGTGGTCATCGTGCTCGCCGCTATCCTGCTTTATCTCTTCCTAAACAACCCGAAGAAGATTCTTGGGGTTATCTATAACAACACGGACGAGGTGCTGGTCGTCAACAACTGGAACCAGAAGGGCGGCGATCTGTATATGGAGCACGGCGAGATGGTCAACTTCATGTCGGATCATGAGGATGGCAATCTTGATTCGCCCTTGGTGCAGATCCGCAACCGGTACTTCTTCGCGCCCAACGATCCTGAGAACGTAATCTTCGGCGGCATCTATTTCGCCGATCGCAACTTCGGCCTGCGCGGCTCCGAAGGTGTGATGCTTTTCTCGTCGAAGAGCAGCGATTTCCGCGTGGCGCATCAGTTCGCCATTCCCTATACCAATGACAATGGCACGAATATGCGCAAGATCCCGCCGGGGCCGGTCAATCTCAGCGATTTGTTCCGCGATATGTACAACACTCGCAAGACACGCGTCGATACGATGACGGATGGATATCGCCTGCTCTCCACCGTTAACGATCCGAGGGGTGGCGTGGTGGGACTGGTAGCCGCAATCGGCAAGGTTTAAGGAAGCCGCGATAGGGACTACCGACGGTCCAGCATCGGGATCCGCGCTTGCCTGTGGCAGTCGGATCGGTAGCCGCCGACTCGCAATTTGCCCAATAAATTGACCGGGCAAGGTACCGAATCACTTGCCCGGTCGACTGGAAGATACTCCTACTACGCCATAAGCTTTATGGATAGCACCGATCGCTTCCCGACTGCCCGAAGCGCTCGCATAGCGAACTTCCCAGACATGTTTCCCATTCGAACTACGAATTCGTTAGCTGGAAAATACAGCCTTCGTCCTTGGATGAAATGCATCCGCTAGATCGCTTCAAAAAAACAGAAAGCATGCATGGCCCGAGCTCATTCCATCGACTCCACAATGAGACAATTCCATGTATCAGCCAATGTTGCGGCGGGCGTAGTGTTGACATCGCTCGGTCGGTTCACCCGATGCGAGTTGCATGTCTAACCCAACATTGCATCAGGAAAGGAGATTTCGATGAAGACGCTCACACAGTGCAAAATCAAAACATCCTTGATC
>NZ_DATCRY010000189.1:0-43469 GCF_036568765.1 Dyella sp. | reverse complement strand
TTGGATTGATATTCACCGCCACAGGCATGTTCGGCGTGGGGCTCATTTTTACGCCGCAGATAGCCCAGCTGGCGCATCTCGATCTGAGCCTGGTCGCCTTGACCTTGCTGGTGGCCATAGTCGCCACGGTCGTTGCAGCGTTCTACCCGACCTGGAAGGCGGCGCAGGTACAGCCCGCCTGGCAGCTGAAGTCGAATTGAGGAAGATCCTTATGCTACAGATCCGCCCCATTCTCACTGCGCTGCATCGCCACAAGGCCGGCACCGTGTTGATCGCCCTGCAGATCGCATTGACGCTGGCGATCATCTGCAATGCTTTCTCGATCATTCAGCAGCGTCTTTCGCATCTATCGCAACCCACCGGCGTGGACGAGGCCAACCTTATTGTCGTGAACAACGAATGGGTTCAGCCGATGGGAACACAGCAGGTCGAGGCCCAGGTCAATGCCGATCTGGCAGCACTGCGTCAGATTCCCGGCGTACGGGAGGCTACGATTTCCAATGCCTACCCGTTGCGCGGCAACGGCTGGGATGACTACATCATGCTGAAGCCCGACCAGGTGAAGAAGACCACTTCGACGGCGTTGTTCTTCTCTGACGAGCATTTCATCGATACCGTCGGGACCCGTTTGATCGCCGGTCGCAACTTCCGTCCGGACGAGATCGCCGGCATGGATGTACGCGACAAGCTCGATCCGCCTTCGGCTATCGTGACCAAGGCATTGGCCGACCGGCTTTTTCCTGGCGGTTCGGCATTGGGAAAGACCTTCTACCTGGACGGTTCGAATCCGACGGTCATCGTCGGTATCGTCGATGTCCTGCAGCCGCACAGCGTCGACCGCTGGGCCGCTGCATTCGCGTCGCAAACGACGCTCCTGCCGCGCCGGCTATTGTCCGACTGGGGCAACTACTATCTAGTCCGCGCCCAACCCGGGCAGAGCGATGCAGTCATCGGCAAGCTGGCCAAGACGCTGATGGCGCAGAACCCGATGCGCATCATCAATGGCGATTACGGCATCAAGAAGTTTTCGCAGATTCGTCAGGAGGCCTACGATCGCGATCGCGGCATGGCCGTCCTGATGGGTATTGTCTGCGTCGTCCTGCTATCGATCACCGCAGCGGGTATCGTCGGTTTGACCAGTTTCTGGGTGGGGCAGCGCCGCAAACAGATTGGCGTGCGACGTGCATTGGGCGCGACGCGCGGAGATATCCTCAATTATTTCCTGACCGAGAATCTCCTGATCAGCGGTGGCGGTGCGTTGCTCGGGATATTGCTGGCACTTGGCCTGAACCTCTGGTTGGTGACGCGCTTCGAGATGCAGCGCTTGCCGACGATGTATGTGCTGTCGGGCGTGATCGTTCTGCTGCTTCTCGGCCAGGCAGCGGTACTGGCCCCAGCCATGCGTGCGTCCAAGGTTTCGCCGGTCGAGGCGACGCGCTCGGTCTGATGACGATTCCGCTATTTGCGCTTAAGTGGGGGAAGGAACTCTATGTTCGGGTATTACCTGGATCTTGCGTTGCGCAGTCTGAAACGCAACCGCATGTTGACGGCCTTGATGGTCCTGGCCATCGCATTGGGTATCGGAGCGAGTATGACCACGCTTACGGTGCTGCACGTGCTATCGGGCGATCCATTGCCACAGCGCAGCGGGTCGCTGTTCTATCCCCAGATCGACCCTTTCTCCCTGGATGGTTATGAGCCGGGCAGGCCGCCGGCAGAGCAGGTCACCTGGATCGACGGAATGAACTTGTTGCATGCGGCGCGCGCCGACCGCCAGGCCCTGATGACCGGGGGCGCCGTGCCGATACAGCCAACGCAGTCGGCGATCGATCCCTTTTATACGGACGCCCGCTACACCACTGCGGATTTCTTTGCCATGTTCGACGTACCTTTTCAGTACGGGCATGGCTGGACCGCGCGCGAGGACGATGCCAAGGCACGCGTGGTGGTGATCTCCAAGCTGCTCAACGACAAGCTGTTTGGTGGCAAAGACAGCACGGGCCAGACGTTGCGCATGAATGACATTGGATTCCAGATCGTCGGCGTGCTTGGCGATTGGCGTGTCAACCCGCATTTCTACGATCTGAACGTTGGGGATTATGCCGAAGCCGAGGATGTCTTCTTGCCTTTGACGACCTCGCGCGACGGCAAATTGCCTTTGATGGGATCGACCGATTGCTGGGGTAGTGGCGGCGACGCCGACCACTTCGAAACGGCTCCTTGCGTATGGATGCAATTCTGGGTGCAACTGAATGATCCGGCGAAGGTGGCGTCATACAAGGAGTTTCTGGTGCATTACTCGCAAGAGCAGAAGCGCCTGGGACGCTTCGAGCGCGAACCCAATGTGCGCTTGATGAATGTCATGCAGTGGCTGGACTTCAAGCAGGTGGTGCCTGGCGATGTGCGTTTGCAGACCTGGCTTGCACTGGGTTTTCTGCTGGTCTGTCTGGTCAATACGGTGGGTCTGATGCTTTCCAAGTTTCTGCGGCGCGCGGGCGAGCTGGGCGTGCGGCGTGCGCTTGGCGCTTCCAAGCGCGATGTCTTCATGCAGCTTCTGGTGGAGTCGAGCATGATCGGTCTTGCCGGAGGTGTGGGCGGGTTACTGCTTGCCTATGGGGGGCTGTGGCTGGTGCGTCGCCAACCGTCCAGCTATGCCTCGCTGGCTCATCTGGATATCAACATGTTGATGCTTACGTTCATGCTGGCCGTGCTCAGCGCCGTCTGTGCGGGTCTGCTGCCCGCCTGGCGTGCTTGCCAGATCGCGCCCGCCCTTCAACTGAAGAGTCAGTGAGGCCGTTCATGGATATTCTGCCGATTCTATCGACGCTGCGGCGGCACAAGATCACCGCTACATTGTTGATACTGCAGGTCGCCTTGACATGCGCGATCGTTTGCAACGCAGTGTTCCTGATCGCTCAGCGCATGGAACGCATGCACATGACCAGCGGCGTGGCCGAACAGGAGCTCGTTCGCGTGCGCCTGGCGAGCATCGGTGGCACGTCCGAAGAGAAATATCCCCGCGATTCGGAAGACGTGGCTTTGCTGCGGCAGATCCCGGGCGTTACTGAGGTTGCATCCGTCAACGAGGTCCCATTCGGTAATGAATCGAACAACACGGGTATCAAGACCGATCCGAATCAAAAGAAGTCGGCGCTCAATGCGACGACCTACTACGGCACCCATATCGCTGAAACTTTAGGCGTGCAACTTGCCGCCGGGCGGAACCTGAGGTCCGATGAATATGTGGACCTGAACGTCGTCACGAGCGCGTTGTCCAAAGGCGACGACAAGGCCCTGCCCAAGTCGATCGTGATCACCCAGGCTGTGGCCGATCGCCTTTGGCCGGGACAGAATCCCCTGGGCAAACCGATCTACTTCGACAAGACGCCGCTCTATGTGGTGGGCGTTCTGAAGGATCTGGTCAGGCCGGCGATCTGGAACGATGCCTATGCGAAGTATTCGCTGATCATGCCGGTTCGGGTGGCGGACGGCCAATACCTGATCCGCACCGTGCCAGAGGATCGGGATCGCGTCTTGAAGGCGGCGGTGGAGAAACTCAAGGCTGCCGATCCCAATCGAGTGATACTCAAGAAAGACACGATGGAAGATATCCGAGCGCGT
Source organism: Dyella sp. (assembly GCF_036568765.1). Classification (GTDB taxonomy): domain Bacteria; phylum Pseudomonadota; class Gammaproteobacteria; order Xanthomonadales; family Rhodanobacteraceae; genus GSA-30. The sequence goes on along the minus strand of NZ_DATCRY010000189.1, from coordinate 39,848 downwards.
TTCTTTCAGGACGACCGCGCCATGACCGGCCTGCTGGTCGGCGTGTGTGTCGCTCTGCTGGTGGTCACGGCGCTAGGCATTGTCGGCCTGGGCAGCTTCTGGGTAGCACAGCGTCGCCGGCAGATCGGTGTGCGGCGTGCGCTGGGAGCCACGCGTGCCGATATCCTGCGCTATTTCCAGACCGAAAACTTTTTGCTGGCTACGATGGGAATTGGTCTGGGCATGGTGCTCGCCTATGGCATCAACCTGTTCTTGATGGTGCATTACGAATTGCCGCGGATGCCCGGTTTCTATCTGCCGATCGGAGCATTGGCGTTGTGGACCGTGGGGCAGGTGGCTGTACTTGGGCCTGCGATGCGCGCGTCGGAAGTCCCTCCTGTTGTGGCAACCCGAGCCGCTTGAGAAGGAGAGACCCAAGCATGTTTGGTTATTACCTCGAACTGGCACTGCGTAGCCTCAAGCGGAACCGTGTGCTGACCGTCCTTATGGTGGTCGCCATTTCGGTCGGGATCGGCGCGAGCATGACGACGATGACGGTGATGTACCTACTCTCGGGCGATCCATTGCCTGGGCGTAGTTCGCATCTGTATTACCCGCAGCTCGATGCGGAGACTGGCAAGAGCATGGTGCGCAGCCATCCGGCCGACCTTCTTGACTACATCAGTGCAAGAGATCTCTGGAGCGGCCACAAAGCCACGCGGCAGACGATGGTCGCCGGAGCCATTGTCAAGCTGCAGCCGGAGCAATCCAGCAAACGGCCGATGATGATCGAAGCGTTGGCGACGACCAGCGACTTCTTTCCCATGTTCGATGTGCCTTTCAAGTACGGCGCCGGTTGGAGACCGGAAGACGAAGAAGCGCGCGCACGCGTGGCGGTGATCGATGCCGATCTCAACCGGCATCTGTTTGGAGGCGCCAATAGCGTCGGACAGACGATCCGCATTGACGGTAACGACCTGCGTATCGTCGGTGTATTGGATAAATGGCGTCCGTCGCCGCGGTTTTATAGCATCGCCGGTGGGCACGCCGCTGCTGATACGAGCGATTTCTACAAGCCGCCGCAAGGAGTGATGATGCCCTTGCCCACCGCCCTGGATGCGCAATCGCAATTCGACTGGTTCAACTGCTGGGGCGATGTCGACCTGAAGCACATGGACGCCGCCAAGTGCGAATGGGTCGGATTATGGGTGCAATTGGACAGCCCGGCGCAGCGCACCGCCTACCGCGAATATCTGGCGCATTACGATGCCGAACAGCGCGCCTTGGGGCGTTTCGACCATGCTCCGAATATTCGGATGATGTCGCTGATGGAATGGCTCGACTTCAGCCGTGTGGTGCCGCAGGACGTGCAGCTGCAAACGTGGCTGGCCTTCGGGTTCCTGGCCATATGCATCTGCAATACGGTCGGCCTGTTATTGGTCAAGTTCCTTGGACGTAGCGGGGAAATCGGTATTCGCCGGGCCATGGGAGCGTCGCGTCGCGACATCTTCATGCAATGCCTGGTCGAGGCCGGTACGGTGGGGGCGGTAGGAGGACTGGGCGGTCTGTTGCTCTCCTGGGTCGGGCTTTGGCTGGTGCGACAGCAAAAGGTGGCCTATGCGGACCTTGCCACGCTCGATCCGGGCATGCTCGTGCTGACGCTCATGCTCGCGATCGGTGCCAGCATGGCGGCAGGCCTGTTACCCGCGATCCGCGCAAGTCGCGTTCCGCCAGCTCTGCAAATCAAGGTGACTTGACGATGGCTATTCATGTCAAACCCATTCTTGCCGCGCTGCGACGTCACCGCATCGCGACCATGCTGATCGGCCTGCAGGTCGCGCTGGCGTGCGCGGTACTGTGCAATGCCTTGTTCATGCTGAGCAACCGCCTGGATCTCATGCGGAAGGCATCGGGCGTGGACGAGACGCATCTGGTCGTGTTGACACTCAAGAGTAATGGTAAGGATTTGCTTCCCGATACGCTTTTGCGTATCAAACAGGCGCTGCGCGGCATTGCCGGTGTGGAGTCGGTGAGTATGACCAACGCGGTGCCATTCACCGCGCAGACGGGCGAGATGGGATTTCGCAGCGATATGGACGATCCGCGTTATAACCATGAAGGTCACTTCTACGTGGCCGACAACGATTTCGTCGCGACCATGGGGTTGCATCTGGTCGCCGGCCGCTGGCTAGGCGATGCGGAGGAGGCGCGCTCGGACACGTTCCTGCCTTCCGGGCCATCTATCCTGATGACAGGCTCGTATGCGCAAAGCGTGTGGCCAGGAAAAGCGCCGCTCGGGCAGGTGCTGTACACCGATGGCGCGCAGCGGCAGGTGGTCGGCTTGATCGGCGACTTGATAAGGCCCAATCCAGAACCGACGGCCTTGTACAATACAGCGCTCATCACCGGAGAGCAGGTAGTGGGAACGGTCTTCGTGATGCGTACGGAGCCGTTCAATCGGGACAAAGTACTGCGCGCGGCGATCGATACAACGGAGCGCCTCGCTCCGGAGGTCGTGATCGACGAGACTTATACCGATACGCTTAGCGCGTTGCGCGATGCTTACTTCGCCAGCACACGCGCCATGGCAGGGATTCTTTGCGGCATTATTGTGGCGATGATGCTCGTCACGGCGCTGGGGATCGTCGGCCTGGCGAGCTTCTGGGTGCAGCAGCGCCGCCGGCAGATCGGCATACGCCGGGCGATCGGCGCACGGCGCAGCGATATCCTGAGCTATTTCCAGACTGAGAACTTCCTGATTGTCGGCGGCGGTATCGCTGTGGGCATGGTTATGGCGTTCGTGCTCAACCTCGTGCTGATGCGCTTTTACGAAGTTCCCCGCATGCCGCTTGCCTATCTGCCGGTCGGCGCCGTCGCACTCTGGCTATTGGGCCAGGTCGCGGTGTTCGGCCCGGCGCTACGTGCTTCGCGGGTGCCGCCTGTGGTGGCGACGCGTTCGGTCTGAGAGTGCGGTAAAGTCGGTAGCCGGCGTGGTCCGTAAAGGGCGAGGCCGGCTACTTTGAGGCCAGTAAAGCGGAAAGGCGCGCCGATTCGGTCTTCTCCGGCAGTTTTCCCTTTACGCTCTACCGGTCGTCCAGTTATGGGCCTCCTCTTTAAACCATTCGGCATAGGTACGCATCTATGCCCACATGTGCAGACGACGAATGCGAACTGTCCTGATCATCGATGACAACCCTACCGTCGGCGAGGCGCTCTCGCTGGCGCTTTCGCTGCACGAGATTCGGCCGCTGGTGGCGCTCACCCAGGAACAAGGCCTGGAGATGCTTGAGCGCGAGCGGGTGGATGTGGTGATCCAGGATATGAACTTCACCGCCGATACCACTTCCGGCGAAGAGGGCGTGGCGCTGTTCAGGGCGATCCGCCAGCGACACACCGATCTGCCGGTCATTCTGCTGACGGCCTGGACTCACCTGGAAACCGCGGTGGAGCTCGTCAAGGCCGGCGCGGCCGATTACATGGCCAAGCCCTGGGACGATGCCAAGCTGCTTGCCACGGTGGAAAACCTCCTGGAGCTGTCCGAATCCACCCGCGAGGTCAGCCGGGCACGCAACGAGCGACGCAAGCGCCGTGAGGATCTTCAGCGCCGCTATGACCTGGACGGATTGGTGTTCGCTTCCGAACCGATGGCCAGGACCCTGGAACTGGCTTGTCAGGTGGCCCGGTCCGAAGTGCCGGTCCTGATCACCGGACCCAATGGCGCCGGCAAGGAACGCATCGCGGCCATCGTGCATACCAATTCGCCGGTCAAGCGCGGTCCGTTCATTGCGGTCAACTGCGGTGCTCTGCCGGGCGAATTGATCGAAGCGGAGCTGTTCGGCGCCGATGCCGGTGCCTATACCGGAGCCAACAAGGCGCGCGAGGGCCGGTTCGAGATGGCCGACGGCGGCACCTTGTTCCTGGATGAAATCGGCAACCTGCCGCTCTCTGGCCAGGTCAAGCTGTTGCGCGTGCTGGAGACCGGACAGTTCGAACGCCTGGGCTCGGGGCGCACGCGTCAGGTCAAAGTGCGTGTGCTCAGCGCGACCAATGCCGATCTGAAGAGCATGATTCGTGCGGGAACCTTCCGCGAAGATCTTTACTACCGCCTCAACGTCATCGAAGTGAACCTGCCGCCGCTGGCCGAGCGTATCGATGACATCCTGCCGCTGGCCGAGCATTTCCTCGACGGTCGCGCGGAGCTGACCGATGCGGCACGAGAAGCCCTGCTGACCTATCCCTGGCCGGGCAATGTGCGCGAGCTGAAAAACGCCATCGAGCGTGCGGCCCTGTTAGCACCCGATGGCCGCATCGCTCCGGAGCTGCTCAATCTGCCCCAGCAGGCCATCGCACCTTCGCGCAACCTGGACGAACCCAGCCGTGAAGCGGTCGAGGCTGCATTGGATAAAGCCGATGGTGTGGTCAGCCGTGCCGCGCAAGCGCTCGGTCTGTCGCGGCAGGCGCTTTATCGGCGCATGGAGCGTTACGGGTTGGCTGCGCAAGCTTGATGCGGTGCCAATGAGCCGGCCCTTGTGGCCTATGCGCCAACGCGGCCTTGGCTCTAAGATCGGCTCATCCGCAACGCTGAAAGGTGCCCGGTCATGCGTCGTTCGATGATTCTGCTTGCTTCTCTTGTACTTGCCGCCTCGGCCCAAGTCGCCAGCGCGCAATCCACATCCCAGGCCAGCGACAGCTGGAGCAAGCCGGCCAGCGCGAGCACAGTGAAATACGGCGATAGCCGGGGCGGTAGCCAGGCCCAATCGAGCCCGTTCAAGTTCAAGGACTCCAAACCGCATGTGCAGGATGGCGTGCGGCCCGATCCGAACCGTCCGCAGGCGATCAACGACAACAGCGTATTTGGCGATAACGAGCGCCCGGCCGCCAACTGCGCGACCGACCCGCGGCAGTCCAAATGCCATTGAGCGCGTTGCGCCTAGATAAGGGGACGGCATGGCGCGTAGTTTGACCCTGCAGGTGCGTCTGACCGTGCTGCTGGGCATGGTCGGTATCGCCGGGGCTTTGATCTACTACGGCGTGACCCATTGGCCGCTGCCGCAATGGATCGCCTGGATGAAGAAAGATCTTTCGTTGACGGTGCCGATGCCTACCGGCCCCTACAGCGGCTTCATCGTGACTGTCGTCGTCTTGCTGCCATTGTCATTGTGGCTGGGACATCTTGTGATGGCGCCGGTCGCACGCATGCTGCGTGCGCTCGAAGGAGCGGTAGCAAGTTACCGCGACGGCGATTTCAGTTTTTCCATCGCCGCCCAGCGACGCGACGAACTGGGCGACCTGATCCGCATGCACAACACATTGGGCCAGACCCTGCGCGAACAACGGCAGAATCTGGCGCAGCGCGAGTTGCTGCTCGATACCGTGGTGCAGAACACGCCGGTGGCGCTGGTGCTCACCGATGCGAGCAATCGCGTGGTCTATGCCAATATCGCTGCGCGTCATCTTTTCAACGAAGGAAAATCGTTGCAGGGGCTGGATTTCACCGACCTGCTGCAAGGCACCCCCGAGACGCTGCGCCGCGCCGCCCTGGGCGGCGAAGATGCCTTGCTGACTGTGGACATGGATGGCAGCGAAGAGACTTTTCATCTGTCGCAGCGCAACTTCCGCCTGCAGGGAAGGCCGCATCGGCTGCTGCTGTTCCGCCGCATGACACGCGAGTTGTCACGCCAGGAGGTGGCGACATGGAAGCGCGTGATCCGCGTCATCAGTCACGAACTGAATAACTCGCTGGCACCGATTTCCTCGTTGGCCCATTCCGGTGCCGAGCTTGCACGTCGTGGCGACACGGAGCGCCTGCCAGGCGTATTCGCCACCATCGGCGAACGCGCGCGCCATTTGCACGGCTTTATTGCGGGTTATGCGAGTTTTGCCAAGCTGCCGGCGCCGCAACCGGTCAAGATCGAATGGACGCAGTTTTTGCAGGGCTTGGCGTTGCACTGCCAGTTTCATCTGGTGGGCGAACCGCCCAAGCATCCCGGTCGTTTCGATGCCGCGCAGATCGAACAGGTGCTGATCAACCTGATCAAGAACGCACACGAATCGGGTAGTGCCGACGACGGCGTGACCTTGTCGCTGTCCCTGGTCGGGCAAGAGCTGCGCATCGAAGTGGCCGACCACGGCCCCGGTATGAGCGAAACGGTATTGGCGCAGGCGTTGCTCCCGTTCTATTCGACCAAGCGTTCGGGTACTGGCCTGGGTCTGGCGCTGGCGCGTGAGATTACCGAAGCGCACGGCGGCCGGATCACGCTGGCGAACCGGGAAGAAGGCGGGCTGCGCGTGACGCTCATGTTGCCCCAGCCGGCGACCTGATTGCTTCGCCTTACAACGGCTTAACCCCCGTCCCCCGGGCGGCTCTCCTATACTCCATCATAACTATCGAACGGAGTCGTACCATGGGTCAGCTCTTTGCATTGGCTATTGCCGTGCTCGCCGTCATCATCGTGGCCAAGGCGGTTCGCGTCGTGCCGCAAGGTTACGAATGGACGGTCGAGCAATTCGGCAAGTACGTCCGCACGCTTTCGCCGGGCCTGCACTTTCTGATTCCGATCATGCACGGCATCGGTCGCAAGATGAACATGATGGAACAAGTGCTCGACGTGCCTAGCCAGGACGTGATCACCAAGGATAACGCGGTAGTGCGCGTAGACGGCGTGGTGTTCTACCAGGTACTGGACGCTGCCAAGGCTGCCTATGAGGTATCCAACCTCGAGCAGGCGGCCCTTGCGCTGGTCATGACCAATATCCGTACCGTGCTCGGCTCGATGGACCTGGACGAATCCTTGAGCCAGCGTGACGCGATCAATGCGAAGCTGCTGACCGTGGTCGACGAAGCGACTCACCCCTGGGGCGTCAAGGTCAACCGTATCGAGATCAAGGACATCGCACCGCCGCGCGACTTGGTCGACTCGATGGCGCGGCAGATGAAGGCCGAGCGCGAGAAGCGTGCGAATATCCTTGAGGCCGAAGGATTTCGCCAGGCCGCAGTGCTCAAGGCCGACGGCGAGAAGCAATCGGCGATCCTCGCCGCCGAAGGCAGGAAGGAGGCTGCTTTCCGTGAAGCCGAGGCGCGCATTCGCTTGGCCGAGGCCGAAGCGCAGGCGACCAAGCTCGTCTCCGATGCGATCGCCAGCGGCGACGTCAACGCACTTAATTACTTCATCGCCAACAAGTACGTCGAAGCGCTGAAGGAAATGGCCCATTCGCCGAACCAGAAAATGCTGTTGCTGCCGATGGAAGCGACAGGAGTCCTGGGATCGCTGGCAGGCATTGCGGAGCTGGCCAAGGAGTCGCTGGGCCAGCAGCAGGAAAAGCTGGCGGCCGGCCGCCGTACGCCGCCGCCCGCGCCAGGCAACTATTGAGAACGCAAGGGGGAGCGCATGCTTGCTAACGTCGCCGTACATTATCTGTGGTGGATGCTTGCGCTGGTATTGATTGCCGTCGAAGTTGTCCTGCCGGGGTATTTCATGCTGTGGATCGGCATCGCCGCGGCCGTGACCGGTGCGGTGGTGTTGGCTTGGCCGGAAAGCTCGGTGCTGGCGCAGTCCGTGATTTTCGTTGTGCTCGCTTTTGCTTCCTGTGCCGTGTACTGGTATGCGGTGCGTCCTCGCTTGCAACGTGTCGAGCCGGGCGACGAGCGTCTGAACCGGCGCGGCGAGCAGTTGATCGGCCAGCGCTATGTGCTGATCGAGTCGATCGTCAATGGGCGCGGCAAGGCTCGTGTCGGCGATGGCCAATGGCTGGTCAGCGGGCCGGATCTACCGCAAGGCACGACCGTGGAGGTCGAATCTGTCGACGGCACGGTGCTCAGGGTCAAGGCGGTGTCGTAAAGCGCCGCCAGGCGCCCGGGGGCGATGCTATACGTCACATGCCGACGGTTGCGAAGGCATGGCCCGGTGTCAAAACCACGCGCCTTCCGGTAACAATGCAGTATGCACCGCATTCCCTCGCCAACCCACGTACCTTGGAGCGCCCGTCCACCGCAGGCGTTCCGACCGTCTTTCGAAGATACTGAGCTGCAGACACGCATCGTCTTCGTCATGGAGCTGGCGCGGCGCCTGCATCAGTACGGCACCTCCACGCCACGCCTGGAAATGGCGATTACGGGTGTCTCGCAGCGTTTCGGCCTGCAGGCCGATGTCTGGTCGAGCCCTACCGCGATCATCATGTCGTTCGCCGAGATTTCCAAGGGCGAAGAGGCGCTGGCCCAAGTCACCCAGGTCATGCGCTTGTCGCCTGGCGACGTCAATCTGGCGCGTTTATGCGAAGTAGACACCATTGCCGACCGGGTGACCGCTGGCGAATTGGACATGCGCGAAGGGTTCCGGTTATTGCGTGAGTTGGGCAAGCCGGATACGCGCAAGGCCCAGGCCACTGTGATCGCGACGTATGGCCTGGCCGCCGCCAGCGTGGTCGCGCTGCTGTTGCGCGCTGCGTGGACGGACCTGGTCGTCGCCGGTGTCATCGGCACGATCATCGGCCTGATCATGGTTTCGTCGGCGACGCGCCCGCGTCTGGCTGTCGCCAGCGAGGCGATCAGCGCCCTGGTGGCAACGACCGTGGCTATTACGGTCAGTGCCTACGTTGTGCCGCTGGCGCTGAAATCGGTGATCCTGGCCAGCTTGATCGTGCTGGTTCCTGGCATGGCGCTGACCACGGCGGTCCGCGAAATTTCCAGTCAGCACCTGGTGGCCGGCATGGCGCGCATGGGCGGGGCGATTTCGACCTTGCTCAAGCTCACCTTCGGGACCGTGGCAGCCACCCAGCTTTGCGCTGCCCTGGGCATTCAGGCGCGCGATTTTGCCCAGGCGCCGCTACCTGTATGGACCGAAACCGTAGCGCTGATCGTCGGCGCGTTTGCGTGGGCTATCGCATTTCGCGCGGCGCGCCGCGATTGGCTGACCGTCATGGGGGCGGTGATCGCCGGCTACTTGGCCACGCGCTGGGGCGGGCAAATCGCCGGCTCGTTGCCGAAGGCGCCGTTCGGGGTTTTCCTGGGCGGTTTACTTCTCAGCGCGCTCGCTAACGTCTATGCGCGTTTCATGCACCGTCCCGGTGCTGTGGTGCGCGAGCCGGGGATTATCCTGCTCGTCCCGGGAAGTGTAGGTTTTCGCAGCGTTTCGTATTTGCTGGAGCGGGATACGGAGTTGGGCATGGACACCGGCTTGTTGCTGGTGACATTGCTTGTGTCGTTGGTTGCGGGGCTGCTTTTTGGCGATTTGCTGGTCTCGCCGCGGCGATCGCTTTGATCGAACCCATCGCCGGCTCGATAACGGCCCCGATGCAACAAAAAACGCCGGCGCAGGGCCGGCGTTCTTGCAGAGCATCTTGCGGGATTATCCGATCAACAGGCTCTTTTCGGACTTGCCGGCCTTCAGCGCATCGTTGAACCAGCGTGGGCGCTTGCCGCGGCCGGACCAGGTCTGCTCCGGATTGGCCGGATTCTTGTACTTCGGTGCAACGATGCCGCCCGAGCGGCGCTTGCCGGCGACTTTGCCGCCGAAAATATCGTCGAAGGAGTAGCCTTCTGCCTTGATCAGCGCGTGGATTTTTTCGCGAAGCTTGCCGACTTTTTCCTTGCGCAGCTCATTCTGGCGTATCTGCGCCTTGCTGATCAGATCGTTGAGCTGACTGTGGTTGAGGCTCTTGATATCGACGGCCATGATTGAAACTCCCGGGTGAGTGAGTGAAAAACAGCTTTTTGATTTAATTTGTATTGAAAGCAATTGGCGTCCCAATTGCAGGGTCGATTTTCCCCGAACCCTTACCCGATTGTAAAGTCGGCTTTCAAGTCCTTTGGCTACTACGAAGGTTATAATTGTCGGTCGGTTCCAGAATGTCCTGTAAGGTAATCGCTCTGATTATCATCGGGTTGCATGCGGCGCAAAAAAGGCCGCATAAGCGGCCTCTTTGTAAAACTTGCGAAAGATATTGTTGCCGGACTTAATGTCCTAGCAAAGCCAGTAATTGCTCTTGGGTTACCTGGCTGGATTGGCTTTCATGGCGGGCACGATATTCCAAGGTGCCAGCGGCCAAGCCACGTTCGCTGACCACCACGCGATGCGGGATGCCGATCAGCTCCATATCGGCGAACATGGCGCCAGGGCGCAGGCCGCGATCGTCCAGGACCGTCTCGACACCGAGCTCGTTCAATCGGTTATAGAGCGATTCCGCGGCCTGGGCAATGTCCGGTGCATTCTTCGGATTGATCACGCAAACGGCAACGCGCCATGGGGCCATCGGTTCCGGCCAGATCACGCCGGCATCGTCGTGGCGCTGCTCGATCGCCGCGGCGACGATGCGGCTGACGCCGATACCGTAGCAGCCCATGTACATGACCTGCGGCTTGCCTTGGTCGTCGAGTACGGTCGCCTTGAGAGCCTCGGCGTATTTTTGGCCTAGCTGGAAGACGTGGCCCACTTCGATGCCGCGTGCGATCCGCAACTGGCCCTTGCCATCGGGGGAGGGGTCGCCGGCGGTCACCTGGCGCAGGTCCTCTACACGGGCGATATAGGCATCGCGATCCCAGTTCGCGCCGACGTAGTGCGTGTCGTTGCGGTTGCCGCCGCAGACGAAGTCGGCCATGACGGCCGCGCTGCGGTCGACGATGACCGGAATCGAGGCCGGCAGACCCACCGGGCCGATAAAGCCCGGCCGTGTGCCAGTCGCGGCCAGGATTTCCTCCTCGCTGGCCAGCACCGATTCGTCCGGCAGTTCGGCGAGCTTGCTCGCTTTGACATCGTTGATGTCGTGGTCGCCACGCAAGCACAGGGCGACCAGGCCTTCTTTGCCGCGTACCAGGATCGTCTTGAGCACGCGGCCAGGGGGTACGCCCAGATGCGTGGCCACTTCTTCGACGGTGCGCACGCGCGGGGTATCGACGCGTTCCAGCGGCGCCGTGGGAGCCGGTCGCGGGTGAGTCGGTGCAAGCGCTTCGGCTTTCTCGATATTGGCTGCGTAATCAGACTGATCGGAGAACGCGATGGCATCCTCACCCGAATCGGCCAGCACCTGAAACTCGTGGCTGGCATTGCCGCCGATAGCGCCGGTATCGGCTTGCACCGCGCGGAAGGTCAAGCCCAGGCGGGTGAAAATGCGCGAATACGCCTGATACATGACATCATAAGTGGCCGCCAGCGAGGCCGGGTCCAGGTGGAAGGAGTAGGCGTCCTTCATCAGGAATTCGCGCGCGCGCATGACGCCGAAGCGTGGGCGGATCTCGTCGCGGAATTTGGTCTGGATCTGGTAGAAATTAACCGGAAGCTGTTTGTAGCTCTTCAGCTCGTTACGCGCGAAATCGGTGATGACTTCTTCATGCGTGGGGCCGTAGCAGAACTCTTGTTCCTTGCGGTCCTTGATTTTCAGCAACTGCCCGCCGAATTTCTGCCAGCGGCCGGTTTCTTCCCATAGCTCCTTGGGTTGCACCGAGGGCATCAGCATCTCGATGGCACCGGCGCGATTCATTTCCTCGCGCACCACCGCCTCGACCTTGCGCAAGACGCGCAGCCCCAGCGGGCTCCAGGTATACAGTCCCGCGGCGAGCTTGCGGATCATGCCGGCGCGCAGCATCAGGCGATGGCTGGCGATTTCCGCGTCGGCGGGGACTTCCTTGACGGTAGCCAGGTGGAATTGACTAAGGCGCATTTGAGCGGATCCGGCGTATAAAAACCTCGATTATAGCCGTCGGTTGCCGGTTATTTGCCGCAATACTTCTGGTATTGGGCCTGTGCGGTCGCCAACTGGTTCTTGCGCTGGTCGTCGTCGAGGTTCTGCTGCTGTCCATCGCCTTGCTGTACCGCGACCGGGCCTTCGCCTTGCAGCAGGTCCAGGTTCGACTTGAGCGAAGCGCAGAATTTGGCGCGATTGGCCGGTGTATCGGCCATCGGCTGGGCGGCCGGCGCAGGCTTGGGGGTCGCCTCGGCCGGGCTTTCGGTGTTCTGTGCCGGTTGGGCCACTGGCTCGGCGGTGCCTACCGTGGTGATCTTCTGGAACTTCGTCCCCGTCGGCGGCGGCGTTTCGGAATAATGCACCGTGCCGGCGCTATCCGTCCATTTGTAGGCTTGGGCGAAAAGCGATGGTGCGAGCAAAAGCAGCGCGGCGGCGAGCAGCGGACGGCGCATGGAGGTCTCCGGGCGGAATGCGATGCAGTCGCTAAGTTAACACCCTGGCCCCGGCCCGACTCAAGCCGGGTTGGAACCTGGACTCCCTCAGGCTCTAAACTTCGCGTATCCCGTCACGGATTGATTCATGAGCGATAGCACCCCCGTTCGCACGCCGCGGCACCGAGGCATCTACCTCCTGCCGAACCTGTTCACCACTGGCGCCATGTTCGCAGGCTTTTACGCGATCGTGACCAGTATCGGCGGCAACTACAGCGATGCGGCCATTGCCGTCTTCATTGCTGCCCTGCTGGACGGCATGGACGGGCGCGTCGCCCGGGCCACGGGCACGCAAAGCGAGTTCGGTGTGCAGTACGACTCGCTTTCCGACCTGGTCAGCTTCGGCCTTGCGCCGGCCTTGGTGATGTACACCTGGTCGCTGTCCACGTTGAAGGATTTCGGGCCGACCTGGGGCAAGATCGGCTGGGCGGCAGCTTTTATCTATGCGGCCTGCGCCGCCTTGCGCCTGGCGCGGTTCAATACCCAGGTGAAAGTGATCGACAAGCGCTATTTTCAGGGCCTGGCCAGTCCGGCAGCGGCGGCCGTCTGCATGGCGTTCGTCTGGAGCATGGACAAGTTCGGTGTCGCCGGCGCGGACGTATCCCCGCTGACCTTGCCGATGGCGGTTATCGTGGGCCTCCTGATGGTCAGCCGCTTCCGCTATTTCAGTTTCAAATCGCTGCCCGGGCAGGGCGGGCCGGTGTCGTTCTTGTGGATGATCGCCGGCGTGCTGGTGTTGATCCCGTTTTTCGTCGATCCGCCGCGTGTGCTTTTTGTGGTTTTCCTTCTCTATGCCCTGTCCGGTCCGGTGGTAACGCTCTGGGGCGTGGCGACGCGCCGTCGCCGCCGAGGCGGTGCATGAGCGGATCGGCGCCGGTACCGGTTGAGCATCGGGCGCGCCTGCTGCGCGCGCTTGGGGTCACACCGTGGGTGCGGCGCCATCGATTGACCGATGCCGCGCCGGTTGCCGCGCCCGCTGCGATCGATGCTGGCAGTGCCGACAGTGTCGTGCTCCTGCCGGCGGGCTGCCCGGTGCCGTTACTCGATTTGCTCGGACGGGCGTTCCAGGCCTATGGCCCGGTATTGGCGCGGGCGGCGCGCATTGAAGTGGGCGCGGACGGCCAGCTCGGGCATGTGCCCGAAGCGCGGGCCTATCTGGTGTTCGGTCAAGCGCAGGCACATGCGTTGGGCCGCGTGTTGCCGGCGGCTGTGCTGCATCGCGCACAGATTGTGCTGGCCGACGAGCCGCATGCGATCCGCACCAGCGGCGAAGGAAAGCGCCGGCTATGGAACGCGCTACGCAGTTTGCGTCGTGCCCTGGCGGACGGAGGCCAGCCGTAATGGTGGCGGTCGCGCGGCCGCATGCGCAGGTGCGCGCGATGCGACGCGACGACTTGGATACCGTCGCCGAGTTGGAGCGCGCGTCCTACGAATTTCCCTGGTCGCCGGGTGTGTTCGGCGACTGCTTGCGTGCGGGCCACCCATGCTGGGTGATGTGCCTGGACGAGGAGGTGGTCGGTTACGGCATCCTCTCCGTCGGTGCGGGCGAGGCGCATATCCTCAATGTGTGCATCGGCGAGAAGCACCGCGGCCTGGGTCTGGGGCGGCACTTGATGCGCCGCTTGCTCGACATTGCGCGCTGGCATGCGGCCGAACGGGTGTTCCTGGAGGTGCGTCCATCCAATCCGGTAGCGCAGGCGCTCTACCGATCGATGGGCTTTGCGCAGATCGGCCAGCGGCCGAAGTATTACCCCGCCAAGGATGGGCGTGAGGATGCGATTGTGATGGCGTTGGAGATGGGGGAGCAGGGAGTCAAGGAGTAACCGAGGTGAGCCGGAAGTCGCTGGGTCCCAGCGACTCTACGCAGGCCCTCGGCATTTCAAGCCCTGGCAGCTAGGCCAACTTCCTTGCCTGTTCCCGCAACGCATCCAGTTGCACATTCCAGTCCGCGATACGCTGCCGCTCCTGCTCCACCACGGCGGCAGGCGCATTCGCCACGAAGTTGGCGTTACCCAATTTACCCTCGCACTTCTTGATCTCGCCTTCGATGCGTCCGATCTCCTTGGCCAGGCGCGTTTTTTCCGCACCCACGTCGATCAAGCCTGCCAGCGGAATCAACACGCGCATCGAACCGACGACCGCAGCCGCAGCCGCCGGTTCGTCAGCGCCGGCGTCGATCCACTGCGGCGATTCCACACGAGCCAGGAAAGCGATCTGAGCGGCGAATTTGGTCGCGCGCGCGCGATCGGTCGCGTCGCCATCGGCCAGCAGTAGCGGAATGGTCTTGCCGGGAGCGATGTTCATTTCCGAGCGGATGCGGCGAATACCGCTCAGTACGTTCTTGAACCACTCGATCTCGGCAGTCGCTGTATCGTCGCCGACGATATTCCCGGCTTGCGGCCACGGACGCCGCAGCAAAGCGTTTTCAGTCAAACCGAGCTTGGGTGCGACGATCTGCCAGATCTCTTCGGTGATAAACGGGATGATCGGATGCAGCGCACGCAGGATCGTCTCCAGCACTACCAGCAGGGTGCGCCGGGTCGATGCGGAAGCAGCGGCGTCATCGCCACTCAGGGCCGGCTTGGACAGTTCCAGGAACCAGTCGCAGTATTCGTTCCAGACGAATTCGTACAGCGCCTGTGCCAGCAGGTCGAAACGATAGCTGACGAAATGTTGCTCGACTTCGGTCAAGGTCCGCTTCAGGCGTGTGAGGATCCAGCGCTCTGCTTCGGTCGCCGGTGCGCCGGTGGCGACAAGCTCGCCTTCGGGCAGGTTCATCAAGACGAAGCGCGCCGCGTTCCACAGCTTATTGCAGAACGCCTTGTAGCCTTCGGCGCGTTTGATATCGAAATTGATCGTGCGGCTATAACTGGCGAGCGCAGCGAAAGTGAAGCGCAGCGCATCGGTGCCGATGGCGGGGATGCCGCCCGGATAATCCTTGCGCACGCGCTTTTCCACTTTCTCGCGCACTTGCGGGATCAGCAGCGATCTAGTGGATTTTTCCACCAGCGGCTCCAGCTCGATCCCGTCGATCAGGTCCAGCGGATCCAGCGTATTGCCCTTGGATTTGGACATCTTCTGGCCTTCGGCGTCGCGCACGATGGCGTTGATGTACACCTCGCGGAACGGCACCTGGCCGGTGAAGTACTTGGTCGCCATCACCATGCGCGCGACCCAGAAGAAGATGATGTCGAAGCCGGTCACCAGCACGGCGCTGGGCAGGAACAGCTTGTCGTGCTCCCAGTTGGCGACGATCTCGCCGCGCTCGTTCTTCACCGGCCCGTCGGCGGGCCAGCCGAGCGTGGAGAAGGGCCACAGCGCAGAGCTGAACCAGGTGTCGAGTACGTCCTCATCCTGGCGCAACGCACCGACCGGTGCGGTGGTGGCATGCGCGCGGGCATCGGCCTCGTCTTCACCGACGAAGATATTTCCGGCCTCGTCGTACCATGCGGGAATGCGGTGTCCCCACCAAAGCTGGCGGCTGATGCACCAGTCCTGGATGTTGTCCAGCCATTGTGTGTATGTGGTGGTCCAGTTTTCCGGCACGAACTTGATCTCACCGGAGCGCACCGCGTCGAGCGCCGGCTCCGTGATCGCCTTGCGTCCGCCGGGGCGGCCATCGGCCTGTGCGTCGGAGGTGAGATCGACGAACCATTGGTCGGTCAGCATCGGCTCGATCACCGCATCCGAGCGCTGGCTTACCGGCACCTGCAATTTGTGCGGTTTGGTCTCGACCAGCAGGCCGGAAGCCTCCAGGTCGGCGAGCACATGTTTGCGTGCCTCGTAGCGATCCAGGCCGCGGTACTTCTCGGGCGCGTTGTCGTTGACCTTGGCGTCGAGCGTGAAGATCTCGATCGGCGCGAGCTTGTGGCGCTGGCCGATGGCGTAGTCGTTGAAATCGTGCGCTGGCGTGATCTTCACGCAACCGGTGCCGAATTCGCGCTCGACGTAATCGTCGGCGATCACCGGAATTTCCCGGCCCGACAGCGGCAGGTGCAGCATCTTGCCGACAAGGTGCTTATAACGCTCATCGTCCGGATGCACGGCGACGGCCACGTCGCCCAGCATGGTTTCCGGACGCGTGGTCGCGACCACGACGCTGTCGCTGCCGTCGGCGGTGAGATAGCGGATCGACCACAGGTGGCCGTCACGCTCGACGTTGGTGACTTCCAGGTCCGACACGGCGGTCTGCAGCGCCGGATCCCAGTTCACCAGGCGATTGCCCCGGTAGATCAAGCCGGCGCGATACCACTCCACGAACACTTTGCGTACCGCGGCGGACAGGCCCTCGTCCATGGTGAAGCGTTCGCGCGACCAGTCGGCGGCGACACCCAGGCGACGCATCTGGTTGGTGATGGTCGAACCCGACTCTTCTTTCCACTGCCATACGCGTTCGACAAAAGGCTCGCGACCCAGGTCGTGGCGTGTCTTGCCGTCAGCTGCCAGCTGGTTCTCCACGATCTTCTGCGTGGCGATGCCGGCGTGATCCGTACCTACCTGCCAGAGCGTGTTGAAGCCGCGCATGCGGTGGTAGCGGATCAGCATGTCCATCACGGTCTGCTGGAACGCGTGGCCCATGTGCAGCGTGCCAGTGACGTTCGGCGGCGGCAGCAGAATGCAGTAGGGCGTGCCTTGGCCCGGGGGCTTGAAGTCGCCACTGGCTTCCCAGCGGGTATACCACTTGGATTCGATCGGGCGCGGCTCGAAACTCTTTTCCATGGGGGGACTCGGATGGGCGCACCGGTCCGGCGCGCGCGAAAGGGCAGTCAAACTCCCATTGTAAAGGCTGGGGCCGGACCTGCCAAAAAGGGCCCGCTCCGCCCCGGACATCCCCAGCTAGCGCCTGGCGCCGAGCAGACCCACCTTGTAGCCTGCGGCGCGCAGGCGGCTATTGGCCTGGCTGCTCAGGACCAGCAGCAGGATATTGAGCAGAGGTGCAAACATGAGCACCAGGCAGAACACGCTCAGTGCGGGGTGAAACCCCAGCCCGGAACGCAATCGCCGGACACCGATCAACGCCATGATCAGCGCGATCAGAAGCATTGCGTCCGCTGCGATAGCCCCAAGCGCCCCCCATGGCAGGCTCGGTATAGCCGCAGTCAGAAAATAGAGCAGGATCGCGTAGATCACCCATTTTTGCCCGGACAGGACCTGCTCGGTATTGGCATCGTCTCGCGGCGCATCGGCCACGCGCGCCATCGGCGCCGAATACGGATTGAATGGCTCGCTCATTAGGCTTCCCCTCAAGGAAAGCCATGGATGGCTTCATGCATGACCTTGGCAGCGGCAATAGCTATGCAAGCTGAAAAAATACGCCGATTGACGGACCGTGAGGGCAGCCCGCCAATCGGCGCGGTCCTCAAGCTGTCACGTCGACCTTGGCGTCGGCGGGCAGCCCGAAGGCGGGCGGTCGGTCAGTCAGGGCCGAACCGAACGAAACATTGGGCTTATCGCCCATGACGAAGACCAGCGTGCCCCCGGCAGCCAGCTCGCTATGCGTGATCCAGCTACGCGTCCAAGGCTTGCCGTTCCAGGTGACCGACTGGATGTACGGACGCCCCTTGCCGTTGCCCTTGGTCTCCACCACGAGGCGCTTGCCGCCGGCGAGCTGCACCTCGGCACGGTCCAATATCGGACTGCCGAACACATAGTTGGTACTGACCGGATCGACCGCGTAAAGGCCGAGTGCACTCATCACGTACCAAGCGCTCATCTGGCCGCAGTCCTCATTACCGGGCAAGCCATCGGGGGCGGGCAGGTACATGGTTTCCATCAGCATGCGCACGCGCGCCTGTGTCTTGTAGTGCGAACCGCTGTATGCGTAGAGGTAGGGCATGTGGTGCGCCGGCTCGTTGCCGAACGCGTACTGGCCGACCATGCCGGCGATATCCGGCGGCGCATCGGCAGGCAGCGTGGAGTCGGTAGTGAAGAGCTGATCCAATTTCGCTTCGAACGCCTTTTCGCCGCCGAACAGCGTCATGTAGGCGTAAAGATCGTGCTGGTTGAGGAACGTCGCTTGCCAGGCATTGGATTCGGTGAAATCGCGCCACTTCTTCGAATGGCCCATGGCGCGCGGGTCGAACGGCTCCAGCCACTTGCCGTCGCTGCCGCGAGGACGGACAAAGTTCTGCGTCTTGTCGAACACATTGCGATAGTTGCGAGAACGCTTGCGCAGCAGTTCGGCATCGTCATGCGCACCGGCCGCGTCGGCCATCGAAGCCATGACCCAGTCATCGTAGGCATATTCGAGCGTCTTGCTGACAGCTTCGTTGTGCAGATCCGATGGGATATAGCCGCGCTTGCGGTAGTCGGCCAGGCCCAGGTAATCGTCTTCCATTGCGCGCTTGCGATAGATGGGCCAGGCTTTGGCGTAGTCGATACCCTTGAAGCCCTTGGCCTGTGCCTCGGCGATCACCACGGCCGAGTGATAGCCGATCATGCAGACCGTTTCGATGCCTTGCAGCGGCCATACGGGTGGGCCGGCTGGGCTTTCGGCTGCCATCCGCACCAAGCCGTCGACCAGGTCGGGCACGCGCTCGGGCTGGAACAGCGTCATCAGCGGGTGCTCGGCGCGATAGGTATCCCACAGCGAATAGGTGCTGTAGTTGTGCCGGCCTGCCGGCAGCTGATGCACCTGCATGTCCATGCCGCGATAGCGGCCATCGGTGTCGCTGAACAGCGTCGGCGCCAGCATGGTGTGATATAGCGCGCTATAGAAGGTGCGCTTGATATCGTCCGAGCGGGTGTCGATGTGAATGCGGCTGAGTTCCTGCTCCCAGCTCGCTTCGGCATGTGCGCGCACCCCGTCGAAATCCCAATCCGGAATTTCCTTGGAGAGGTTGCGCAGCGCACCTTCGACATCCACGCCGGAGATGCCCACCTTGACCAGCAGCGGCGCGCTATTGGCCTTGTCGAAAAACAGTGCGGCCTTCAGGTTGGTACCGTCGGCTTGGGTGCTGCCGTCTGTCAGCGCCTTATCGTTCGAATACAACGATGCCTTGCGGAACGGACGCGAGACCTTGAGCGCGAAATAGATGTGCCGCCCGTTTGCCCACTGATGCACCACGCGCGAGCCGACCAGGGTGTCGTTGCCGATCAGCTGAAGCTTGGCATCGGTAACGCGGGTAGGTATTTTCGGATCGTCATGGAAGCCGTGCGCAAAGTCGACCAGCAGATGCGCATCGGCTTCCTGGAACGTGTAGCGATGAAAGCCGGCACGCTCGGTGGCGGTGAGTTCGGCCAGGACCTTGCTGTCGGTCAGCTGCACACGGTAGTAGCCAGGGTGGGCTTCTTCCTGGGTGTAGCGCGAGCGGTACCCTTTGACGCCGGTCTTGTAACCCTTCGGCTCGTTCTTGCCCGGCCGCACGCCGTCGAAGCGCGAATGATAGTTTACGCCGTCGTACTCACGATCGCCCGGTTGCAGCAGCACCTCGCCAATCGCCGGCACTACCAACACGTCCAGCATGTCGCTGGCACCGGTGCCGGAAAGGTGCGTATGCGAGAAGCCCATGATGGAACCGTCGCCCTGGTGATAGCCGGAACTGCCATCCCATTGCGCGCTATAGGTATCGGGGCTGAGCTGCACCATGCCGAACGGCATCGTCGCACCAGGATACGTGTGGCCATGGCCACCCGTGCCGACGAAGACATCGACGTGGCGCGATACGCCTTCGGCCAGCGCGGTCTTCTTGCCCGCTGCTTTGGCGGCGAACGCGGGCAGCGCGCCGATCTGGCTGCCCATGACGGTGAGGGCGGCCATGCCTTGGATGAAGCGGCGACGCGTGACCATGTTGCGTGACTCCTCTAAATATGAGTTAGACCTGCCGCAAAGCGGCGGGGTAATGCTGGACAGTCTGAACCATCAACTCGCCGAACAGCGTGTTGGCCCAGGCAAACCAAGACCGCGTGAACGTGGCCGGGTTGTCCTGGTCAAATGCCTCGTGCATGAAGCCGGTGTCGGCGTGCGTCGACTTGAGCATGCGCAAGCTCTGCGCGATCTCGGCTTCGTCATTGCTGGTGAAAGCGCGCATCATGATCGACATCGGCCAGATCATGCGCATGCCTTCGTGGGGGCCGCCGATACCCTCGCCAGCGCGCCCTTTGAAGAAATAGGGGTTGCGCGCGCTCCATACTGCCGCACGTGTGCGTCGATAGCGGGCGTCTTCGCGCTTGCAGCTTCCCAGATAGGGTAGGGCGAGCAGGCTCGGTACGTTGGCATCGTCCATGAACAACTGGTTGCCGTAACCGTCCACTTCATACGCCCATAGATCGCCCTGGCTATCGCGAATGACACCGTGCGTTTCCACGGCCTGGCGGATTTCGGCGGCCAAGGCCTCGCACTCGGCGGCCAGCGTCTCGTCGCGGAAGCGTTGGCGCAGCATCGTCGCCAGTTGTCCTAATGAAGTCACGGCAAACAGATTGCCTGGAATATTGAACGGATAGAGTGTGGCGTCATCCGATGGACGGAACATTGCGTGGATCATGCCGGTCGGACGCGTCGGGTTGCCGTAGCCTTGCAGGAACTGCGATTCCGTCGGGTTCTGCGATGTCCGCTGGAACTTATAGGGGCCAGGGCCGTCTTTGCGCTGCTGCTCCTTAAAGGTCTGCACGACCTTGCGCATGGCAGCGTGCCAGCTGTCATCGAATGGCGTGCGATCGCCGGTGGCCTGCCAGTAGCCATAGGCGAGGCGAATGGGATAGCACAGCGAATCGATCTCCCATTTGCGTTCGGCAACGCCAGGGCGCATATCGGTGATGTCGTGCTGTGCCCAGTCCAGATTGCTCTTGGCTTTCGGGTCGGGCATGAAGGCGTTGGCGTACGGATCGATGCCGATGCAAACCGCGTGGCGACGGATCAAGCCATGAAACAGCCGCTGCAGCGCTTTGTCTTCTTTCGCTAGCGACACATAAGGCCAGACTTGCGCAGAGGAATCGCGCATCCACATCGCGTCGATATCGCCGGTGACGACAAAAGTGTCCGGTTGGCCGTCGAGCGTACCGACCTCGACGGTGGTGTCGAGCGTGTTGGGATAACAGTTCTCGAACAGCCAGGCCAGCTCAGGATCGGCAATGCGCGCTTTGGTCTGTGCGATCGCGCGCTCGACGGCGGGACTGACGAATTTGCGTTTGCCGACCGGCGGACGTCTGCTGGCGAAGGATGCCTTACCGCTGGCAGGCACGGCGAAAGCAGTCCCCGCCAAAGTGGCGGCCACCGGTGCCAGCGCCAGGAATTTCAGCAGGCTGCGACGCGAAGTCATCATGGTTTGGCTCCCCCGCTGGCGGGTTGGATGGCATCGACCAGCGAGATCAGCGTGGGCTGTTTATGCACGTCGCCAGCGGTCTTGCTATCGACTCGGATATCCACCTGCTCACCGGGCAGCAAGTCGAAGGCGTTGTCCGAGAGCTGTACGTCGGCATCGCCTGTGTCGATCCAGACGCCGCGTGCAAGGCGCTTGGCGCTGACGCGCAGCAGTTTGCCACCGTCCAACCATTCCGCCTTGAGCTCCGGCTTGGCAGGCAAGGCGAGATCCTTGGCCAGACCGAAGTACACCAAGTGACGCGCGATCGGCTTGCCGCCCTCGATCACTTCGAACACCGCGACGGTGTGCTTGGGATCGGCGCCACGGAGGAGCTCGGCATCGCTGAACGCGCCAGCCGCAGTGCTCGCCAACGCCGCGGCTTTCACCGGCTCAGTCGACGTATGCAGCAGCTTGCCGTCCATGTCGTAGACGCGAGTACGCAGCTGCGCGTCGAAGGCGCCGGTGCGGTCGGATACGACGAAGACCGAAGTCTTGCCGTCGCGGCGTATCGGCACCACGCTGACGGGCGCGTAGAAGCGGCGCGCGTGGTATTGCAGCGCTTTCCAACGGCCGAAATAGTCGATGCTCGACCATGAGGGACCTGGCCAGACATCGTTGAGCTGCCAGTACAGCGAGCCCATGCTCTGCGGACGCGCGCTGCGCAGGTGCTCGGCCGCCAGCTCGATACCTTCGGCTTGCATGATCTGGCTCAGGTACACGAACGATGCGAAATCCTTCGGCTCGCCATAGCGTGCACGGATGTAGAGCAAAGCGCGGTCGTTGCCATTGCCATTGGCGAACTTCTGGTGTGCACGCATCACCGGCGAGTTCGGCGAGCGGTCGTCCGGTCGGGTGAAGCTGTCGATCGTCGCGAGCACAGGGAACGACTGCAAGCCGTACTCGGACTGGAAGCGCGGTGTGGTTTCCAGGTAGTTCTCGATCGGTTTGGAGCCAGACCAGACGTCCCAGTAATGATAGTCGCCATCGGTCACCACATTGGCCGGGCCGTCGAAATCGGTGCTAGGCGAGCTGGCCCAATACGGTACTTCCGGTGCCAGCTTGTTCGTCACATTCCTCAGCGTGTGCCCGAACAATTCTTTCATGCCCTGTTCGACCTTGGCGCGTTCCTCGGCGGAGATCGACTGGCGAAAGGTTTCGCGATCCGGCCACGATTCCCAGCCGGTCTGGACTTCGTTGTTGCCGCACCAAAGCACGATGCTGGGATGATCGCGCAGGCGCATTACCTGCTCGGTGGCCTCGATCTCGGTGTTCTTGCGGAAAGCTTCGTCATAGGGCGGAATGGCGCCGCCGAACATGTAATCCTGCCAGATCATGATGCCGAGACGATCGGCCATCGCGTAGAAGTCGTCGGTCTGGTAGTACCCGCCGCCCCACATGCGCAACATGTTCATGTTGGCATCGCGCGCGGAAGTGAGGATTTGTTCGATGCGAGCGTTGGTGACGCGCTCAGGGAAATTGTCGAATGGAATCAGATCCGCGCCCTTGGCGAAGATCGGCACGCCGTTGACCACAAAAGCGAAGCCGCGTCCCCACCGATCGCGGTCGCGGCGCAGTTCCACGCTGCGCAGGCCGGTATCGCGATCGCTGCTGGCCAGGGTCTCGTTGCCGGCAACGATGTCGGCGTGGAAGCGGTAGAGATTCTGTGCGCCGTAGCCGGCAGGCCACCAGCGTTGCGGATGAGCGATGGTCAATGGCAGGGTCAGCGCGTTGTCGCCCGTTTTCAGCGTGACATCCTGGCTAGCCTGGCCATGAGTGCCGTCCGGAGCCGTCCAGGTGAGGTCGATCTTGGCGTTGCCGGCTTTGTCGGCATGTACCAGGAATTGCGCGGCGAGCTCGGCCTTGTCGGCATCGACGTGCGGTTGGGCTATATGGAAATCCGCCAGGCGCAGCGCGTCCCAGCTTTCCAGCTTGACCGGCTGCCAGATGCCGACGGTGACGTAGCGCGGACCCCAATCCCAGCCGTACTGGTAATTGGCCTTGCGCACGTAGTTGGATGTCTGCTTGCCCTTGGGTTCATCGCCGAACACGGTATCGAATTCGCCAGGCAGGGCATAAGGCTGTTTCAGCAACCATGGCAGCAGGCGGCCGATGGGCGAATGCAGGTGTACGACCAAGGTATTCGTGCCGGGATGCAGGCGCTCCTTTGCCGGCAGGCGCCAGCGGCGGAACATGTTGTCGGTACTGACGAGTGGCTTGCCGTTGAGCTCGACGTCGGCAAAGGTATCCACGCCGTCGAAGACGAGATCGACGTGGTCACGCTTGAGTGCGGCCGCATCGACATCGAAACTGAGCCGATAGTCCCAGTCGGCCAGCCCGATCCATTGCAGGCTGGCCTCGTTATCGCGATAGAACGGATCGCCGATCTTGCCGTTGGCGAGCAGGTCGGTCTGCGCGCTCCCGGGAACCTTCGCCTCCAGCCAAGCCGTCTGCTGCGGATGCTGCTTGGCTTGCTCGCTGGCGGGAGCCAGCCGGAACTGCCAGCCACTGTCGAGCACACGCGTCGTCGGCGTGGCGGCGAGGGCGCTGCCGCCCGTGGTGAAGACGAGGGCGGCCAGCAGGCCGATGGAGAGGCGTGTCATGGGTGACAAGGCTTGGCGCTCCGCATCCAGCTGAAAAGATGTTTATCGCATGAAACTTACTTCGGTGTACCCCTCCGGCCACACCATGCACAAAAAAAACCGGGCGCATTACGCGCCCGGGAGGGGTTACAACTTGAGGCCCAGGTTGATCGTGTACGTCCGTCCGTTCTTGTACGCGTTCAACGGCTCGCTCGGCACGTTGTTGTAGACGAAATAGGTTTCGTCCAGCAGATTGGTGCCATCGAGCGAGATGCGCATATGGTCGTTGATCTGGTAGCCGATCGAAGCATCCAGCTCGCGGAAGATGCCGGTGATCTGCGAGGACTGCAGCTGCGCGATCTGGGTGAAATAGCTCGAACGCCAGCTATAGGTTACGCGCGCACTCCATGGGCCTTGCTCGAAGTAAGGTGTCAGGTTGAACGCATTCTTCGAGTTATACGGCAGCGGGAAGCTGTTGCTGGTATCGGCATCGGAGTAGGTGTAGTTGGCCAGCATGCCGAAGCCATGGCCGAAATTGCCCTGGTACGTCAGCGACAAACCCTTGACCTTGGCGACGCCGGCGTTGACCGGGATCTCCATCGAGTACACCTCGTCCTGCAGCTCGGTCAGATCGAAATGCGTCTGCTGGACATTGGTATTGAGGATGTAGCCGGAAATGCGGCGGAAGAACAACTCTGCCGACAGCAGACTGTTATCCGTGAAGTACCATTCGGCCGTCGCGTCGTAGTTGGTCGACTTGTAGGGCTTCAGGTCGGTATTGCCACCCGAGCCGGTCAGGGTGCGATCGTCCAGCGCGACATACGGAGTCATCTCCTGGAAGCGCGGGCGAGCGATCGTCTTGGCTGCGGCAAAGCGCAGCGTCAGGTCGTCACGCAGGTCATAGGCAATGTTGAACGACGGCAGCCAGTCGTTGTAGCTGCTGCGCTTGTTGATCGGCGCGTACTGGTTATCGCCGATGCTTTCGTAACCGCTGACTGTGTCGCGCGTGTGGAAGTAGCGCACGCCGATATTGCCGCGGTAATGATCGCCGCCGAAATCGCCCTGCACATAGAAAGCACGATTCTGTTCGGCAATGCTGTAAGTCGCCTTGGGATCCATGGGCGCGCTGGTGTACAGCGTCTGCACGTAGTTCTTCAGCGCGCCCTGGCTGATCTGCGTCCAGTTGCTCATGCTTTGGGTGGCGTTGAGCCCGTCGAGATAACCGCTGGGCGTACCGCCGCCGTCCAGGTCGGCGAGCGAAACGCCGCTGCCATCCGGCGAGGGAATCAGTGCCGCATAGCCGGTCTGGCCGTTGTAGTGGTTGCTCGACTTGATGCCGAACTCGATCTCGTTCAGCGGCCCCAGGGCCAGGTCATGATTGAAATCGGCCTGGAAGTACCGTTCGCGGTCGAAACTCGGCGCATAGCTGAAGCCGGCACCGTGCGCGAGCATCTGCGTCGGATCGTTGGGGCTGTTGAAGTTGATCTGCGGATGCTCGCCGGCGAGGTTCCAGTTGTAGCCGCCAAAGCCCTGGAACTGCACGTTATAGATGCCCTGCGAGCCGCCGGTCGAACCCGTATAGCCGACCTGGCTCGAAGCGTTCCAACCGTCGCCGTGCCAGTCGGCGCGCAGTTGCGCGGCGCCGGTGTTGACCTTGGAGAAACGCTCATAGCCGTCCAGGTAGGTGGGTGCGTTGGCGCCGTACGAACCGCTGGTGGCCAGGCCGTTGCCGTTGACGTTCAACGAGGTGGCGTAAGGCGCGCTACCGGACCAGTCGCCATAATGGCTCTGGTTGAAGTTGTTGAACTTCTCCGTGACATACAGGCCGGTGAAGTTCAACTCGAAGTTCTTGTTCGGTGCCCACTCGATGCCGGTGGATACGCCGTCGCGCTTGCGCTCCTGCTGGAACAGCGCGGTATTGATCGCGGTCGGGTACACCGCCGTCTTGCCCGGGGCTAGCACGCTGGTGGGGAACTGGTGGTTCGGATCGGTATCGGTCGGATCGCCGGCGCGCTGGTAACCGAAGATTTCGGTACCTTCGCGATCGATCACCTTGTCCGAATGCATCACCGAACCCAGCACGCCGAAGGTGTTGTCGTTGTTCTTCCAGCTGTAGAACACCGAAGCGTTCGGCTTGCCTTTGTCGGCGCGGTCGTTATAGCCGTAGCTGACATTGCCGGTCAGCGTGTTTGCCGGCAGGTCCAGCGGTCGACGGGTGTTGATGATCACAGTGCCGCCGATCGAGCCTTCGTCGATGCGTGCCTGCGGTGTCTTGTAGACCTCGGCGGTGCCTATGATTTCCGAGGTCAGCAGGCTGTAGTCGAACGAGCGGCTATCGGGATTGTTCGGATCGGACGTCCAGTTAGTCGAAGCCAGCGTCTGGCCATTCAGCAGCAGGCGGTTGAGCGCCGGATCGGTACCGAGGATCGACACCTTGTCGCCTTCGCCGAAGTTGCGATCCACACTGATGCCCGGCAGGTGCGACAGCGATTCAGCCACGTTGGTGTCGGGGAACTTGCCTACGTCTTCGGCGGAAATTGCATCGACGATGGAGTCGGCATTGCGCTTCAAGTCCAGCGACTTCTGCAGGCTGGCGCGGATGCCGGTCACGGTAACGCCTTCCAGTTGTGTCGCCTTGTCCTGGTTCGGAGCTTGCGTATCGCTCTTGGCCTGGCCGGCGGCCGGCGGGTTGCTGTTGGCGTCCTGGGCGATGGCGACGCCGCTGAACCACAATGCTGCGGTAATGCCCAACGAAAGAGCGCTCTTACGGTAATTCACGCCAACCTCCCTAACTTATAAGACGTGCGTGCAACTGACTGATCGGAAGAACATCGCGCTGTGCGCGTGTCCGTTTTTTTGACGAGCGAATCCGCACTGCCTTGCGGCGGTGTTTTCGTTCGCTTGCAGTCGATCTGGTGTTCGCGTCCAGCGAGAGGGATCGGCATTCCCCTGAAGTTTTGCTCTCAACTCTCCGGGTTCGCCGCGCGATGGGTGGGGGAGCGCCGCGCGAACTTAAGAGGGAGGGCATCGCGGCGATCCTGACCGCGGTCCGGCATACGTCGAACGCCACCGGCGGCGTCATTCTTGAAGGCGCCCGACAACGTTGTCAATAAAAAATTCACTCGATCTAAAAAACTTGCTTAGCGTTTAATGCATTGATTTTCTGTGAGAAGTTTTGAAGGGGTGATTTTGCGGCGCAATAAAATCGCGGTGCTATTTGGATCGATTCAAGTCCATTTGAACGGGGACCGGAAAGTGGTGCCCACCCGCAAGGCCTGCTGGGGCGCGGCATGGAAGGGGTACGTCGTTATTCCAAGCGTTCGTGCAGTCGGGGCGACCCCGCCTGCTGCGCTGCATCGAAAACATTCGGCACGGTCAGCCTGCGGCGAGCAAAAAACAGAGCGCCACGGCCGTAGCCGTGGCGCTCCGTGCAGAACTCCCGGTTCTTTAGGGATTGGCGAACAACGGATTGTCGGACAGTGCCGCGGGCGCCGATGGCGGATTGGCATGGGTGCTGGCTTGCAGCCCGGTGACTTCGCTCACCACCTTGATGAAAGAGACCGCCGCCAGGATGCTGAACACGTGATAGACGATCAGCCAGGTTTGCATGATTGCAAGAGCCGCGACCGTTTTCTCGGCACCAAGCCGTGCGACCGCGTAACCGCCCAGTCCGTTGATCAGGAACAGTGTCCACCAAGTAGTCAACAGCACAGGAGTATTGCGCGAGCGCCACCCGTGAGGTGATTCGCTCGCTAGCCGGATCTGCTTCATGGCGCGAAACGGCATGGCCAGATTGGCAAACGGCACGGCATACCAGCCGACCGCCCAGCCGGGGCTGTCGTCCAGACCACGTGCTCCGAGCGAGCGCACATTGCATGCTGCGCGGTAGATCCACATGCCGCCAATCACATAGCACACCAACAGTGCCAGCATTTGCAGCGCGTTGGCGAGCACCAGCCAACGGTCTCCCGCCAGCAGGCTTAGCCGAACCGCTTCGAGCGCCGCCGCTCCGCTCTGCACCTGTCCGAGGATATTGCGTTCGTAAATAGTTACGGCAGTCGTCGCAAGTAATCCAAGAATATGCACGCCGACGGCGATATAGACGCCCTTGGCCAAGGCATCGGCCGGGCGAAACGGGTAACGGCTGCTTACTTCGTTCAACAATTCACTGCCATTCAACGCGCTGTCGGGCGCGCTGTACGGATTTTCCGTCTGCATAGTCGACATCCCCTTTGTCGGTCCCCTGCCGGCGCGTAACACCGGTCGTTTAATTCGCCTGTTTTTGTGACTGGCGATTATTTAATCATGCGCCGCTCTCCCTATGGATACAAGCGCGTCAGTTGCCGATCGACCCTACGCGCGCTCGCCGAGTGCGGAGCCGTTGTTGCCGGGCCAGTTGGCCCACGACAGCGGTGAGCATCAGGATGGCCGTGGCGGTCAACAGTCCGGAGGCGCTCTTGCTCAAATAAATGTCGTCAGGATCGCTCGTACGTGTGTAGATCCATCTCAACCATAAGGGCACCAGCGCTTCGGCCAGCAGAGCCGCGCACCAAAGGCGAAAAGAAAGCGGCGCTTGCCGATCGGGCGACGTGCTGCGCAGTGCGTGATACATAAACCATGCGAGATAACCGGTACCAGCCAAGGCGATGGCGGCAATGGCCCGCAACTCCGGTACGGGTTGCAATAGCGTTTGAACAGTGTCCAGGCTGGTGACGCACACGCCGGTCAGGACGAGCAAGATGAAGTGATGTGCCGAGCGACGGCGCAGTGCCCGCTGGTTGGCGTCGACGAGCCATAGCCAGGCGCACAGCGTGGGTATCGTCAAGAATTTCGCTGTGCGAAACAAATGGAAATAGAGCGGGTTGAGCATCCAATTGCGCCATTCCCACAGTACGTATGAACCCGAAGCGACAGATACATCGGTCAGGTCCAGCAATCCCAACACGGCATAGAGGCAGGCATACACAACCAACATCAGCTGCAAGAACCGCGTCATACCTTGCGGATCGCGAAAGCGTCGCGCGGGTTCCTGTTCGGCCACGGCACTCGTGGGCCGTTCGTACGGCGAATAGTCTTCCATGCTTTCCCCTGTGGCCGGTCCAAGTACCGGCTAGAGGGAAATATAAGAGGCCACGCTCGAGGAAGGCTAGTGGCGAGAATAGGGTAAAGCGCTCCTGAGCGGAGGGGCTCGCCCTCTCTGTTCCTCATTCCTCCTGCTCACTTCTCAAGAAACTGCGCCGCGCAAACTACGCCCATACGCATGCACTTCGTCGACCAGCACCTTGACGTGCTCCGGATCGACTTCCGGCGTAATGCCATGGCCAAGATTGAAGATGTGGCCTGGGGAATTGCCATAGCTATCCAGTACGGCGCGTGCTTCGCGGCGGATGGTTTCCGGATTGGAACGTAGTACTGCCGGATCGAGATTGCCTTGCAGCGCCACCATGTCTGCCACTGCGCGACGCGCATCGGCCAAGTCGCAGGTCCAGTCGACGCCAAGCGCAGTGCAGCCCGTGTCGGCCATGTTCGATAAGTGTTGCGCGGCGCCCTTGGCAAACAGGATCACTGGCAGGTCACGAGCATGCGCGTCTGCCTTGAGCGCGTCGACTACCTGCGCCATATAGCGCAGCGAAAATTCGCGAAAAGGTGCAGGCCCGAGCAGGCCGCCCCAGGTATCGAAGATCATCAAAGCCTGCGCGCCGGCAGCAGCCTGGGCAGAGAGGTAGGCGGCCACGGAGCGTGCCAGTACGTCCAGCAAATGATGCGCTATCTGCGGCTCGTTCCAGCACATGGCCTTGAGCGTGGCGAAATCGCGCGAGCCTTCGCCTTCTACCATGTAGCAGGCCAGAGTCCAGGGGCTGCCGGAAAAGCCGATCAATGGCACGCGCCCATTCAGTTCTTTGCGAATAACCCGGACCGCATCCATGACATAGCGCAGCTCGCCCTCCATGTCCGGCACGCCTAGTCGTTCGACATCGGCGCGAGTGCGCACGGGACGGGCGAACTGCGGACCTTCGCCGGCGGCGAAAGACAGCCCCAGACCCATGGCATCGGGCACGGTGAGGATGTCCGAAAACAAGATTGCGGCGTCCAGCTCGAAGCGTTGCAGCGGCTGCAAGGTCACCTCGCAGGCCAGCTCTGGGTTCTGCGCCAACGCCATGAAGCTACCTGCGCGAGCGCGGGTAGCGCGATATTCGGGCAGATAACGCCCGGCTTGTCGCATGACCCAGATGGGCGTGGTATCGGTCGGTTCGCGGCGCAGGGCGCGCAAAAAACGGTCGTTCTTCAACACTGCGGTCATATCACCGTCCGTAAGGACCATCCTGGCCCTGGCTGAACATCACGCGGAAACCGCGCTTGAGTTGTGCGTCACGTGCTTTTTCGAAGGCGGCGATCGCTTCTTCGCGTTCCAGGAACTGGTCGCGCTTGAGTGTGGCGCGGCCACCCTGGGTGCCGGTTTCGCGGTAAAGCGTCCATCCGCCGAGCAAATCCTGCTCGAGCGCGATCTGGACATAGCGTGGCGCTTCGGCGGAGCCTGGCACGGTTTGCATATAGATACGCATAGGGTCGACAGTTTAGCCGGTTGTGCGCCGCGCCGCCCCGTCAGTGCGTGCAGGCTTCGGTCAGCACGGCGGTAACGGCGGCCTCGTCCACGCCAGCGACGATTTCGGCACGTCCGATGCCGCGCCACAGGATCAGGCGCAGGCTTCCGGCCAGCGTCTTCTTGTCCAGGCGCATCAAAGCCAGCAACACGTCCGCCTGCATTCCGGCGGGGATCGTCGTGGGCAGGCCGACCCGTTCGAGCAGTGCATGCAGGCGCGTGGTATCGATGGCCTCGCTCATGCCCAGCCGCTCGGACAGGCGCGCGGCCAACAGCATGCCCATCGCCACCGCTTCGCCGTGCAGCATGGCGGTGTAATTGCCCGCCGTCTCGAGGGCATGGCCGAAGGTATGTCCGAGGTTGAGCAAGGCGCGTTCGCCTTGCTCGGTTTCGTCGCGCGACACCACGCCGGCCTTATAGGCAACTTTGCGCGCGATCGCTTCGATAAGGGCGTAGCTATCGCGCGCGGCCAGGGCGTCGGCATGCCGCTCCAGCCATTCGAAGAAGGCGCGATCGCCGATTGCGGCACCTTTGATGACTTCGGCCAGGCCGGCGCGGTACTCGCGTTCGGGCAATGTGGCGAGCGTATGAGTGTCTGCCATCACAGCGCGCGGCTGATGGAACGCACCGACCAGATTCTTGCCGGCCGGCAGGTTGACGCCGGTCTTGCCGCCGACCGAGGAGTCGACCATCGCCAGCAGGGTGGTGGGCATCTGGATGAAGTCGATGCCGCGCATCCAGCAGGCCGCGGTGAAACCGGCCAGGTCGCCGACCACGCCACCGCCGAGGGCAATAATGCACGCATCGCGTGTGGCGCCCAGGTGCGCCAGCGCTTCGAGCGCGCGGCCGACATTGGCGAAGCTCTTGTGTGTCTCGCCATCGTCGATCAGGAACGAAGACCAGCTCAGCCCATCCAGGCCACGCGTGACCCGTTCCAGATAGAGCGGTGCCACTGTCGAGTTGCTGATGACCATCGCGTGCCGGCCGCGCAATGCCTTGCGCCACTGTGCGGTATCGTCGATCAGGCCCGGGCCGATGGAGACGGTGTAAGAGCGGTCGCCGAGTGCGACGTCGATATGGCGGATGGAATCGGACATGGTCATCGTAAAGTTGGGTTGTTACATGCCGTTGCCGGCATCGGCCGCAAGCGGCGGGCGTTGCCAGTACCGGTCGAGCAGGGCGATGCAACGCTCGCTCGCGGCCGGCACGCCTTCGGATTCTCCCGGAACGGCCAGGTCGGCTACCTCGTGGTAAAGCGTTGAGCGGATCCGCGCCATGCTTTCCAGGCGCTCGCGACGGTCCACCCCGGCCAGCAGCGGCCGCTTGGTATCGCGTGCGAGACGATCCAGCTGCTGTTCGATGCTGACCTGGAGCCAGGCGACAAAGCCGCGCTCGCACAGAATGCGCCGATTATCCGGCGCCAGCACGGCACCGGCGCCGGTAGCCAGCACGATGCCCTGACGCAGGCTGAACTCCTCCAGCAGCGTCGATTCGCGAAGGCGGAAGCCGGCTTCGCCTTCGATTTCGAAGACGGTGCTCACATCGACACCGCAGTGTTGTTCGATCTCCTGATCGAGATCGATGAAGTGCAGCCCATAATGCGAGGCAAGACGTCGGC
Organism: Dyella sp.; assembly: GCF_036568765.1. Lineage (GTDB taxonomy): Bacteria > Pseudomonadota > Gammaproteobacteria > Xanthomonadales > Rhodanobacteraceae > GSA-30. The sequence continues at coordinate 7,605 of NZ_DATCRY010000189.1, read as the reverse complement.
CGACCGAGGTCTTGCCGGCACCGGTCGGCCCGACGATGAAGAGATTACACGAGGGGTTCATTGCGTGGACTTTAGCAGCGAATGCGTCCTGATCGCCGGCTGCGGCGATTTGGGACAGCGTGTGGCGCAACGTCTTTCCGCCGCTGGCGCGCGTGTCCTAGCCTTGCGCCGGCACCCGCCCGCCGGCGACCGTTCGCTATCGTGGCTCCAGGGCGACCTGGCCGACCCCTCCAGCCTGCGCCTGCCCTCCGGAATTACCCGGGTCGTGTTCTCGCCCGCACCGGACGCGCGCACCGAGGCAAGCTACAGGGCAGTATTTCTCGATGGGCTTGGGCACCTGCTCGACGCGTTGGATCGCGCCGCTTGCCGCCGCATCGTATTTGTCTCGTCCAGCGCGGTGTACGGGGAGCATGGTGATGCATGGGTCGACGAAAGCACGCCGCCCGACCCGCCCGGCTTCAACGGTCGCGTGCTGTTGGAGGCGGAACGTTGGTTGGCGGCACATGTGCCTGAGGCGGTGACGTTAAGGCTTGCGGGCATTTACGGCCCAGGGCGTTTGCACCTGATCGACCGTCTGCGGCAGGGCCAAGCGAAGGCGCCGCGCGAGGTGCCGCATTGGGCCAATCGCATCCATGTCGACGACGCGGCAGCCGCCATCGTTCACTTGCTGATGCGAAATGAGGTCTTGCCGCTTTATCTCGGTGTGGACGACACACCGTTACCGCTGGATGTGCTCTACGGCTTTCTGGCCGATCGGATGGGTGTGCCTCGGCCGCCCGATGGCCCGGCACCGGCGGGTGTCGGCAGCAAGCGGCTCAGCAACGCGCTTCTGCGCGCAAGCGGTTTCGCGCCGAACTGGCCGGATGCGCGCGCGGGCTACGCCGCACTGTTGCGTCAGGAGAGCACGTAGCACGGAAGACACATGGCGACTGCCGTGTGGCCGGCGTATACGATGTCCATTCCCAACAAGGAGCGCTTGCCCCATGTCTTTGCGTATTCAGCCGCACCTGGTCAGCACCGGCAACGAGATTCCCGGCTTTCGCATCGTCCGTCCGGTTGGCATTGTGCGCGGCATCACCGTGCGCTCGCGCAGCGTAATCGGCAATCTCGGCGCGGCATTGCAGACCCTGGTCGGCGGCAACATCACCATCTACACCGAATTGTGCGAAAAGGCGCGGGAGGAGGCTTTTGAGCTCATGCTGCAGCACGCAGCCGAGCACGGCGCCAATGCGGTGGTCGCGATGCGTTACGATGCCAACGATGTCGCCGAAGGCGTGACCGAGGTCCTGGCTTATGGCACGGCCGTATGGGTTGAACCCGTTGGCTAAGGTTTGAGATTTTGGGCGTCGGCCGGCAGCGGTGTACCCCAGCCCGGTGCAAGGATCGTCAGCCCGACGAGCTCGAAGATGGCGTCGGCTGGATCGGCGGTGCCGGTGATTTTGTCGCAGGGCTGCCGGCGGGGAGCGCCCAACGCGGATTGGCGCGTTGGTCGGTGCGGCGTATATGCCATCGAAGGCCTTCAAATGCTCGGCCTAGGCACGCTAGTTGTGCGTTACGCCAGTAACATGACGTTGGGTGTCGTATTCGACCGTGCTGTCGGCTAGCGCAGGCAAGCTCTTTAAAGCATGCCGGCTAAGCCGCTCATAGTGAGCCAGGAAACGCACCATCGCTTTGGCGTCCATAGCTAGCGGGGCGTGCCGGGCCAGCAGTTCTTCTTCTTGCTGGCTGCGCCACTGCCGGACAATGTCCCAGCTGGGCGCTTGCAGCACGATAAGCGCATCCAGCTTGCGCCATAGCGGCTGGTAGCCGCGTAATTGCTTGTTGACCCAGTGGCGCCAGATGCCTTCCGGGTCCTCCTCGCGTTCGAGCGCATTGACCGGGATATCCAGAGCGGCCTGCAGCTGCGGACGAATCCCCAGCGCCCAGCCCTCCAGGACGATCAGCTTCGGCGCTCGCGTCACCTTGGGCCAGCGCGAAGGCGGAACCCGGGTATCTCGTCCCTTGTCGAACCGCGGATAGCTCACCGGTAGCTTTTCCGACGCATGCGGCAGTGCGGCCAGCACCGACATCAGGAGTTCGATTTCGTGGGTGCCGGGCACGCCGCGGGTCTTCAGCAGCGGATGGATCTGATGCGCCAGCGCCTCGCGTTCGCTGCGCGAGTAGTAGAAATCGTCCAGGGAAAGCACTTCGGTCGGCCAGCCGCGAGCCTCGGCCTGCGCCTTCATTTCCCGAGCCAGGGTGCTCTTGCCACTGCCCTGCAGGCCCGAGAGGCCCAGGAGGTAAGGCCGCCGGGCTCGTGCTATGCGGCCGGCATACTGGTCGAGCAGGTGTTCGGCCAGTGCCGAATTCTGCGTGCTAGCATCGATATTCATGCGCGCCATGATGGCGCGAGACGGCCACGAATCAAGAGTTTCAGTTCCTTATAACGCCATGCTCAATCAAGAAATTCTCGGTAGTTTCCAGCGACTGCTCGACGAAGCCGGCCAGGCAGGCGAGCGCGAACCCACCGCCATGACCCTGGCGACCGTCGATGCCGATGGTCGCATCAGTTCGCGCATCGTACTGCTGAAAGGCGTCGATGAGCGCGGCTTCCGTTTTTTTACCAACTATGGCAGCGACAAGGCCCAGCAGTTGACGGAACACCCGCAAGCCGCGCTGTGCTTCCATTGGAAGGCGCTGCGCGACGGCGTGCAGGTTCGTATCGAGGGCACCACCCGCAAGTTGCAGGAGCACGAATCGGATGCGTATTTCGCCAGTCGTCCACGGCTGAGCCAGATCGGCGCCTGGGCCTCCCTGCAGTCGCAGACCCTCCCGGACCGGGCGACCTTCGAGCAACGCGTAGCCCATTATGAGCACGAGTTCGCCGAGCGCGACGTGACGCGGCCTCCACACTGGGGCGGGTATGTGGTGGAACCGGACATGGTCGAGTTCTGGTACGGCGCCGAATACCGCCTGCACGAGCGGGTGCGCTGGAACCGCCATGGTCAAACCTGGACTCACCGGCTGCTCTATCCATGACTACCCGCGCCAAGCCCGTCGAACACGTCGCCCAGGCATCGATATCGATCCATAGCCTGGGGCGTGGCTTTGTCGAGGTCACTCAGCAAGTGGCCGACGCGGTCGCTGCGGCGGGCGTGCACACGGGCTTGGTCAACATCTTCGTACAACATACGAGCTGCTCGCTGATCATCAGCGAAAATGCCGATCCGGCAGTGCGCGGCGATCTGGAGCGATGGTTTGCCCGGGCCGTACCCGACGGCGATCCGATTTATCGCCACGACGCCGAAGGGCCGGACGATATGCCGGCCCACGTGCGAGCCATCCTGACCGGCGTCAGCCTCGTCGTGCCGGTGCATGGCGGCAAGCTGCAGTTGGGACGGTGGCAGGGCATCTATTTATGGGAGCACCGTCACGACGCGCACAAGCGGCAGATCACCGTGACGGTGCTAGGACACTAGCGTCGGTTTAGTGGTCGAGCTCGTCCGTATAGATCTCCGGCTTGAAAGGCGCCCTGAAGACATCATTGGCCCGTGCAGGATCGGCCAGACGCATGGCGGGTCGGCCCATATCGTCGATAGCCTTGGCCAGCGCGACGCCTAGCTCGCGCAGATCGTCCTGGGTAATCCAGTGATCGAAGCCAGCGCGTCCATAAGTGGTTTCCAGCGTGATCGCATTGACCTGGTCCTGGCGAAGCTGCCACCACCACGTTTCGATGAAGGAGGAGTTGAGAAAGCCGCTGCCGCCATCGGCAGGCGGTTGTTCGACTCGGCCGTCGTAATGGAGGGCAGTGCCGCGGATGAAGTCCAACTGTTTGTGCCATAACGCGATCTGCTGTGGCGTGTACCGCACGGGGTCGCTGCCGAAATGCGGAAAGAAAAACGCCTGGGTATTCGGTGCGGAGTTGCTCGAGTGCAGATTCAGTGCGAGCACGGTCGGCATGCGTTGATCGATCGCTAGTGGGGCAAAAACCTGGTGATTGAGAATGCGGTTCTCCAAAGGAGCCGTTGGCATGAGATAAAGCGGAAGATGGTTGTACCTTTCCACAAACCATCTGTTTTCCAGATTCAGGCTGGTCGCATTCGTGCGGTAGTTACCCAGTTGCACGCCATCGACGTTGTGCATCGGCACGATCTCGAACACATAACGCGAACGCAAACGCCGTCCCAGTTCGTCGTCACGGATCGCAGCGTCGATCAGTCCCTCTAGAACATAGGACGGTCCCGTCTCTGCCGGATGCGTGCGAGCATGAATGACTACGCGCTGCCGCGGGAGCTGGCTGGGAGCGGAAATCGTCAACGCTGGGATGGGTAGCTGTAGCAGCGGCGACATCCCAATGTTTCGTCGGAAGACATAAGGCGATCGGAATAACGTGTTTACGTAATCCTGCATCTGTGAATAAGGGTATGGAAACGTACGTGCGATCCAGACTTCGGGACGATCGAAGGTTTTTGTGATCGTCATGCGACAACTGTCTGGAACGGCGACGTTGCATCCCGGTGCGAACTGCGCCTCGTCGTCCGCGAAATATTGCCAATGCTTATTGTCGTAGGAATAAACAGGGCGGAAATCGTAGTTCCAGCCAATCCGCGTGAAGGACAGCGTGGTCGGCTGCGTAGTGCTTATATCCAGGGCGCGTACATACCACCAGGTGCGAAAGTTGTTCGGTAGGCTGGCGTCGTCGTTGTCGTCGCGCAATGCCAGCTGCCATCGCAGCCCTTCGGTGTCGAGGGGAGTGACGGTGCCGATGCTGCCGGACTCGAAATCGGTTCGGAACTCGGTCGCGTGAGCCGTTGCAAACGCGCAGGCCAATAAGAAGCTGAGTGGGCGCAGGTAGTACTTCATGAACCATCCTTGTCAGTGGGGCTCTCGGGCGGATGTCCTCTTTGCGTGACGTTATAATCTGGGTAGATTCGTTTGCTCTATGGCGTAAAGATGGAAATGCTGTCAGTAGATCCATATCCGACACGTATCGTTTGCCTGACAGAAGAGCCCACCGAGGTGCTGTACGCACTGGGCGAGCAGGACCGGATCGCGGGCATTTCCGGGTTCACCGTGCGTCCTGCGCGTGCGCGCAAGGAAAAGCCCAAAGTATCGGCGTTCACCAGTGCCAAGATCGGCGAAATCCTCAAGCTCGAGCCCGATCTGGCGATCGGCTTTTCCGACATCCAGGCCGACATTGCCAGGGATCTGATCAAGGCCGGCGTTGAGGTATGGATCAGCAACCACCGGAGCGTGGCAGGCATTCTCGCCTACATCCGCCGGCTGGGTGCGATGGTCGGTGTGGCGGAAAAGGCTGAGGCTTATGCACAAAAAGCCGAGCAGCACATTGCCGCCATCGAGGCCAGCGCCGCGCGGTTGCCGCGCCGCCCCAAAGTGTATTTCGAAGAATGGGACGAGCCGTTGATCACCGGCATTCGCTGGGTAGCCGAGCTGGTGCGCATTGCTGGCGGCGATGACGTGTTTCCCGAACAGGCCGGCCAGTCATTGGCTAAACATCGCATCCTGGGCGATCCGACCGAAGTCGTTGCACAGGCGCCGGACATCATTCTCGGTTCCTGGTGCGGCAAGCGCTTTCGTCCTGAAAAAGTTGCTGCCCGCCCTGGTTGGGGTGCGATTCCCGCGGTTCGCGACGGTGAGCTCCATGAGATCAAATCGCCGCTCATCTTGCAGCCAGGGCCGGCTGCGCTGTTCGATGGGCTGGATGCCATCCATGCGGTCATACGCGCCTGGGCAGAGAAGCAGCCGGCTTAGTTTTCGGCATCCATCGATGAGTCGAGCCGTGCCGCGCTGAATGCCGCAACTAATGGGCGTCTCTAAAAAACCTCGTTTTCACCGTTGCCTCAGCGGATCCGGGGCCTGGTGCTTCTAACGCGTTGAAGTGCCCGGGCACGGGATCCCAGCATGCGCTGGGATGATGATCGGGAGAGGTCTTGCAGGTTCCCTCGAGCCATGCCCCATCAGCCCTTCGCGCGCGAACGCTTCCGCCCAGCCTTGGCGGGCGCCTCCGGAACCGGCAGGCACGGTTTGATCTCTTGCGCGATGGCGTAGGTCTGGTTCACGTCAGGAACAAAATGCGCGACCAGCGGTTGGCCGCTATTGGTGCGCGCCGGGTTCTGCGTCCACGCCAATTCATTGCCGGCCGTGCTCAGTGCCGTGACGATTGCGATCAACGGGCCCTTTTGCCCGGCGGCCTGCGACACGCTGAAGGTGTAGGGCACCTTGGTCGTATCGCCGCCATACCAGCCACGTGTGGCCACGGCCGCTTCCTGCGCACCCGCGCGCAGATGCGTGTTGTTGGTGGCGGCTGCCGGCTTGCCGCGCCGACTGCCGCTTTGGCTGGCGGTAGGCAAGCCGTCGAAACCGTCCAGGTCAAAATTGAGCCGACGGACATCGAGCAGTTGCAACTGTAACGAAAGCACGCCGGCCGAGCCGGGCGTGCACATCACGACCAGTTGCGCGGGCCGTTCGCTGCCGTCGGATACCGTGAGCTTGCCTTCCACGATGGTTTGCGCCGAATCGTCCGCGCCCGTCGCAGCCAGAACACCGGCCAATACCATCCATGCCATACCCGACATACGTCAATGCCCCTTGTGCTTGTGCGGTTTTGAATCGTTAACCGGAAACAGCTAATTGCATACCGAAACCGGTTAACGGCGCAACCACAAGAAGCCGTAACAGCACCAGCACGATCATCACGGCCCAAGGGCCGAAGTCCAGGCCGCCGGCGACCAGGCGACCGCGTACCGGGCGCAACACCGGTTCGATCAGGCTGCCCATGAGGCGAAGCACCGGATGGTAGCGATCGACCTGGAACAAGCTCATCAGTGACCAGACGAAGATCAGTACCAGGTAGAACACCAGGACAAAATCGAGCAGATCGGCCAGCGAAAGCACCAGCAGGCCAGCGATGCCGGGGATGCGGCCCTGCAGGACGAAAAACAGCAACTGCTTGAGCAGCATCAGCAGCCATGCGATCAGCACGGCAGCGAGGTTGATTCGACGCCAATTGGGAATGATCCGCCGGATCGGCGACAGCACCGGATTGGTATAGCGATAGATGAACTGACTGAGCGGATTGTTGAAGTCGGCGCGGCAGGCTTCGGCGAGCAAGCGCAGGACGATCAGGGTTACCGCGGCGCTGAAGACAATTTCCAGCAGGAACAGGATGGCATTGGTCAGGTAGCTCACGCGCCCAGCTCCTTGTCCAGCGCGGCGGCCATGTCTTGGCCGCGGCGGGTAGCGGCAGCGACGGCGCGCGCGGCGACTCGCGCCAGGCCGTCGGCGGCGAAACTATCGAGCGCTGCCTGGGTGGTGCCATTGGGGGAGGTCACGCGCTGGCGTAGCACGGCGGGATCCTCGCCGCTTTCCACCATCATGCGCCCCGCACCCAGACAGGTCTGGGCGGCCAATGTGCGCGCCACCTCGCGCGGAAGTCCCTGCGCCACGGCGGCATCTTCCAGGGCCTCGACCAAGGCAAAAAAATAGGCTGGGCCGGAACCGGACAGGCCGGTGACGGTATCCATCAGCTGTTCGTCATCGATCCATCGGGTCTGGCCGACGGCATCGAGCATGTGCTGCGCCTGCGCGCGCTGCGCGGGGCTTACA
>NZ_DATCRY010000188.1:0-26061 GCF_036568765.1 Dyella sp. | reverse complement strand
GTTGTATCGTTGCTGGTGACCTGGAGCGAGCCGACGTTGATGACGTCGCCGAGATAGCGTTGCAACGCTGCCTGCAAGGTGAACTGCAACGCCGCCGCTATCTCCGGGCTATTCGGCACAAATACCATCTGCAATAGGCCGCTGCCGACATCCGGCCGATTAACGCGCTCGCCAGGGCGGGTGAACAGCAATTGCTCGATCATGTCGCGGACGTGGTCGTCGTCACCCGCAAGCGTGGTACACCCGCGGCGATCGAAGCTAAAAGGAAAATCGACGTTGATGGCAGGGTCCATGACATCCTCACATGGCGGTGACGCGCATCTGGCTTGCGACGATCAGCAGCGGCGTACCCGTGGGCACGCAAACGGCCTGACTGTCGATGCACAGCAGCGGTTGTCCATTGGAAGTGACCCGCATGGAGCCACTGACGAACTGAGCGGTAACACAAGGGCCGTTGGCTGCTGGCGGCGGCGGCAAGGCACAACCGGCGACAACCCACGGTGACGACAGGCTTACGCTCGGTTGGCCACTCACCGTCACGCGCGGATTGGGTACCGTCGCCTGCGCGTGCCCGGCATGCGAGCAGAGTACGGAGGCACCGACATGGATGAGAAAACCGGCCATCGTGCATCTCCTTCAGGTCACGACCAGCGCGCCGTTGTTGATGGTCACGGTCGGCCCAGCCAGCACGATGGTGGCACCCTTGCCGTTGGATATGGTGATACCGACGTCGTTCACCATGATCATGGCGCCGGTCGTGCTCTTGAGCAGGATGCCGCCCGTGGGCCCTGGCAAATCGCTGATGGCGATGGTGTTCTGCAATCCTGTTTGCAGTACCACGCTGGGACTCGCCGGATTGCCAGCCAGGGCGAGCGCCGGAACTTCGGCGGCGACGCCCCAGAAGCCGCCAGTCCAGATGGGATAATCCGGATCGCCCTGTTCGAACTCGACCCATACGCCGGCGCCAATCTGCGGAACCATATAGGTACCGCTCTGTTTGCCGGCGATCGGTACGCATGGCATGGCCCAGCTCGACGGAAGCAAACCGGAGACGTCCGGCACCATGACCTGGATGCGTCCCATTTGCTGGGGATCGACATTCTGCAGCACGGTCCCGCGATACTTGCCGTAATACTTGTTCATGACGGCACCCGCGGTACGGTAGAAATGAGTCCCTTGCGCGACAGGCTGAAGCTTTGCTTGTATTCGCCGCGCTTGATCGTGTGGCGCACTTCGCTCACGTAATGCAGGCCATCGAAGGCCGGTCCGACGCCACGTACGCCGACTAGCTGTCGCGACTTGAGCACGCGCCCGTAGCGCGCAACGTCGAGGCTACCCTTGCCCGTGACGGTATCGGCCGATTTGGCCGCCTCTGCCATGCCTAGCAACAAGGCGCGCACCGGCGAGTATTTGGCTGTTTCGGCGATCGGATTGAATTTCTGCGGCGGAGGATCGATCAAACCCAGCGGCGGATTGAGCGGACCGATATCCGGGATCGGAATCGGGATCGGTACCTTGGTCTGCGGATTCTGGATATAGACGATCGGCAGGCTGCGTGCGTTGCCGTTGTAGCTGAAACTGAGGCCGTCGACATTGCTTGCCGCATCCATATCGGCATTCAGGGCCGGCTGCGGCATACCCACCTTGATCTTCGGCCCCCAGTACGCCGTCGTCATACCCGGCGCCGGTCCGGGATCCAGGTAGAACACGTAGCCGACACGACTGGCGAGCAACCGGATGTATTCCAGGTCGCTGCCTTGTTGCGTGGGAATGCGATCGGTCGGAATTGGCACATCGATCGCGATGCTTGGGATCACCATCGGCACGACACCCAGAAAGGCGTATTTCGCCAACAGCAATGCAACGATCCCCTCGGCTGGCATAGCCGGATAAGGCAATCCCGGCAATCCAGAAAACTCCAGCTTCTGCATGACGGCAGTCAGGTCGTCGCCTGTCACCTGCAACGTGGTATGCCGTTGGTCGGCACCGGGAACCACTTCGGTCTTGGTTACCACGCCATCGATCAGCACCTGCGGCATGCCATTCACGGTGACTACCACGATCACGCGCAGCAACGGCACGACCGAGCCGCCGCTCAACAAGAACAACGTATGCAAAGGCGACTGCACGCTCAGAGTGAACTGCAGAGTGAACGCCCCGGCCGCTTCGTCCGGTTGCACGACTTCGACCTGGGTCAAGGCGTCCAATACCGATTGCGGTACCGGCACCGGCACTACAGGCCCGACCATCAGCGTCAGATGCACCCCTTTAAGCATGCGGCACCCCTGGAATGCCTTCGGGCAATGTAATGGCCAGCTTGCGGCCGACCGTTTCGGTAAGCTCATCCGGGCGCAAGGCGCGATTCGCATCGCACAGACGCCAGAATTGCTCCGGATCGCCGAGATGCTGCGCGGCGATATTGTCCAGTCGCTCGCCCTGCACGACTCGATGCCACTGCAGCAAGGCGAAGTTCTCGGGTGCGGGGACGAAGCGGCGTTTGAGATAGGTCACAGGAGTGCCGTCCGCGCGCACGAACGTCGATGTCGGCGTCAAGGCGTAGCGGCTGGTGGGCGGAAAGTTCGCGCTCATATGTCCCCCTTCTCAGCAAGGCAGGTCGAAGCAAACAATGCCCTTGATCCTGGCAGCAGCCATTTGAGCCAACTGCTTCGTCGCAGCCAAGTCGTTTCCTGATGCCATCACCACCGCCATGGCCGGCTGCGCTCCCCGACTGACACAGGTCGTCGAGATATAGACACCCTGTTTTTCACCAGCCACTTCCAGCAGGTTTCTATGCACCTTCGATAACCCCAGATTTCGTGCCACATCTGCCGCGAAGTTCAGGCAGGTCTTCTCCGAACTCGTCTTGACCTGCACCTTCTCGAAATAGAGCGCCGAAGCCTGTGCCACCTGCCCTGCCATGGCTCCAGCCAGCAAAAACAACGCAACCGAGCCAACCTTCGAAAACCTGTTCATACCCACCTCCACGGTCGATGCAACTGGTTTTGCGATGTTTCACATGACAAAGGCGCTCGCGCTACGGCACGCCCGTAATTCCCAGCGCCGACAGCGGCATGGCGGGCGCCATCCCGGTCAAGCGCTCCTTGTTCTGCAGATAGCTCATGAACAGGCTCGCGGCCTTGTGACCGGACGGCACGTCATTGACCGAAAGCACGCGCAAGCCGAGGCTGACCTTGGCGCGGATCGGATTGAGTGCCGTATCGAATGCCTCTTCGGTAATACTCAACTCTGTCACGCGCACAGGAAGAATGCGCGTCTGACTCCAGACGAACAGTGCCAGCGGCGTCTCCATCGGGATGATTTCCAGCGTACCGGCTTGCGACATCGCATCGTTGGCATTCAGCTGGGCGCTGGTTGGATAGATCATCGTCTCCAGGGCTGCTAGCTGGGCAAACACACCTGTCTGGGTAGTGACCCGATTCTGGTCGGGAAACTCGAGCTGATCGGTGGCATCGATTTCCGCCTCCAGCTTGATCGTTTCTACCGGCGGACCTTTCAGGCGAAGAACTTCCGAGCGATCGCCGCTATCGGCACTGATGGCTTGGACTTGCAGCGAGCGCGTGATCGAATCGGGGTTGTACTGCAACGCGATCACGCGCAGCACCGCCGAGCTGTCCGGATCGATCAGCACGATGCCGCCCTTGAGAATGCGTGGGGAGCCGGGGAACCCGCTCATGACACGCACCCGCAGCGTCGATTGGGCCCGGCGCAGCTGTTTTGCATCGGTAACTCCCGAACAATGTTGCCCAACCTACCCATAGTCAGTGCTCCACCGGCGCGGCATTGTCCGCATGAACCGCTCGCAGCAACGCGGGATTGATTTTCAATTGCGGATTCGCCTTCACTGCCGCCTCGACATTGGCCCGAGCCTGATCGGGCTGCTCCAGTGCGACATAAGCCTTGGCCAAAGCCAGGTGCGAATCGGCCGGCAGAGATACACCCGTGCCCTGCAACTGCTTTGCAATATCGGCAATCTCGCGCTGCTTTTCGGGCTCAGGCATGGGTACGGCTGCCATCGATGCCGAAGGCCGATCGGTCACCGGCGCAGGCGCAGACGATGCAGGCGCTGACGTGGCCTGCACCTGGTTGAGTTTCGCGGTCAATACGGGAACGAGCGTCTGCTCTACCTCGAAAGAAGGCTTCTTCTGCAACACCGAGCTGGCCAAGTCATAGGCCGTATTGACGTCGCCTATAGCTCGATATCCATCCGACACCTGGGCTTGCAACAATGGATTGTCGACGGCTCGCTGTTGCAGCTTGGCGAGAAGCTGGCGATCCTGCTCTTTCTTCGCGGCATTTTCCGGTGCTTCAGGGGTGGTACGAATCCGATCCAGCTCCACCATGTCCCGGCTGAATTTGACCGCCTGGGTCCCTGGAAACCCCATAAGCACGATCGCAATCACAATCAACAGGATGGCGGCCTTGAAATCCCTGCGCTGGACGATCATCGCCGTAATTGCCACCAAGGCGAATACGAACAACACAAAACCGCAGATAAGCATCAGGCGTTCATAACCAAGCAATCCGTCGAAGATATTCATGGCCGGCCCTCAATCACAATGTTCGAAAGGCACGACATCGATGGTGACGTTGCCGAACCAGCGGCTTCGCAGCAGGTTCGCCACCGTCTGGTTGGAGACGATGTAGCGATACTGCAAACCACAGGTGTTAGCGATGTCGACGTGGTTGAGCACCTGATGATCGAGCTTGTCCAATACGGCTGCGGCGACACGTTCACCTCGCGCGGCGCCGGTCAGAAGCGCTTCGTAACCGCATTTGCATTCGTACCAGGTATCGCCACGTAACGAGTCGATTTCGGCCCAGCGCTGAGTCAAGCCACCGGTGGACGACTCGATAGTGATCTTGTAGGACAACGGGCTGCCGGTAGCCAGATGGCAATAAAGCCCCGAGAGCGGATCGCCCCCCATGGTCTCGATCGGCTCGATACGGCAACCGCCTTTGCGCCGGGTCTTGGGTTTGAGCCGGCTATTGGCCAATGCCGGCACGGCCTTCGTCCGCTTGTCGACAGCAGCTCCGAATGTAGCCAGACGCGCCGCGGCCTGCGGATCGAAATTCTGCGGATAAACCGGTGCCTCCCAGAAGGGCTTGGCGATAGGCAACTGCGGTTGCCGGAACGGATGTTCACGCCGCGACTGGGAAATCCCCTCTTCGTAGATGCTGGTGAGCGGCAGGTACTGCTGCGCGACGTCCTGAAGCTCTTCTGGTGAGTTGACTTTGGATACCGCATCTTCGATCGCGTCCAGGACATGGAAGAATCGATTGCGTACCACCACCGAGCCACCGCCGCCGATACCGCCTATCCAGGTATAGGTACGCTTGCCCTTCTCGGTAACGAAATCGGGCGCGGCGCCGCCCCGATCGAGCGTGGCTACCGGCCGTTCCTGCTGGAGCTTGACGCGCTCGGCGTGGTCCCTGATCTGTGCCCGCGCCAGATCGGCTTCGAGACTGTGATTATTGGGATTGGGGGCGTAACGTGGACCGATTTCGCCTGTGGGGAAAGTTTCCGAAGGCACGGCATTGTCGTTCGCCGCTTCGCCCTCAGGAAATACCTCCGGCTCGACCGCCGGCTCCACAGGCAGAGGTACCGCGGCCTGCCTTGCAACCCTGCGTTCCGGCATGTTCGTCTGTACTCGTAATGGCTGACTGCTATCGATTTGAGCAGCCACCGCATCGGCCTCTCGCTCTGCGGCACTGCCGGGTGACTCTATACCGCCGCCTCCACCCGCCCCGTTCCGCTGCTGCACGACATGAGTGAGCTCATGCGCCAGCAATTGCCTTCCAGAGGAGGTATCCGGCCGGTACTGCCCACGATCGAATACCACATCGCTTCCGACGGTATAGGCAACCGCGTCGACCGCGCGGGCCGAGTGCGCGGCGGAGTCATCCGTGTGGATGCGAACCTGACTGAAGTCGTGCCCAAAACGCTGTTCCATGAACCCACGCGTTGATGTGTCCATCGCATGCCCCGCTCCGCCGAGCACCTGCGATACCGCAGCGGGTATCGCAGGTGCTGGCTGACTGCCTCCTTTACGCTGCAGCCGCCGCTTCTGGCAGTCGTTGCACTCACCGTCGCCGTGCGCACCGCACGCACATTTACGCTGCACGCGCCAGCTCGGCGTCGGGATACTGTCCGATGCAGTGTTGCCAGGCGAGCGACGGGGCGGTATTTGGCTCATGCTCATATCTCCGCCACGCAACGAGTGAAACGTACCCAGGCCTCGGCATTACTGGTATCGCCGCAGGCATCGCCACATCCGGCCTGCACACACGGCTTGTCGCTGGCGTTGCCGCCAATGCCTGTGACGTGAAATGCCTCACGCAGGAGTGCCTGAGCCTGTTGCTGCTGACCCAAACGCAGGAACTCCGGGCATAGACGTATACGGGGGCGCTCCTGCTGGGATACCGTCGGTGAACTGTCGCAGCCTTCGATCAGCGCAGATACCAACTGCAGATTCCACAGCACAAGCTCCATGCGCGTAGCACCGACGTGGTCGGCCAGGCGATCCATCGGCACAGCACCGCCGAACAGTTGACCGGCCATACCCGCCGCGCGGCGCTGGATCAACTCCTCTGTGGTCGGCTCGCCTTTCTCAGGCGGGAAAGGCGAAGCCGGCTGCAAACCGGATAAGCGGCCAAACGCCTTAAATGCCCAACCTGCAGCCATGCCCAGCGGCGGACCGATGACCTTGTTACGGGCATCGGTGCGCTGCTGCACGCAAGCATCGAGATCGACCTTGCTCTTCTTGCCGGCGACCCGGCATACGTCGTCGTCCAACGGCGAATGCACGTTGTCGTTCATGATGGAATTGGGATTGTTGTCGACCTTCTTGTTGAGTTCCATCAGGAACCAGTGGATGCGGTCGGCTACATGCATCTTTTCGTTGGTCGCGTGCGCCTCGATGTAGTTATAGCGATCCTCTTCGAGCCCCAGCCGATGGTGCAGCTCATGGGCCATGGCTGCGTCGTCGCCGACCCAGTTGTCGGAGACGGTCCATTGGCTGGTATCGACCTTCACGTCGAACACATCGGGACCGGATTTTTCGACGAAATCCAGATCGACGCTGTAGCCGAGCGTGGCGGAGCGCTTCTCGATCGCGTCCTCCATCGACTTCACGCGCTCGACGTCGTCCTTGGTGCCTTTGCCCGCACGAATCAGGTGCACTTTGACTTTGACCGCGATATTAGCGACATCGCGCTTGTCGATCTCGAAGAGCTCGCCACCAGGCGCTTTGGCCTTGGTAAACACACGACCGGCCTGGCGGCTGACTGCCTCCTCGTCGCCGGCATGTGCCTTGCCCGCCTCGCTGGACGCGCGGCTGGCTTGTGCGTCGGCAGCATCCTTGGTTTCTGCTGACGTCTCCTTGGCCTGCTCTTCCGCCGATTGCTCCTTCGTAGCCAGAAGCTCTTCCAGCTTTCCCGCGTAATAGAGCGGATCGTCGCGCTTGCGTGCCTCCGCAAGGATCTGCTCGACTTCCTGCCGCGCCTGGAACGGCTGCTTCAGCAGGACCTTGTCTTTCTTGATCCTGGCGGCGCGCTCATCGAACTCCTTCAGCACGGCCGGGTCCGGCGTCCGCCGCACAACTCCCTCGTTCTGCTGCAGAACGTGAGTAAGCTCATGGGCGAGCAGGCGGCGTCCCGCATCGGTATGCGGCTGATACTGGCCGCTTCCAAACACCACATGATTGCCCACCGTATACGCCAGAGCCCCGACTCCCCTGGCCGATTCGCCAGCCTGGGTATCGGTGTGCACGCGCACGGCACTGAAATCCTGTCGAAAGCGTGGCTCCATGAAGGCGCGGGCCTGGGCGTCCAGGGGCTGTCCAGCTCCCGCCAGCACATGCTCGACATGCGAGGGGGCGACACCGCCACTCGTGCCCCCACCGGAGGAAACTCGCCGGATCGCAGGCGCATCGCGCAACGCTCCCATGGAACGTCCAGCCCCTCGCATGACCGCATCGGCCACACTGTCGGCCTGGCGTTCGAACGCATCGTCCGGCGCTCCTATACCAAGCTTGGCCTGCGCCTGCACGTTCTTGTGTTTCTTGCACTCCGCGCATTCGCCACCGCCAGGAGCATGCGTGCCGCATGCGCATTTCCGCTGCAACACGCGATTTGCCACCCGGAGCGGAGTGGTCGACGATGCCGCTTGCCGGAGTGCACGCGCGTCCATCACTTGCTCTTCGACGGCACATGGGCGCCGGTAGTGATGTTGATACCGAAGGACCTCTGCGCTGCTTCGACGACCGAAGGAGGACAATCGACGCCGCTGTACTCGTCGTGTGCCGGCTTGCCCGGCTGAGCCTCGCGCGTGGTCACCATGCGCCGGAACACGATAGCGGCCCGGCGCATCAACTTGAACGCACGCTCCCGTTGCTCGCTGAACGGTAGTTTCTGGAATTTTTCGCGCTCAACCGGATCTTTAGGGGCCATGGGATCGGTGGTCGTGCCCGGCGTATTACCGAGGAATTCGTCGACCGCACCCTTTTCCATCGACCGCCCCTTCGGTTCGGGCTCTTGCTTCCCTTGCACGGGTGGCAGCTCGCCCTCGCCTTCCGGCGCAACACCGTCAAGATCGCAGCTCTTGCACACGTCCGGATTTTGCAACCACTGCTTGGCCGCCTTGGCGCGATCGATCGCCAGCAAGTGGTTGCCCTCGAACTTGGGCATGTTCTCCTTGCCACGCGGCCCCTCGGGAGAGGTAAACCCGCGGATGGACGCGACCTTGTAGCCTTGTGCCGTCAGGTCCTGCACGTCCTTGACGGGCAAAGGCAGGTCATGGCGGAACTTGTCGGTGGCGTACTCGAAGAAGACATAACGGGTTTCCGTCACAGGTTTCTTTTCTTCCTGTACCTCGGGCACTGCAGCAACATGGCTGATGCGCTCACAGGAAAAGACAGCGTATTGACCGCCTTTGTCGTGACAATCCACCTTAGGTTGGGCCGAACCTCCACTAAAGGTGAAATTCAGGAATCCGCCCTTGCTGCGCGGATCATAGGTGACGTCGGCCTTGACATCGACGTCTTTGGTCTTCAGCTCTGCGCTGCCTCCGACTCCGCCGACGCCTTGCTGGTCCAGCTTGACGGTCGGCCCCACGGTAAACGTGTAGCTACCGTTCTGCACGATGGTGAAGGTCAACCCGGGGGAGATGCTGACGCCCTTGAGCAACGGGGAGCCAGCCACTGCGTTTGCTACTGCTTCGCCCAGCGCCTTGGGCAGGTCGATGATTGGCTTGATCGTGACCTGGGTGCCACCACGACATACACCGATATTCAGCCAGATCTGCGTACTGTTCCATCCGGGATTGACGGTGGCACGCGTTTCCGGCCGCGCCGGCTTGTCCGACAATGACAAGGTGACACGGTAGTCGCCGTCGCCCGGGCAGCTTACGAGGCGTTCGCTCGGATTCTGGCCATCGCTGGCCTTGCACTCTCGTACCTGGCGACGGATAACACCGCCACCGATCGGTGCCACGGTCACCTTTTCACCTCGAGTGACCGCATCGGCCGCGCGATCGGCAGCCAGTTCATTCGCATCGCTTGGATTGCCTAGTTCGAGCGACGGATGTAACGAACCGCTGCCGGGATCCTGAATCGTATGTGCCAATTCATGAGCCAGAAGGTGCCGGCCGGCCGGTGTATCCGGCGCATATTGTCGATGGTCGAATACGACGTGCTGGCCTACTGCATAAGCCAATGCACCGATGGAGCGCGCGGACTCCGCAGCCTGGCTGTCGGTATGCACACGCACGCCGCTGAAGTCGTGGCCGAATCGCGGCTCCATCCAGCGTCGCACCGAGGCATCCAGCGGTCGACCGGGAGTGCCCAGTACGCCATGCACGATCGACGGCACACCGCTGGCACCCGCGCCTGTATGGCCCTTGCGTTGCACGCGTTTCTTGCAGCTTTCGCATTCACCGCCTTCGGCAGCATGGCTGCCACAGGCGCACTTACGCTGTAATCGCAGCCCCGCGGATGAACTGGGCTGTGCCGAAGGCGCTGCACGCGTTGCGGCCAGATCAGCCATGGCCGCCCCCGCTCAGCCTTCCCGTTCGACAGGCTCCGTCGCTCGTAGATACGCCGAGCCCTTGTTGCACCGCGCGGGCCACGCGCGAAGCCAGGCGCTCACCGGCATGATCGGCCGCCGGCAAGGTGACGGCTGGCAAGGCTGTCGTCCTGCCGATACCGCGCAACGCGTCGCAAACCCCTGGCCGGGTCAAGCGCAAGCTGAGTTCGCGCTCGATCGCCTGACGGACCGCCACAGCGCGCTCACCGCCAAGCAGAGCTTCGTCCAACACCAGCCGCTCGATATGCAACTCGATGCTCATGCCTGGCCCCCTGCACTTTCCAGCCAGCGGAAATCCGCCTCATTGACCGGCTTGTCGAGCTTGCGAAACTCGGCGCGCGCTGCATCCAGCAACAGCGGCATGCTGATCGGCGTACCGGCCTTCGCGGCGAGGAAAGCTGCATTCAAGGCAATGCCGTGAATGCTGCCGCCGCTCAGCGCAAGCCGGGCCAGCCGATCGATATCAAGGGTGGTCGTGGCGGCCTTGGAGGGAAACACCGAGGCCCACATCGCCTTGCGCTCCATGACACCCGGGAACGGAAAATTCACGACAAACCGCAGGCGCCTGAGAAATGCACTATCCAGCGCGCTCTTCATATTCGTCGCCAGGATGGCCAATCCATGAAACGACTCCAGACGCTGGAGCAGATAATTCACTTCAATATTGGCATAGCGGTCGTGACTGTCCTTGACTTCGCTGCGGTGACCGAAGAGCGCATCGGCCTCGTCGAAGAAAAGGATCGCTCCGCCTTCTTCGGCGGCATCGAACAGCTTGCGCAGGTTCTTTTCGGTCTCGCCGATGTATTTATCGATCACCGCCGATAGATCGATGCGATAGAGCGACAGCCCCAACTCGCTGGCAATGACTTCGGCGGCCATGGTTTTTCCGGTGCCGCTTTCGCCCGCAAAGAGTGCACTGATCGACAAGCCACGATTCATCCGCTCGCGAAAACCCCAGTCGTCATAGACGGTGCCACGCTGTGCGACCTGATCGGCAATCTGACGCAGCAATGCTTTTTCTGTGACCGGAAGCTTCAGGTCGTCCCAGGAAGCTTTGGGCTCTATCCGCTGTGCAAGCTGGTCGAGCGACGGCCGTGTGCGCGCGAGCGCGCCATGCCATAACGTTGTCCCCAGCGTATCGACGCGTTGCTCGGCCGAGGCGAGTGCGGTCTGTGCAACCTGCTCGATCTTGCTCGCGTTGAAATCGAAGTGTCCCGCAAGTTGTCGCGCGTAATGCTCCGCACCATCGCCCAGTACGCTCTGCCAAAGGCTGCGCTGCTCGATGGCGGTAGGCTTGGCGATATCTACGCTGATCGCGTGTGCGGTGCCATCGTTCCACGTCTCGCGCGTGTCGAGGAAAACCAGGCCGCCCACGCGAGAAAGAAAGCGCTTGACGGGGCCGGCAGAGGCGTCACCCGCATCGATGGATGCTGCATCGACATAGAGGGCTATGGGCATCAGCAAGCTTTCGCGCCGCCAGAGGCGCAGCAGCGTTTCTTGTTCGGAAAGACCCGGCGGCAGAAGTTGAGCCGGCAGGCGAAATGCTTGCGCACCGAAGTCGGCCGCCACTGCCTGGGCAATGGCCTGTTTGCTGATACCATCGGCACCGACCAACTGTACCGCAGGCAACGGCTCGTTCGCGGGGGCATGATGCAAATGGTCGAGCAATCGATCGGCCATGGCTTGCTGCGAGGCCGGCAAACTCGACGCATTCAACGGCGAAAGCACGGGCGTCAAGCGATCATCGAGATAATTCAAGCCTTTGGCAAAATTGACGATGCGTTCGTCGGCGCTTAGCGCGGCGCCGATCAGGGGTTGCGGGCCAGGCTGGTGAATATCCAGCAAGCGCCAGTAGCGCAATGGCCGTTCGGGAGAGAGCGCGTCCCAACTGGGATTCTCCAGCACCGCAAAAGCCAGCGCGAAGGTGGGCCAGGGCTTGGCAGGATCGTGCTGTGCCTGCGCGCAGAGCGCAGGCATGCGCGTATCCAGTTCCATGCCGATGCAAAGCAAGAGCAGATTACGCTCGAAATCGGACAAGCCCAGCCGCTGTGCAAGCAATTGCAACGCCGGAACGAAAGTCGACGCCGCAGCGATCGGAGCGTAATCGGCAGGCGCAGGCGCTTGCGGCTGGTCGCCACCTCGTATGGGCGGCTCATTCGAGGCGGGAGGCATGGCCGTCTCGGACGTTGTAACGGGAGCGGCATGTTCGCCAAAGACCCGGGCGAGCCATGGCGTCGACTTCGTCACGGGAGCGATCGTCACCGGCGCGGTTGGCACCTGTGTCGCGGATGCTGCCCGCACAGAACCGCTTTGCGATCCACCCTGCCCTGCGGCGCGCTGCAACCGCGCACGCAGATCGGCCAGCGCATTGGCCAGGTACTGATCGTTTGCAGCCAGCCATTGAGCATAGTCGCTCATGACACGATCACCTGCTGATTGGCATCAAAGGTGGGCACAGCGCCGCTGAAATCGACCGGAATACTGTCGGCGCCATCCACCCGCAGACGCACCGTATACGTGCCGGCCACAACACCGGGCACCTGGAACGCCAACGCGGTAGGCTGCTGCGGATCGGCGGGATTGTTTGTGCTCTGCGGGGCCACCAGTTGATCGCCGAATACCAGGAAGACCCGCTGCCCGTCGCGGATGCGTGGCAGGCAAGTCAAGTTCAGATTGACTGTACCCGCTGCTGCCGCGAGCGGGCTGACCGTAATGACGGGTGCCAACGCCAACGGCAACTCATTGCTCAGCAGTACGGGCAATCCTGGCTGTTGGACGAGCAAAGACACGGTATATATGCCTGGCGCCCAGCGCGACGGAGCCTGCGCATCTTCCGCACTATCGGCCAGATGAACCTGCAGCGTCCCCTGTGCCGGGCCCGCGACAGGAACGATATCGACCGGGGCATCCAGGCGCAGACTGGTAAACCGCGCCTTGACATGTGCAACGGCAAGCTGACTGCCACTCAGAACGATGTCATCGCCAAGACGCGCAGCTGCGCGAGCATGAGGCAGGGCCACTTTGCTCAGCGACGGCGCGGTCGAAGCCATGCTGATAACGCCACGATCCTGCGAGCCCCGTCGCAATACCGGCAAGGCCGCCCGCGATGGCGCCTGGCTGTCGATCAACACCACCGTAGCCTCGTACGCCGAAGACACCCGATAATTGGTCTGAAACGCTGTCCACAGCTTGGAGATCTCTTCCACGTTCTGTGGCAAGGGCGTCAGGCGAACGCGTTCGATCTGATCGGCCAGATCGTTGTCGGGGAGAGCATTACGGATGTCGTCACCGTCAAGCACAGGACGGTCATGCAAGGTACTCATCGCCGCAGCAAGCACGCGGTGGCTGACAGCATCGATATCGCTGTCGCCGCGTCCCCAGGCGGTAATCAGATAATGCAGATTAAGCGCCAGCGCCGGTTGCGCCGTTTCGCCGGGACGCACGCGACCCGGCATATCCATATTGCGCCAACCGGCGTTGTAGACGACCTGATAGAGAAACAGGTTGAGCTGCGCCTTGCTGATGCCTTTGCGAGCGACATCCGGTGGCTGAAGGGTGACCTCCAGATCGTTCAGATCCGTATCGAGCACCGGCATGCGTGCGAGCAGCAGATTGCGCAGTGTACGAGTCGTTGCGGCGATGGCAAGGACATTGCTCATGAGCCTTGCCCATCCCGTTGGCGAAGATAGTCGTCCATGCTGCCGGACCGCGGGCTTTCCTGGCGCCTCGGCGCGGCAGTGCTTGCCGAGGCTATCGCACGTACTTCCAGTCGACCGATACTCACATGCACTACAGGCTCGCCAGGCGCCTGCGGCCGCTCGGCTGTACGCGTTGCCGCTGGCCGCTGGCCCGAAGCAGCCGGCGGCGAAGCATCCTCCGTCGTGGCGAATATGGGGGCACGGGGAGGCAACAACGTGCCGAGCTGCTCTTCGCGCACCGAACGAACGATCTCTTGTTCGTGAACGATGTGCCGTTCGCGCACGGTCATGTCGGCGTCACGGGATACCTGTGTGCCGACCGACGGGAGCGGGGGTGCCTCGAGCGCACCTCGCGCCTCGCGCTTGTTGCCGATAGCTGCCGACACCTCGGGGTTTGCAATCTCGACTCGTTCGCTTCTCGCGAGCACCGCTTCGGCTTGCACAGCCGAAACTGGCGGCGGCCGCGTCGACGTATCTGCCGATACGCGCTTTTCCACGGGCCGATGGGGGTGTAATGGCTCATCATCCCCCACACGCGTCTTCGGCGCCGATGCCATCTGGGTCGGCGCCTCCACGATGGCCGTACCGCTCGCGTTGGCCACTGGCTCGAAAAACGACGGAAGGCGCGGTGACAGGATCGAGCCGCCACCGATGGCCCGCGTTGCCAGACGGTCGAGGAAATCGCTCACGACGCGCATTGCTCCAGATAGGCTTGCCGGCGCCGCGGAGTCATCGCCAGGATGTCCGCTTCACTCCAGTGGTAATGACGGGCCAGTGTGTCGATATCGCGCAGCATTCGTAGCGCCCAGGCATGGAGTTCCTGCCAAAGAAACTGTGCGATATCGAACGTGGGTTGCCAGTCGTGCGCGCAATCGGGGCAACGGAAAGCCAGCTGCAGATCGGCCTGTGGATCGGCTTCGGCCATAGCCTGGGCAAGTTCGGCCTGTAGCGACTCGGGCATCGCCGAAGCGCCGGCGTCGATGCCGTCAATATCGATGACGCAACGTTCGATGAGCAGGCGACGCGCTTGGGCGACGTCCGTGCAAGTCTGAAGCGCTATCAAGTCGCCGCCATTGGCCAAGCGAAAGCGTACGCGCACATCGTGTGCCGACGAATGCAGCTCCAACGCGGCCGACAGACCATCCTGAGCTTCGTGCTCTTCCAGTCGCAACGCCTGCGCATCGAACTCGGCTTCGACCGGCGCCCCGCAAGCCGGACATGCCGCCACGCTGTCGAGACGACGACCGAACAAGCGTGTATGCATCTGCAAGAGCAAGGCATCGTGGCGCCCTAGTGGCAGATGCAGCAAAGCCTCGCCATCGAGCTCGTCGCAACTGGCGGAAAGCAGATGCAGGCTGCGTGCGGCAGCGGATGCCTCGCTGCCGCGCTCCCAGGCCTGCATCAATTCGGCGGCGGTCGGCGTACGCACGGGATCAGCCTGCCGGCACCGTAAAGCTGGGTTCGGTCGGCTCCTGCACGCTGGTATCGCGCTCCCAACCTTCGTTCTCCAGTTTCAGGTGCTGAATGGCGACCGCATTGGCGTTGGCATCCAGATCCGGCATAGCCTGGTATTCCGAAACCCAGCAACGGTACAGCCGGTACGCGAGCGCGAGCTGGCCGGCCTCGTTGTAGACTTCCAGAATCAGGTCTTTGCGGAAATCCTTGAGCGACACTTCCGCCCCAAGGCCGGCACCGAAGTGCCAGACCTTGTTCGCCCACTTCTCGAACTCCAGGTCATGCGTGACTCCGCGCTCGATGGTGATCGCCTCGTATTCGCTGCGACCGGGCGACTTGCGGCTGCTGCTGGGATCGCCACCCTCGCGGTGCTTGACCACCTCGGTGGTGCGCTTGAGACCGGACACCTTGCTGATGCCTGCGACATAGCGGCCGTCCCATTTCAAACGAAACTTGAAATTCTTGTAAGGATCGAAGCGCTGAGCATTGACGCTGAACTGAGCCATGGTGTTTGTCCTCAGGTCTGAATCTGGCCGGCCATCTGCTGCAGCTGGATGACCACGAACTCGGCGGGCTTCAGCGGAGCGAAGCCGACCACGATATTGACGATGCCCAGATTGATGTCGTTCTGCGTGGTGGTTTCACCGTCGCATTTGACGAAATAGGCATCCGTGGGCGACTTGCCCTGGAACGCGCCCTGGCGAAACAGGTTCTGCATGAAGGCGCCGACGTTCAGGCGAATCTGCGCCCACAGCGGCTCATCGTTGGGCTCGAATACCACCCATTGCGTGCCGCGGAACAGGCTTTCCTCGATGTACAGCGCCAGGCGCCGCACCGGCACGTATTTGTAGTCGTCGGCAAGCAGATCGGCGCCACGCAATGTACGAGAGCCCCAGATCACCGGACCGCTCAAGGGGAAACTACGCAGGCAGTTCACGCCAAGCGGGTTGAGCATGCCGTTCTCGCTGTCGGTAAGCACCGTGCTGAGGCCCTGGACACCGTTGAGCGCGGCATCCAGCCCAGCCGGAGCCTTCCATACCCCGCGCTGGGTATCGGTGCGCGCCATGATGCCGGCGACGATGCCGCATGGCACGAAGGTATCCAGTTGCCCCTGCCGGGCAGGGTCCGACTCGATCACACGGGGGAAGAACAGCGCCGCGTTGCGCGCGGCAGTGCCGTTCAAGCCCAATGCGGTCAGCGCAGCGTTGTTCGATTGAGTGATCGCACCCGCGCTGGTCCATGCGGCCGGCGCATCGACGATCAGCAAGGCCCGTCGCTCCACGCAGAACGCCATGGCGGCCTGGTACACAGCGTTACTGGTATCGCCGCCGCGCATGTCCGCCGGAATGCACAACAGATTGAACAGATCCACTTTCTTGAGCGCATACATGCCGGTCTTGGCATCCGGATCGCCGTTATAGGTAGCGTCGTCGAGAGCGGCGCTATCGTCTGCCGAGGCGGACACCCCGATGGATGTCGTGTCCTGATCCCAAACCGTCTTGCCAGCCGGTACCGTATCGGACATCGCCGCGGGCAATGCGGTACCCGGCAAAGTCAGACTGCTGGACACCCGAACGAGGGAAGAACTCGCCTTGAGGACGCGATCGACGCGACGGGGACTCTCTTTCACGCTGACGTTGAGAAAGGTCTCCTGCGTCCCACTGGTCATGTCGCGCACGGTGATATTGAACAGGTCAGTGGCGGCCAGCCCATACAGCGTCGCGACATCGGCCGATACATGCGTATCGACGCGCACGCGAAGCTGATTGCCCCAGGTACCGGCCGAGGCAGCCTCCAACGGCAGATTGTTGATGGCCAGCTTCGCCTTGGCCTTGGTGGCGTCGCCCTTATACAGGCGCACGATCACGGCCTGCGCACCGCCATTGAGGTAAAAATCACGCACTGCGTAGCCCATCGGGTACGCTGGATCCAGCATACCGAAATTGCGCTCGTAGTCGCCGTAGCTATTGACGATCACCGGGCCGTCGGCGTCCGCGTCGGTAGGTCCTTTGGCCGCGCGACCGACAAACGCCGTAATCGACGTCGCCACACCGGTGATAGTACGGACGCCGCTGGAGATCTCTTCGATATAAACGCCGGGATAGCTCAGGGTAGCTGGCATGGCTTTTTCCTCAGTAATGGCGAAATGCGTCGGTCAGTGCAGGGCCGGTGGATCGGAGCGATTCAGCGCGTACAACACGGCGCCTCCGGGAAGGCGATCGCGCCGAAGCTGTCCGCGCTCGACCAGGGAGACCAGTACCTTCTCGATGCGTCGACGTTCGATCTCATAGCGCTGTTGCGGCAACCACCAATTGACGATCCCGTCGAGCGTATCGGCGGCATCCGGGTGCTGCGCCAGATACGCCAGCACCGCATGCTCCACTTCGCTCTTCCCGGTTTCATCGCGGCTTTGCCGAGGACTCATGTGTCACCTCCACGTCGCCGACGTATCAGGCAATTGCCATGCCAACGCGGATATACAAAAAAAGAGCTTGATATAGGCGACTTATCTGCCTCGCCCTCACCGCACTGGGTGCATTTTGACCCGGTAACCGCTGGCGAGCGGGTCAATGCGCACCCGCTCCAGCCACGCTGCAGTGCTAGCGAAACGCCTCGGTGGCGATGCCATGCTTCTTCAGCAGCTTGCCCAACTGACGCCGTTCGGTGCCTGAGAGCCGTGCGGCAGCGGTAATGTTCCCGCTGGTACGTTTCATCAAGCCAAGCAGATAGGTGCGCTCGAATGCGCACATGGCGCTTTGCTTCGCCGAGACATAGTGCAAGTCGCCGTCATCGAACATGGCATCCTGCGGCGTAGAAAGCACGGCGACGGAGATCGGGATAATCAGGCCGCTGAGATGGGCCGCGTCGATAATCTCGTCTTCTGCCGCCAGGTAAGCCCGAAGCACGACATTCTCCAGCTCCCGCACATTTCCCGGCCAGGTATGGGTATCGAGCATGCGCAGCGCATCGTCGGCCCACCGCTTGGCAGGACGATTTAGCCGTTGACCGACCTGTGCGAGAAAATGGATGGCCAGTATCGACACGTCACCGTGGCGTTCGCGCAATGACGGAAGCCGAACATGAAGTGCATTGAGCCGATACTGCAGATCGCGCCGGAACAGGCCTTCTTCGACCCTGGCATCCAGGCAGCTATTGGTGGCGGCCACGACACGGGCATTCGACACGCGCGCAACGCCGCCCACGGGGCGGTATTCGTTGTTCTCCAGGAATCGCAGCAAGGTCACCTGTGCTTTGCTGGAAAGCGAATCCACCTCGTCCAGAAACAAGGTGCCGCCGCGTGCGTGATCGATCAGCCCCGGCTGCGCACTCTTGGCATCGGTATAGGCGCCTCGTTCATGTCCGAACAACTCGTTTTCTATCAGATTGTCCGGTAGCGCACCGCAATTTACTGGCACAAACGGCCGATCGCGACGCGCGCTTGCATAATGGATTTCGCGCGCGGCGAGCTCCTTGCCGGTACCGGTCTCACCCTCGATCAGCACTTGCACATCGCAGGCGGCGTAACGTTGCAGTTGCTCACGCATCTGCTGAAATGCCTTGGATTGCCCCAACATGGCCGGCATCGTCCCTTCTCCCTAGGAGCTCTAGCCACCAGCCGCCCGACGATATTTATCCCGCAACACTTGGGATGGGGCGGCGCACTGAAAAAGTATGCGCGGCACCCCAAAGCAATCCCATTGGTCGAAAGTAATAGAAGTGTGTGCTGGCGTGCATTTGCTGATAGGCCATATTTTCTAGCGCTTTAAGTTCGTATTTTATCCGAAGAAAAAAGCGCCAAATCGGCTGTTTTAATATCGCATGCGCAACAAGCAGGAATAGGAAATTTTCCTATCCGCAACCATGGCGGAGACCGTTGTCAGGAACTCGGGGCCTTTTCATTCGCTGCACGAACTGCGTGCAACATCCCGTTCGAGCAACCCGCTTGATCGAGGATGCTCAGAAGAAAATCGGACTTGCCTTCGCTATAAGCCTGGGGGTCGGTCGCAAACCTTTCGGCCAACTGCCTCTTGAGTGCGCCATACGAAGCAACCGCGGACGGATGATTTCGCAGATAGTCCCGAACAGCCAGATGGTTCTCGAGAGCGAAACACCCTTCGATGCAAGCATAAAGATGATGCGACGGCAGCCCGGGAGGGCTTTCGAATGCCTCCCGATCTACGATGCCGAGATTGCCGCAATGCCGATAACCAATCTCTGCCAGCTTGTCGATAACGACCGACATACTCGTGCGCGAGGGAACAATGATGTCCAGATCGATAATGGGTTTGGCGATCAGTCCTGGCACCGATGTACTGCCCACATGCACTACGGCGTGCGCAAAGCCCTGTACAGCTTGCCAGATGGGCACTCTCAAATGCTCGAAGACCTGTGGCCACGACGGATCGTAGGCCACCACGATAACGGAGCGGAGAGGCCTGCCTTGCATGCAACAGGGTTAGCCAGCCGGGCAGATCGACCGGCTGTTGTCTGCAATACCCGAAATGACCCAGCGGCCATCTTGCCGCACAAGGTTCACGACATCGGTGCCGCAGTGCTTTACTTCGCCGTTGATCAGGAATTCATAGGGTGCCCAGACCATGGCGATATCGCCATCGATCTTGATCAATGGGTCGTGGATGCGCTCCTGGATCTTGTCCTTGCCCGGCTTGATGTGATTAGCGAAGTCGCCCAAGGTCATGCGCACCATCTTGCCGTTGCGCAGCAAAGCCACGCTTCCTTCCGGCTGCACTGCAGCCAGCATGGCATCGCGATCGTATTTGGCCATGCCATCGAACAATGCTTGAATCGGTGTGAGCACCGCCTTCTCTTCGTTCGTCGCGGCATGGGCGAGCGGAGCGGCGAAAAATGCCAGCGCCATGGTGAAAGCGATTGATTTGGCGATCATGGAAAACCCCGCGGCGAAAGAGGAGATGTCCGCCATCTTAAGCACCCTTCACGAGGTATTGTCCAGCCTACTTATGTCACTTTCAGCTTGACGAAACCACTGAGCTATACATCGACCCTTTCCGGGAACAAGCCGCGGGTCATCACCTGGACGAGCAGATCGATAATGGCCTGCTTATGAGGATGAATGAAAAAGTGATCGCCGCTAAACAGTCGCTCCTCGAACCCGCTCCCAGCCTGCTCCACCCAGGCAGCCAGCGCCTCAGGCGGCACATTCGGATCGTCACGGGCACCCAATGCGGTCAGCGGATAATTCAACGGCGCGCCCTGCGTGTACTCGTACGTCTCGAGGATTGCGAAATCGTCGCGCATCAGCGGAAGCAACAGCTGCATAAGCTCGGGATGTTCCAATACCTCTCGTGGCGTACCGTTATAGGCTGCGACGGCCTGCAATAGATCCGCATCGTTCATCTTGTGATGGATTTTTTCACGCCGCGGCCATTGCGGCGCGCGCATCCCCGAGACCACCACGTGAAAGGGCTGCGGCAGCCCACGCTCCCGCAGAGCCCGCGCCAGCTCGAAGGCAATCAGCGCGCCCATGCTGTGGCCGAAAAAATAGAACGGCCTGTCGGCCATATCGGAGACGACCCGGGATAAAACGGGCATCAACTCGACCAACCGATTGCAGCGAGGCTCGGAAAACCGGCTCTCCCGGCCCGGCAACTGGATGCCGACTACCTCGACACGGCCATGAAACCGGGACTGCCAGTCACGAAAGACCGAAGCTCCCGCCCCTGCATAAGGAAAGCAAAACAGTCGCGCCGGTGCAGCGGGCTGAGGCGTGCCAACCATGACCCAGTTGCCGTACTTCATGGCTACCGCCTCCCTTACGTAAACCCATGGTGCCTGGAGCATAGGGCGAAGCCACCCGCAGCCATAGTCCGCAACGTGGCCTATCCGATCGGATAGCGTGCACCGATCTCGCGCAGGATTCGATGCACGCCGTAGGCCTGACCAACCGCCATGCAACTGCGCAATTCATCGAGCAACCCCACCTCTGTCGCCCGTGCCGGGGCGCGTCTGGCGGCGCGCATGCGCTCCGCTTTACGAGCCCGGTAGCGGCGCGCCCTTTCGGCCGCTGTCAACGGCCGACCGAACAACGATGGCCTCCCCACTCTGGAAGGAAAACGCATCTCGATCGTGCCGGGATCTTTTGCGTCACGCATGGCCAACTGTCTCCTCGAAAGCTCGAACGAAATATTATAGTGATGCGTCACTAAATACAAGCAAAAAAGTCTCGTTCGTCGTAACGAAATACGCGGAAATGGCTTTGAATCGTGTTCCGTGACGAAGCCTGGGGTATGCGTGACGCCAGGACTCGCGTCACGAATTACTGTGGCCCGCGGACCGTCATACGCCTGACGCATGGCAGAGCCATTGTTATGTTATAACAATGACAAACAGGGCCAGATCATGACCGCACATATCTTTAAGCATCCTCGACTCCAGCCAGCCGCACTGGCCGTTCTTACCCTGGCGTTCGCCGGCGCCCCGCAAGCCCGCCAAGCGCCAGCGGCGCCCGAGTTCCAGATTGTCGAAAGCGTTCCGGAAGCCAGCGTCTATGGCGAGGCCGGCGTCCCTCGCGCGCAACCCGTGTGGTTGCAAATGATCGCAGGGGCTAAACAGAGCATCGACATTGCAGCGTTTTATATCTCCGACAAGCCGGGGAGCCCATTGGCTCCCGTGATCGACGCTTTGGCCGCAAAAGCCAAATCCGGCGTCAAACTACGCATCCTGGTCGACCAAAGCTTTCTCAAGGAGAACGCCGACAGCGTGGCCCGGCTACGTCAGATCGATGGCATCACTGTGCGTGAACTACCCATGGAGGCGCTGACTGGCGGCGTACTGCATGCGAAGTACATGGTCGTCGATCGACACGATGTCTTCGTCGGCAGCCAGAACTGGGACTGGCGCGCGCTCAGTCAAATCCACGAGATCGGTGCTCGCGTCGATAATGCGCGCTTTGCGCAGACCTTCGACGCGGCGTTCGAGCTCGATTGGCAAGCTGCCGAGACACCGAACCTGCCCAAGCTGACCGCGCTGGCCATGGCACCTCTGCCTTTTGCGCCCGCCTCTGCCGCCGACCCGGTTATTCTCCGTGGCGATAACCAGGAGCTATTAAGTGCGTTTCCCGCCTTCAGCCCTCCGGAATTGACGCCCTATGCGTTGACCGCGGAGCAGCCCGCTCTGGTGCAGATGATCCAGGCGAGTCGGCACGACCTGCGTGTCCAGGTGATGACCCTCTCGGCGATTCGCCAATACGGCCCGAAAGGCTGGTGGTCGGATATCGACACGGCCCTGCGCCAAGCTGCCGCCCGTGGAGTCAAGGTGCAGATCATTGTCGCCGACTGGGCACTACGTGAACCGATGCAATCCTATCTGAAGAGCCTGGCGGTACTGCCTAATATTGCCGTCAAGTTCACCCAGCTTCCGCCTTCGCCGCAGGGCTTTATCCCGTATGCGCGCGTGGAGCACGCCAAATATGCCGTGGCGGACGAACGTAGCATTTACATCGGCACCGGCAATTGGGAATGGAGTTATTTCAACAATACGGTCGATGCCTCGGTATTCGTACAAGGCGAAGGCCCGGCGCGCACATTGACGCACATCTTCGATCAAGACTGGAATGGGCCTTATGCCAAACCCCTGGAGCCGGGCCAGCATTACGAAGCGCCGCGCAACCACTGATCCGCTCGCCGAACGCTGCCTGTTGCGTCATGCGCGTCTGTGCCGACAGGTCTCAGACGCGCGCATGACTCATTCGGCGTAGATCATCTTCCGCGTCATTCCCCCATCCACTGCGAACTGTTGTCCTGTGACAAATCCTGCTTCCGCAAGGTACAACACAGCTGCAGCGATGTCGGCAGGCTCGCCTATCCGTCCGACCGGATGTTGGCTTTTATCGATGTCACGGTGATGAGGCTCGCTACGCTGCGAGGCCTTTTTCCACGGGCCGGTCTCGATCCAGCCTGGCAACACGACATTGGCGCGGATATCCGGTCCCAGACTGATCGCCAGCGCATGTGTAAAGGCCAGCAAAGCCCCCTTGGCCGCAGCATAGGCTTCGCAGTGCGGCTCCGATTGCACCGCCCGCGTTGACGCGATATTAACGATGCTGCCCTTGCGTTCGCGCAATCGCGGCACCGCCGACCGTGCGCATAGGAAGGCCCCTGTCACGTGACCGTCCTGCCATCGGCGCCAGCGATCCAACGTCAGCGATTCGATCGGACCGCTGTGCGGGTTGGCAACACCGGCATTGTTGACCAGCAGGTCTAATCCGGCAGGCTCGCCCAGCCCTCGCTGCCAGCTATCGAACTGCTGAAAAGCTTGCGCCACCCCTTCTTCGTCGGCGACATCCGCCCCCAGGGCCAGCACCGAATCCGACCCATGCCGAGCCCCCAATTCATCCACTGCCTCGGTGTCCAGGTCGAGAGCCCCGATCAGCCAGCCCCGTTGCACCAGATAATCGACGATACCCAGGCCGATACCCTGGGCACCGCCGGTGATCAAAGCCGTCTTTCGCATATCGGCACGTCCATTCTTTACTCTCCGGCAGCAGATCATGACCGGCATCGCCACGGCGTCAATCTGCCGCGCCCGCGGGCATCGCGCCACGTCGATCCGGGGCGCGATTTCGCCATGCGCCAGTGGTACCTTGTGCAGGTCCATTCCATCCACAGGAGCCGACCATGAGCAAGTCCGATGCGAAACGCGAGCAGCAACTGCAGAAACGTCGCAACGCGCCACTGGCCACGCCGACCGATCTCTCGCCCAAGGCTACCCGTGACCTGAGCGGCGCGCTCAATGCGGTGCTTGCCGACGTGTTCGCCCTCTACCTGAAGACCAAGAACTTCCATTGGCACATGAGCGGCCCGCACTTCCGCGACTATCACCTGCTGCTGGACGAACAGGCGGACCAGTTGTTCGCCATTACCGACGACATCGCCGAGCGCGTGCGCAAGGTCGGCGGCCGCACCCTGACCTCGATCGGCCAGGCGGCCAAGCTCACCCGCCTATCGAACAACGATGCCGAATACGTAGCACCGCAGGATATGCTGGCCGAGCTGCGGGAGGACAACAAAACGCTGATCGGACACCTGCGTGGCGCGCATGACCTTTGCGATGAATATCATGATGTGGCCACGGCGAGTCTGATCGAGAACTGGATCGATGAGGCGGAACGTCGCATGTGGTTCCTGTTCGAGACCACACGGGTCCATAGTAACGGTTGATACCCCACCTGCCGTTGCACGCATGACCGATTCCTCCGGTTCCGCCCCAGGCGCCGACGCCCCTGAAAAGGCGCCGGCGCTTCGACGCTCGCCCATTGTGCTATTCGATCTGGACGGCACGCTTGTCGACTCGGTTATCGACATCGCTGCCGAAGGTGGCCGTCTGTTGCAAGCTCGCGGCCTGCCGCCTTTGAGCCTGGACGAAGCACGAGGCTATCTCGGCGATGGCCTGCGTCGATTTATCCAGCGTGCCTTCGCCGCGCGCAATGCCACCGTCACAAGCGACGAAATTGCGTTGTTTGTCGCTCGCTATACCGCCGAGCCTGTCGTCGATTCCATGCTCTATCCCGATGTCGAGGGAGTGTTGCGCGAGTTGGCAGACGCGGGGTGGCACATGGCCGTTTGCACCAATAAGGCGCAGGTCGCTGCCGAATCGATGTTGGATACCCTTGGCATCCGGCGCTATTTCGTCGCGGTCTGTGGCGGCGATGCCGTCAGCGCGCAAAAACCCGACCCGCGCCACTTGGAAGAAACATTGCGGCAAGCAGGGTTTGTAAACGACCGCGCGGTCATGATCGGTGACAACCGAGCGGACGTGGAAGCTGCTGCGGCGCTGGGCATCCCCTGCATCTTTGCCGAATGGGGTTACAGCGCCCCTTCGGCCGGGCATGACGCCGATCGCCGCGCGGCGAAATTTTGCGATCTGCCAGCCATTCTGACAGCGCTGCGCGACATCGCGCGACAGCCCGCCTAGTCGACGGTCCGCTCCGATCGCGCCGATTGGCGCATGCCGATCGACACGCGCGCCAGCGAGACAACGAAGCGCTCACTCTGCCTTGATTGCTCCTGCACTAGGTTTGCGCAATACGCCAGCCAGGAGTTAGCCCATGTCCCGCGACAAAGGCCCTCACGCAACGCCCTCGCCCGTCTTTCTGCCGTTGAGCCGGCGAGGTTTTCTGCAGGTCGTCGGTATGACCGGCGTAGCCTCTGGCATGGGATGGCCGTTCGCTGCACAGGCGGCCGCTGCCGCAGCAGCGCATGCGCTGGCGGATGACGGACTGAGCGAAGTTCAACTGAAGGTCAATGGCAAGTCGCAGACCTTACGCGTCGACAACCGCACGACCTTGCTCGATGCTTTGCGCGACCATCTGATGCTGACCGGAACCAAGAAGGGGTGCGACCACGGTCAATGCGGTGCATGCACCGTACATGTCAACGGCAAACGAGTGAACGCCTGCCTGAGCCTGGCTGTCATGCATGACGGCGATGAGATCACCACGATCGAAGGTCTTGGTCAGCCCGGTCATCTGCACCCGATGCAACAAGCCTTTGTCGACCACGATGGCTACCAGTGCGGCTATTGCACATCGGGCCAGATCATGTCGGCGACGGCCATGCTGCAAGAACCCTGGGGACCGCAAGACGCCGATATCCGCGAGGCCATGAGCGGCAACATTTGCCGCTGTGGCGCCTACGCGAACATTCTGGCCGCCATCAAACAAGTCCGTCAGGGCTGAGGGAGAACAGTCATGCAAGACTTTGCGTTCAGGCGCGCCAAGTCCATCGAAGAAGCAGTTCATGGTGCGGCGCAAGCGCGGACCGCCCAGCAG
>NZ_DATCRY010000187.1:0-30385 GCF_036568765.1 Dyella sp. | reverse complement strand
AAACCGCCGCTATCGGGTGGATTGTGGGAGGGGGTGATGACAATGCCGTCGGCCAGCCCAACGGTGCGGCCGCGGTTGTGCGCCAGTATCGCGTGAGAAATCGCCGGCGTCGGTGTGAACTCGTCGCCTTTGGCGATCATCGTCTCTACGCCGTTGGCTGCCAGAACTTCCAGCGCACTTTCGAACGCCGGCATGGACAGCGCATGCGTATCGAAACCGATGTACAGCGGACCATCGATACCCGCGCGCTTGCGGTACTCGCAGATCGCCTGAGCGATCGCCAGGACATGCCACTCGTTGAAACTGCGATCGAACGAGCTGCCTCGATGCCCGGACGTACCGAACGCTACGCGCTGCGCCTGCACGCTGGCATCCGGTTGCAAGTCGGTATAAGCGGCTAGCAGCTTGGGCACATCCACCCGGAGCGAGGTCGGCACGAATTGGCCCGCAAGCGGGTGAACGGTGGGGTTCATGGTGTCTCCAAGGGAAATGTCGATCCTGTCGAATCTGGACACGGCCGCACGGCGGCGTCAAGACCGGGCGTGGATGACGCGATCACGAAACGCTGCCCGCTCTGGATGGGTTCTGCAATCGAGGACGGTATCGGACCTCGATTCGATGCTCCTTGCCGTCGTCGACCAGGGCGACACCCTTCTCGACCTGCGCCGTGCCGTCGAGGCTGACCTGCTCGCCGGTTTCAAGGCCGTCGTCCCGCTGGACAGCAATGTGATAATCGGTTTCGCGAAACCGATAATCCGTCGTGAACGCACACCACGTCGACGGCAGCACAGGCCTGATGTACAGGCGTTCGCCCTCCCGTTTCAAGCCGAGTAGCGATTCCACGATCAGCCGGTACATCCAGCCAGCCGAGCCGGTATACCAACTCCAGCCACCGCGCCCGGTATGGGGAGGTAGGCCATAGACGTCGCGACGTGCGACTGCGCAAGCCCTTGCTTGTCCCGCTCGTGTGCAAGCTCGATAGCTGCGCGGGCGACATCCGCTTCGGTGCGATCGCTATATTTGGTCAAGGCTTCGACGACATGTCGATAGTGGTCGCGTGTGTCGAAATCCATGGTTGCATAGATTCCGGCAGGGTCCTCGCGCAGTATTTTTTCGACCGAGCTGGTGCCTTCGACAAATTCCCGCCAATCCATCGCCGAGAGTAAGCGCAAGCTGCTTATGCTGTTGCCGATGGATAACTGGTCTGCCGCCTGTTGCTGTGCTTCCAGTTGCACCAGATGCTCGATACTCGATCCCGATTCCGAAAGCCGCTGTTCGATCCATGTCAGCGGTAAGGCCAGCGCCGAACTCAGCCCTTGCAATCGACGCGTCAGTTCCGCCACGAACGAGCTGGCCGGGGATGTCTAATCTTCAAGAGCGGCCATCCCGTTGTGAAGTAATGGTTATCGCTTCCTTGTCGGACTCGAACGCGACCCCGCTGGACTTTTGAAGCCTGTTTTTTTTGTTCTACGCCCACCGATGAGGCAGTGACGTGAAGGGGTGAGACATCGCGCTGTTAGTACGACGGGCAAGCTTGCGTGTCCGCGCAGCGCATGGGAACTGCAGGCGGCAGCGGTCGGACCGGGCTTCCCGAGTCGAAAAAACGGACCTGCCTTACCTCATGCATGACTTACGGCAGGGGAGAGCCCCCCAGGGACGCGGTGTAACGTCGGCGGAATATCCAAAGGGAGACCGCAAGATGCCGTCCGTCACTGTATCGAAAGGATATCTTCTCGCCGCCGGCCTGCTGGCCGGCCTGCCCGCACTGGCGCTGGCCGGCTACGACAAACCGCCGGAGCCGCTGCTCGGTGTGATGCACGCGCCGTTGCCTGCGATTCCCATGCTCGACCCCACCCGCGAACGCATGCTGCTGGTCGAGCAGTCGCAGTATCCACCGATTGCGCGTGTCGCCGAGCCCTACGTCAAACTGGCGGGCTTGCGCATCGAGCCGGCCAATCACAGTCGGCACGATGCATCGAATGGCTATGGCATTCGCACCTGCCTCAAGCGCTTCACGGTGGAAGAGGTGGTCAGCCATAAGCAGTTGCCGGTTGCGTTGCCAGCCGATGCCTGTCCTGGTGTGCCACAGTGGTCGCCGGATGGCCGTCGCTTCGCCTTCGCCAATACCACCGGCACACGCACTGAATTGTGGTTAGGCGATGCGCTCACCGGCAAGGCACATCGTGTGGAGGGTGTGTGGCTCAATCCGGTGATGGACGATGCGGTGCAATGGCTGCATGCCAGCGATTCGCTGCTGGTGAAGCTCGTGCCCGCGAACCTCGGTCCGGCACCGAAGGCCGATAGCGCCACCGCCGGGCCGGAAATCAAAGAGTCGATCGCAGGCAAAGGCGAAAGCAGCACGTATGAAGCCCGCGACACGCTTTCCAGTCCGGAGGACGAAGCGCTGTTCGACTACTACGCCACTGCGCAACTCGCGGTTGTCGATGCGGCCAGCGATCAGGTTCGCCCTGTAGGCAAGCCGGGCGTCATCGCAGGCGTTTATGGCGCACCCGACGGCGAACATGTGCTGGTCGAGGCGCTGAAGAAGCCCTATTCGTATGTCACCACGTACGAGCGCTTCGCGCAGGACGTCCAGGTGCTGGACGTGCGTAGCGGGCAATCGACCGTTATTGCATCGCTACCGGTCGCCGACCGTGTGCCCGTGCATGGTGTGCCGGTGGGACCGCGCGAGTTCGAATGGCGCGACAACGCACCGGCCACGCTGATCTGGCCGGAGGCGCTCGATCAGGGCGATTGGAAAGTGAGTGTGCCGCATCGCGACAAGGTCATGATGTGGAGCGCGCCATTCAGCGGCAAGCCAAAGGAAGTCGCGCGCACTGCGCAGCGTTTCAGCGGGATGCGCTGGCTGGCCGATGGCGACGAGCCCTTCATGTACGAACTCGACGCGAACAAGCGCTGGATTCATGTCAGCCGTGTGAACGTTGCCGATCCGTCCAAGCCCGCACGCACGGTCTGGGACTATTCCATGGACGAGAACTACAACGAGCCCGGCTCGTTGATGATGCGTCGGTTACCCAATGGTGCAAGCGTCGTGCGGCAGGATGGCGATTTCGCCTATCTCACCGGCCCGGGCGGCACGCCGCAGGGAGATCGTCCTTTCCTTGACCGCTATTCGCTGTCGACAGGGCGTACGGAGCGTTTGTTTCGAAGCGGTGGCGATCACTATGAGTCGGTCGTTGCGGTCCTCGACGGTGGCAAGCGCTTCATCACGGCACAGCAATCGCCGACGGAGCCGCCCAATTTGTTCGCGCATGCGGTCGGTGCGCCAGTGAGCGGGGCCAAGCCCGGTGAGGCTGCCTATGCATCGACTGCCGAGGCCATCACGCACATCGCCGATCCGACGCCGCAAGTGCGCGGGATCGGCAAACGCCTGGTGACGTACAAGCGCAAGGATGGCGTCGAACTCTCCTTCACCCTGTATACCCCGCCGGGCTACAAGGAAGGTACCCGCCTGCCGGCGGTTCTCTACGCTTATCCGCTCGATTACGCCGATCCGAGCAAGGCCGGGCAGGTCAGCGGATCCCAGCAGAAGTTCGACATACTGCGTGGCTATCGCCTGCTGCTGCTGTCGGGCTACGCCATTATCGATAACGCTTCGTTCCCGATCGTAGGCGATCCGCGCACGGCGTACGACACATATATCGACCAGCTGGTGATGGATGCGCAGGCTGCCGTGGACAAGGCGGTGGAGCTTGGCGTGGTCGACCGCAACCGCATCGGTGTTACGGGCCACAGCCATGGCGCGCTGATGACAGCCAACCTGCTCGCACACACCAACCTGTTCCGTGCGGGTGTCGCCACAAGCGGTAGCTACAACAAGAGCCTCACGCCATTCGGGTTCCAGAACGAGCGGCGCTCGCTATGGCAGGCACCGAAGGTCTACGAGCAGGCGTCGGCGTTCTTTCATGCCGACCAGATCAAAGCTCCGCTGCTGTTGATGCACGGTATGGACGACGCCAACCCCGGCACGGAGTCGATCCAGTCGCCCAAGCTGTTCCAGGCCATCCGCGGTATGGGCGGCACCACGCGGTTGGTGATGTTGCCGCACGAGCCGCACTGGTACACCGCGATGGAATCGAATGAGCAGGAGGTCTACGAAATGCTGACCTGGTTCGATCGGTATGTGAAAAATGCCGCACCGAATGCAGCTGGCGAGTCGAAGCAAGCCACGGCCTCGGCACCTTGATACGGGCGGTTCGGCAAGAAGGCGTACCAAGCCACAGCGCTCCCTCCCCTGTTCGCAGGGGAGGGTTTGGGGGAGGGCAGATACTTGCCTCTGCCTCCCAACGCCGGCAAAGAGCGGTTCGCTAGAGCTCACCCTCCCAGCCTTCTTCTATAAACGGGGGAGGTGAGCCTTGAACTCGACGCCAAAAGAAAACCCGCCACGAGGGCGGGTTTTCGAAAGGCGCAAAAACAACGCGTCCGGAGACGAGTTATTTGATTTTGCCTTCCTTGTAGATCACGTGCTTGCGGACAACCGGGTCGTACTTCATGAACTCGAATTTGTCCGGGGTGTTCTTCTTGTTCTTCTGCGTGGTGTAGAAGTGGCCGGTACCGGCCGACGAGATCAAACGGATCTTGTCTTGCTTGCTGTTAGCCATGACCTAACTCCTCAGACCTTTTCACCACGGGCACGCAGGTCGGCGATCACGGCCTCGATGCCCTTCTTGTCGATGGTACGCAGCGCCTGGTTGGAGACGCGCAGTTTGACCCAGCGGTTTTCGCTGGCAACCCAGAAACGACGCTCATGCAGGTTGGGCAACCAGCGGCGACGGGTCTTGTTGTTGGCGTGCGAGACGTTATTGCCGGTCTGCACACCCTTTCCGGTGACTTGGCATACACGGGCCATGATGACCTCCGTAAATTCGTGAACCGCCCGTTGGCCAGGGCGACATCGGCCCAGCGGCGCCTTGGGCGCCACGCGATGGCTGGAGATTTGAAGCTTTCGAGGCCGCCGGTTAAAGCCCGCATCGCGTCGCGGACAAGCCCGTTTGGCACGGGTCGGCATGGTCGAGCCGCGCATTATCCCAATAAATCAGCCATGTATGCAAGCTCTGGATGGCCCGGTGCATCGGCCTCGTCCGGCCGGGGAGGGGCATCCACATGCTCATCCAGCCTCGTCTCGCTCCCCAGGGGACGCAAGATATGGAACAATCGACCTCTTTGCTCATTATCGCATTCGAACCGAGGGACTCCCGATGGCAGAAGTGACCGCCAACGGCCAGGCCAATGGCCAGGCTAACCAGCCGCAGCTGGTGCTACAGAAGATCTACGTCAAGGACGTGTCCTTCGAAGCGCCCAATGCCCCGCAAATCTTCCAGGAGATCGGCGAAACCGACCAGCCGCCGCAGGTGCAGCTGAACCTCGGCCACCGCGCCACCTCGCTGGGCAACGACCTGTACGAAGTGACGCTTAGCCTCACCCTGACCTGCTCGGTCGGCGAGCGCACGGCTTACCTGGCGGAAGTGGAGCAGGCCGGCCTGTTCGGCATCGCCGGTTTCAACGAGCAGGATCATGCCGGCATCATCGGCAGCTATTGCCCGAACCTGCTGTTCCCGTACGCACGCCAGGTGATCTCGGGTCTGGTCCTGGAAGGCGGTTTCCCGCCATTCCTGCTGCAGCCGATCAACTTCGACGCGTTGTACGCCGAGCAGCAGCGCCGTATCGCTGGCGGCGACGAGGCTCCGACGCTCAATAGCTGAGCGCCATGAGCGATCGTCCGACACTGGCGGTACTCGGTGCGGGCTCGTGGGGCACCGCCCTGGCGGCATTGACCGCCAGGAACGGCGTGCCCACGCGCCTGTGGGGGCGCGATGCCGATGCCCTGGCGGCCATGGCTGCCACGCGGCGCAACGCCCGCTATCTGCCCGATCTGGAACTGCCGGCCGAGCTTCGCTACGAAAGCGATCTGGCCAAGGCTCTGCACGGCGCCGATATCGTGCTGATCGTGGTGCCCAGCCATGCTTTCGCCGCGATGCTCGATGAAATCAAGCCGCTGTTGGAACCCGA
Source organism: Dyella sp. (assembly GCF_036568765.1). GTDB lineage: Bacteria > Pseudomonadota > Gammaproteobacteria > Xanthomonadales > Rhodanobacteraceae > GSA-30. The sequence goes on along the minus strand of NZ_DATCRY010000187.1, from coordinate 24,355 downwards.
CGCGGCCATCACCTGGGCCACCAAGGGCTTCGAGCCCGGCACAGGGCGATTCCTGCATGAACTGGTTGCCGAAAAACTGCCGGGTCGACCGGCGGCGGTCATTACCGGACCCTCCTTTGCGCGCGAGGTTGCCGCGGGCCTGCCTAGCGCGGTGACCGTGCATTCGGAAGACGAAGCCTTTGCGCATCGCGTCGCGTCCCTGCTGCATGCACCGAACCTGCGCGCCTATTCCGGTAGCGACGTGCTCGGTGCCGAACTCGGCGGTGCGATGAAAAACGTGCTGGCTGTGGCCACAGGCGTTGCCGATGGCATGGAGCTTGGCCTCAACGCGCGTGCCGGTCTGATCACGCGCGGCATGAACGAAATGCTGCGTCTGGGTGTTGCCCTCGGTGCGCGTCCGGAGACCCTCATGGGCTTATCCGGACTCGGCGATCTGGTGCTGACCTGCACCGGCGACCTGTCGCGTAACCGTCGCCTGGGGCTGGCCCTGGGGCGAGGCAAGGGCATCGACGAAGCGGTGCGCGAGATCGGCCAGGTGGTCGAAAGCGTGCTGACCGCCAACGAAGTCGTGCGCCTGGCCGACAAGCACGGCCTGGAACTGCCCATCAGTAGCGGGGTTCACGCTGTTTTGCATGGCGAAGTCACGCCGGTCGAGGGGCTGCGAGCACTGATGGCGCGTGAGCAAAAGCCCGAATATCCCCGCTCGCTGTTCGACAAATCCTGAACGGCGCATAGGTCGAGGACGCCCCAAAGCGGGCGTCCGCGCCTTTCACCAATTAATTGCGGACATTCGCATAGCGGCCTTGCTAAGCTCGGTTCTTTTGAGCACCGCCGCGAAGCCGCATGCAGCCATCGGAAGACAAGCCGCTACGCTTCACCGCCGCGTTGGACGACGCCGAGGAAGTGTTGCCCGTCGTATGGAGCCGGTTGCTTGCGCCGCCCGCGCCGACGCCACCGCACGAGCCTGGCGTACTCGGATTTTTCCTCGATGTCGTCGTGGAAGAAGGTGCGGCCTGGGCGCACCTCGAAGTTGCGCCAGTGCTGCTGGTCGTCGGCGAGCAGGGGCGCTACGTCCGTCCCTCGCCGTTGGACAGCAAGCACCTCTCGCATGCCTCATTGGCGCCGCATGAGCAGCGCCTTGCCGCCACGCTGTTGGGCTTGCCGCAGACGGTGCGCAAGAGCCGCAGCTACGCCCGGCTTTCCGGGCATGTGGGCGATGTATTGCTGGCGGAGGTTCTCGATACCTCGCCGTGCTTTCTCGGCGGGCTGGCTGGCCTGCGGCTGTCGCGCGGCAAGTCGCATCAGCTCAACTGGCATTGGCATATGGAAAAGGACGGCAGCCAGCGCCTGCTGCCTGCCTTACCGCACAGCTTGAGGCTGCTGCGCATCGACGGGCTGTGGTACCTCGATGCCGAGCGCGCCGAACTGGGGCGTCTGGATGCCGACGCCGAAGAAACCCATTGGCTCGATCTGCCGCCGCTCAAGCACGAGTACAGTCAGGTCCTGCGCGATGCCTTGCCGGAGAGCCGGCTGGCCCATCGTGTTCCCTTGCCGCAGGTGTTCGGCGAATTACGCCGGTCGGAACTGGCACCCAAGCCCGTGCTGACGCTGCATGCGCTGACGCGCCATGCTCGTCTCGCGGCGGGCACGCCGCCGCTTGCCTATGCGCGGTTGGCCTTCGACTATGCGGGCGAGCGTTTGCCGGGACGTGGCGGCGAGCCGCTGGTACGGCGCGTACGCAACGGGCATCTGGTCGAGATCACCCGTCGTCGTGCCGAAGAGCTCTCGGCGATGGAGCAGCTGGAGCGTGCCGGTCTGACGCCTGGTGTGGATACCGAAGGCTTGCCCTGGGATCTGGCCGATACGCTGCCTGAAGACGCCTGGCTGTTCCCTGGCAAGGGCTACGCGGGCGCGCTGGAGGTCAACACGCCGGCACGCTGGCTGGCGCTGCGGCCGAAGCTTGAGGCCGAAGGCTTCCAGCTCGACTACAACGCCAGTTTCCCGTTCGAGGTGCTGGAAGGTCCGGTGCGCTGGTACGGCAATGCCGTCGAGGACACGGACGATCACGCATTCGACCTCGAGATCGGCATCGAAGTCGAAGGCAAGCGACACAATCTGCTGCCCGCGGTCGCGCAAGCCCTGGCGGAGCACCAGCTGAACCTGAGCCCGTCGCCGAACGAGCCGGAAGACGCGGTGTGGTACGCCCCGGTCGACGAGCGTCGCCGCGTGCCGGTGCGCTTGAAGGAACTGCGCGGCTTGCTGGCACCGCTGGCCGAATACCTTGAGCGGCCGCGCAAGAAGCTTCATTTGCCGCGCGTGCAGGCTGGCCGCCTGGACGAAATCGTCGATGCGCTCCCGGCCGGTGCCGAGCTGCAAGCGCCCGAGGCTCTGCGCGGATTCACCGCGCGCCTGCGCGACGCTGCCGAGCGTGCCAGCGACGCTACACCTGCGGCGCTGACGGTCGAGCTGCGGCCATACCAACGCGAAGGCCTGCGCTGGTTGAACGCGCTGGCCGAAGCGGGGGTCGGTGGCGTGTTGGCCGACGACATGGGCCTGGGCAAGACCTTGCAATTGATCACCCATCTGCTTGCGCTCAAGGAGCGCGGGGCGCTTGGATTGCCCGCGCTGATCGTGGTGCCGACCAGTCTGATTCCCAATTGGCAGTCGGAAATCGCGCGTTTCGCACCGACGCTGCAAGTATTGGCGCTGCACGGTCCGCAGCGTGGCGGCGAATTCAGTCAGCTTGGAGCACAGGATATTGTGCTGACCAGCTATGCGTTGCTTCCGCGCGATGTGGTGACGCTACGCAAGCAGGCATTTTCGCTGATCGTGCTGGACGAAGCGCAGCAAGTGAAGAATCCGCGCACGCAAGCGCGTCGGGCATTGCTCACCCTGCGCGCGCCGCGTTGCGTCTGCCTGACGGGCACGCCGTTGGAAAACCACCTTGGCGAATTGTGGTCGCAGGTCGATCTGGCCGTACCGGGGCTGCTCGGCGACGAAGGCGCTTTCCGCCGTTTCTACCGTGCGCCGATCGAAAAGCAGCGCGATACCGACTGCCAGGAGCGCTTGAACCGTCGTATCGCGCCATTCATCCTGCGCCGTACCAAGGCGCAAGTGGCGTCGGAACTGCCGCCGAAGACGGAGATTACTCGTCGCGTCGTACTGGAAGGCAAGCAGCGCGAATTGTACGAAAGCCTGCGCCTGTCGCTGGCCAACGAACTGCGCGAGGTCATCGCGCAGCGTGGCATCGCGCACAGCGGCATTGTCGTGCTCGATGCCCTGCTCAAGCTGCGTCAGGTGTGTTGCGATCCACGTCTGGTGAAGCTCGAAGCGGCGCGCGGCGTGCGCGATTCGGCGAAGTTCGAGCTGTTGATGGATATGCTGCCGGCTTTGCTGGCCGAAGGGCGCAAGGTGCTGCTGTTCTCGCAGTTCACCGAGATGCTGCGCCTGATCGCGCACGAACTCGATCGCCATCGCATTCGCTACGTCACGCTGACCGGCGAAACACGCGATCGTGCGGAGCCGGTGCGGCAGTTCCAGGAAGGCGAAGTGCCTTTGTTCCTGCTCTCGCTCAAGGCCGGTGGCGTGGGCCTGAACCTCACTGCCGCCGATACGGTGATTCACTACGACCCCTGGTGGAATCCCGCTGCGGAAGCGCAGGCTTCCGACCGTGCGCATCGCATCGGTCAGGACAAGCCGGTGTTCGTATTCCGGTTGATTACCGCGGGCACGGTGGAAGAGCGTATCGAAGAGCTGAAGGCGCGCAAGGCCGAATTGGCCGAAGCGGTGCTCGAAGGCGGCGGCAGTCGCGAGCGATTGAGCTTCGACCAGACCGATCTGGATGCGCTGCTGGCACCGGGTTGAATCTCGGCGCTTGGAGTTATCTCGCGTCGGTCTCGCGGCACTTGCATCTCCCCAATGGCATCGCTAGAGTGCGCCACTTTCCAGGTCCAGCCAGGGAGGCTGCCGCCATGTGTGTTCATCATCCGAGGCATTTCACCGCGTCCTAAAGGACGCTCGCATCGCACAGGAAGGTCCTGCGCGGTGATGTGAACCTTTGTCTTTAGCGCTCGCATGCGCTGGTGAAACGATGAACACTACACGGAACCTGCGTGCCGCCTGGGTACGCCTGTGGTCGTTGCGGCTGTATCGCGCCCGCTTGGAAGCGGCGTCGGCCGACGACTCTACTTTGAAAACCATCCAGCATGGCTTGCGCCGCCTGCGTGTACGCAAATGTACCGACGATCGCGAGGCTTTGCTGGCAAAAGTCATGACCATGCTCGCGCGTGGCAATAACCATCGCATAAGCGAGGATCCGCTGTTTGCGGATTTTGCACGGATTTTTTCGCTCGATGCGGATGCCGTACTGATATTCGCGTTCTGCTGCCTGGCACACAGCAACGAACCGCTTGGTGCTGCGGCGCGCGACGAAAAACGCTACCCATCCAATCGCAGTGGCATCACTCAGTTGCTGCACGATGCGCTGGGTCTGCCACACGATCGCGTGCGGCGTTGCCTGCGCCAGAAGGGGCCGCTGCTCTCGAGCCAACTGCTCCTGATGTACTACGGCAACCACGGCGGAGCGCTCGATTGCATCGAAACCGGAGAGGGCATCCAGGCGATGTTGGCCGACGACGCTTGCAATGCCTCGCTGTATCTGGAGCGACTGTTCGAGGCGGTCGGCAGCAGCCGGCTTGCCTGGTCCGATTACGCGCATGTAGCGGCCGATGCCGAACGCGTGCGTGCTTGTCTGGATGCCGCCCGTCGAGATGGGCAGGGCGCCAATATCCTGGTCTATGGACCGCCCGGGACAGGGAAAAGCCAGTTCGCGCGTGCCGTTGCCGACAGGCTTGGATCAGTGCTCTATGCCGTGCGTACGGCAGACACGGACGGCGATCCCATCGAAGGACACGCACGCCTGATGGCGTATGAGGCCGCTCAGCGCGCTCTCGCCGCCAATCCGCATGCCTTGCTGTTGTTCGATGAAATCGAGGACGTCTTTCGCGGCGCGGGTCATAGCCGTGTGTTGAGCTACAAGAGTTGGATCAATCGCCGACTAGAGTCCGCACGTGTTCCGTGCCTGTGGATCGGTAACGGACTCGGCAGCATGGACGATTCCCAGCTGCGGCGCTTTGACGTGATAATGGAGCTGACACCCCCTCCGCGCAGCATCCGGCGCACGCTATTGCAGCGGCAACTCGCCCGCTGGGATATCGCGCCGGAACTGGTCGAGGATATCGCGTCGAACGAAACATTCGCGCCAGCGCATTACGAGCGTGCGATACGTACGCTGGATCGCATGGGTTGCATCGATGGAGTTGTCGCAGAGGGACTGCTGCGCGATTCGTTCAACGACATCCTGCGTGTCCGTGGACTTCGGCCCATCGGACAGGGCACGCGCTCGTCGACATTCGATCTGTCATGGCTGCGCATCGATCAGCCGATCGCACCTTTGCTCGAACTGCTGCGGCGTCGGCCCAGCGGGCGATTCTGCCTGTACGGGCCGCCGGGAACAGGCAAGACCGCATTGGCCGGGCACATCGCCGAATGCATCGATCGTCCGTTGATGAAACATCGTGCATCGGATCTGCTCGGGGCCTATGTGGGCGAGACCGAGCAGGCGATTGCGCGCATGTTCCGTGAGGCCGAGCAAGAGGGGGCGGTGCTGTGCCTGGATGAGGCGGATAGTTTCCTGCGTGAAAGGCGGGGAGCGACACAACGTTGGGAAGTCAGCCAAGTCAACGAACTACTGGTGAGGCTGGAAGAATTCGACGGCGTCTTCATTGCATCGACCAATCTGATGGACTGCCTGGACGCGGCCGCGTTACGGCGCTTCGATTTCAAGTTGCGCTTCGACTGGCTGGATCTGCCGCAACGCCGCCAATTGCTGGCGCACTACGTGAAACGGTTCGGCTTGCTTGCGGATATGGGCGAGGACGAGCGCACGCGCGAGCTGGCGACGCTCGACTCTCTCGCACCCGGCGATTTCGCCGCGCTCAGTCGGCGCCTCGAAGCGCAGGCCGGCTGCAGCGAACGCGACCTGCTGCACTGGCTGCGCGGCGAACAGGCCTTGAAACCGGGGTTCGCGTCGCGGCGGATCGGCTTCGTGACCTGATGTCAGGACGGTTCGCTGCCGGCGCGGGTACGCAGCAAGGCATCGACGGCTTGCTGCCAGGCGGGCGATCCCAGCGGCAACTGCGGCGCTTCTTCGCCGAGCGCGCGCTGCACGGCGCGGTTCCAGGCGTCCGAGCCTGGATTAGGCCCCTGGCCCTCGTCGTCGATCAGCAAGGTGTCGTCGACCCAGGCGAACCATTGCTTGGAACCGAGCTCGGCATGCGCCGCGGTCACGCTGGCGGCTTTCGGTTGGGGTGGCGAGCCGTCCGGTTGGGGATCGGTCGGCGAGCAGGCCGCGACAACCGCGGCCAACGGTAGCAATGGCAGCAAGCGACGCATAAAAAAGCTCTTCGATCGCATGATCGAAGAGCCTACTCGCGCTCGAGTCCGATGCGGTGAATCGCACCTGACAAACGATGAATTAACGCTACATCTTAGCTATGCAGATACGCAACGACACGTTGATCTTTGAGCAGTTCCAAGACACCTTCGGCGATACAGCCATCGATATCCTGAAGCGGCGAGCCGCTGCCATGGTGCACGGACTTGTGAAAATGCTGGCCGTCGCCGAGCGTCACGTCGTACTCGATCGTGCTCTTGTAGTAGAAGGCGATGTAATGGCTGACCAGGGAATCGACTTTGAGCGATATCTTCTTTGGGTTGCCCGCCGCAACCTTGCCGTGCTTGCCCAGCTCTTCCTCGGTCTGCTTGACCATGACGTCGGTGACGGCGTTGAGCGTCGACTGCAGCGTGGTGCCGCCGTAAGACTGCAAAGCGGCTGGTTGCGTATCGGGTTGCTCGTTCTGGACTTCGACCGTGCCGGTTACCGCGATAGGCGGCAGCAATGTCGGGTCGAGCGGATATTCCTGTAGCTTGATCATTCGGGCGCCGCAGCCTGTAAGGGCGAGCAGACACGCGCAAGCGAGTGCGTAGCGAAGCATTGGATCCTTCCCCCTGGGTGGTCGATGGCAGCACCCATGTGCTGCCCGGCTCGATGAGCCGGGAGCGATAGTAGGGCCTCTCAGCTGCGCGCGGCTACTTCGTCGATATGCTTGAGCAAATCGGCCGGATCTTCGTAGACGCGGAAGGCACCGGCGCTTTCCAGCTCCTGCTGGCCGTAGCCGCCCGACAACACGCCGACGCCGAGTGCGCGGCAGCGCTGCGCGGCGAGCATGTCCCAGATACTGTCCCCGATGACGAGCGAGCGCTGGATGTCGATGCCCAGGCGCTCGGCGGCGGTGACAAACAAATCCGGATCGGGCTTGGCATGGCGCACCTGATCGCGCGTTACTACCGGAATCTTGTCCGGATCGACGCCAAGCGCATCGAGATTGTGCCGCGCGGTTTCCATGCGGCCGCTGGTGGCGATCGCCCAGGGGATCTGTTGCTCGGTCAGGAATTGCAGCAGTTCGCGCGCGCCGGGGAGGGGGCGTACTTCATCGCGCTCGGCTTGGCGGCGATAGGCTTCGGCGTGCCAGCGACGCAGACGGTCCAGGCGTTCCTCGGTGATTTCCAGGCCGGTTTCGCGCAACAGGATATGGGTGAACAAACCGCCGCTCATACCGATCTTGCGATGGATGCGCCAGACGGAAAGCTCGACGCCCTCCTTGTCCAGCGCTTCCTTCCAGGCGAGCACGTGCTGATAGACGCTGTCGATCAGGGTACCGTCGAGATCGAAGAGGAAGGCTGTATTGGCGCGGGACATGGGGGAGCTCCGGGGTGGAGAGGTCATTCTATGGCAGTGGAAAAACCTGGCTAGACGGTCGCGTCAGCGCTCACCTGTACCCCCGCTAGGAGAGACCGCCATCCTTCCATGCGTAATACATGCCCTGGCTGAAAAGATGCGCGACGTTGCGGCTGTCCACCCAGGGAAATTGCGCATGCATCCGCGGCTCGAAATCGCTCACGCGTATCGTCTTTCCCGCCGCCATCGCCAACTCGTATACCGTGTCATGGCCGAATTTCATCGCTTCCTGGCAGATGCGATTGAAGTCGTCGAGTTCGGCCTGAGTCAGCTGCGGATAGCGCAGGCGTAGCCGCGCCTGGATCGGTTTGAGCCAGTTCTCGCCCCATTCCATCGCCAGGGCGAGACCTGCATTCAGCTGCTCGGCCCGGAGGAGTTCCGGGTCGGGCGGTGCTTGCCGTTTGCGCCAGAAGCGAAACACGGCGGACGCGCTATCAGGCCCGCCGCTCGGCGAGGATCGGCCGGCCGGCTTCGATCACCGCCAGCGCGGCGGCGCCGATCAGGCCCGGCTCGGGGTTCATGATCGCCTGCGTGGGAACCTTTTCCATGATGTCGCGGAAACGGCCCTTGGCCTCGAAGCGTTCGCGGAAATGCCCACGGCCGAGCCACGGCAGCAGGATCGGAATCAGGCCGCCCGTGAGATAGACGCCGTCCCAGGCGCCCAGAGTCAGCACCAGGTCGCCCGCCACGCTGCCGAAGACGCCAGCGAAGGTTTCCACCGTGCGCACGCACATCGGATCGCTGTCGTCGTTGGCTCGCGCGGTGATGTCCTCCGGCTGCAACGCATCGGGCTTCTGGCCGGCGATCGCGCAGATCGCGTCGTACATGTTGACCAGGCCCTGGCCGCAGATCAGGCGTTCGTTCGACACGCGACCGAACTTGCCATTGAGGTACTTGAGGATCTCGATGTCCTCGGGCGTGTGCGCGGCAAAGCCGGCATGGCCGCCCTCGGTCTGCAGCACGCTGCAATGGCGATCGCGCACCAGCAACCCGCCCACGCCCAAGCCAGTGCCGGGGCCGACGATGCAGAAGGTCTGCTCGGGATGAGCGCCGATGTCCGGCAGGGCCAGCTTGCCCACCGGCACCAGATCGGCTTGCTTGAGCAGGGTCACCGCCATGCTTTGCGCCGCGAAGTCATTGACCAGGTGGACCCAGTCCATCTTCATTTCGTCCGCCAGCTTGTGCGCGGCGATGGACCAGGGATTATTGGTGATCTTGACCGTTTCGCCGTCGCTGATGCGACCGGCGGCGGCGATGACCGCGTTCTTCGCGGTCAGGCCGGTATCGCTGTGGTACTGGCGAATGGCATCGGCCAGCGACGCAAAATCCTTCACTCGATACCGGCGAACGGTATCGAGCAGCAACGGGTCCTGGCGCGTGCAGTCGGCGAGGCCGAAACGGACGTTGGTACCGCCGAGATCGGCGAGAAGGGTGTGACTGCTACGGGCGATAGAACTCACGGCGGTAGAACTCATGAAAAATCCTGGCTGAGCGGGTCACGCAAGCCGCTGTGGGCCAGATCAGTCGTCCAGCACCGCGCCGTTGCTTTCGATCACCTTGGCATAAAGTTTCGCCGTCGCCTTGGGCGTGCGCTTTTGCGTGGCGAAATCCACATGGTACAGGCCGAAGCGTTTGGAGAAACCCAGCGACCACTCCAGATTATCCAGCAATGACCAGGCGTAGTAACCCTTCAGATTGACGCCGGCTTCGATCGCCTTGTGCAAGGCCTTCAAATGCTTGCGTAAATAGTTGGTGCGCAGCGGGTCGTCCAGCACCTCGGACTCCGCCACCGGCGGGTCGTAGAAGGCCGAGCCGTTCTCGGTGATGTACAGCGGAATGTCGCCATAGCGGCTCTTGAACCAGGTCAGGGTGTCGGTCAGGCCCTGCTCGAATACCTCCCAACCGGTCTCGGTGTAGGTCTTGTTCGGCTGACGAACCGGCGCGGCCCTCAGCGGGTAGTGGTTCGGGTCGTTCTTCACCACGGCGCGGGTGTAGTAGTTGATGCCGACGAAATCGACCTTCTGCTGAGTGAGCTTGAAGTCGTCGGCCGGGAAATCCGGCCACGCATCGCCGAAGATTTCCTTCAGCTCGGGCGGATAGCTGCCCAGCAGGGCCGGGTCGGCGAACTGCTCGTTCATATAGGCATGCGCGCGGCGCGTGGCGGCCAGGTCTTCCGGGCTCTGCGAGTGCGGGTACTTGGGCTCGATATTGAAGACCACGCCGATCTCATGCTTGCCGTGCGCGCGATAGGCCTGGATGCCCGCGCCGCTGGCACGCATCAGGTTGTGCGCGGCGATAGGGGCCTCGTACTTGCTGCGATGGCCTGGTGCCAGCGCGCCGTGCAGGTAGCCGCCATCGGTAACCACCCACGGCTCATTGAGCGTGGACCAGCGCTGCACGCGGCCGTCGAGTGCCTTGTACATCACCTCGGCGTATTCGGCGAACCAATGCGCGATATCGCGGTTGAGCCAGCCGCCGCGGTCATCCAGCGCTGCGGGCAGATCCCAATGGAACAGGGTCACGTTGGGAGCGATGCCGTTTTCCAGCAGTTCGTCGACCAGGCGCGAATAAAAATCCAGGCCCTTCTGGTTGACCCGGCCAGTGCCCTCGGGCAGTACGCGCGCCCAGGCGATCGACAGGCGATAGCCCTTCAGGCCCAGCGCCTTCATCAACTGCACATCGTCCTTGTAGCGGTTGTAGTGATCGCAAGCGATATCGCCGGTGTCGCCGCCGACCATCATTCCCGGTGTGTGGGCGAACCGCTCCCAGATGCTGGGGCCGGCGCCATCGGCCAGCGGCGAGCCTTCGATCTGGTACGCGGACGTGGCGGCGCCCCACAGGAAGCCGTCGGGAAAGCGGTAGCTGGTCATGATGTCTTCGGCTCTCGATGCCGCGTCGCGGCTTGATGTAAACGATTACATTGCGAGAATATCCGAATATTCCCCGCTTGTGCAGCCGGTAGGCCGGGCGGGATCTTTAGAATCAAGCAGGCTTAGCCGCACGGCCGGGCCAGGAGATGCATGCATGGCCAGTGTCCGCCTCGACAAGCTGCGTAAGGTCTACCCCAATGGGCACGTGGGCGTGGCCGAAGCCAGCTTCGAGATCGCCGATGGCGAGCTGCTGGTGCTGGTCGGGCCCTCTGGCTGTGGCAAGACCACGCTGCTGCGGATGATCGCGGGCCTGGAGAGCATCAGCGGGGGCACCCTCAGCATCGGCGACCGGGTGGTCAACGAGGTGGCGCCGAAGGACCGCGACATCGCCATGGTCTTTCAAAACTACGCCCTCTACCCGCACATGACGGTGGCCGAGAATCTCGGCTTCGGGCTGAAACTGCGTAAGCAGGATCCGGCCGACATCGACCGGCGCGTGCGTGAGGCGGCGAAGATCCTGGAGCTGGAGCAGCGCCTGGACTCGCGCCCGGCAGCGCTTTCCGGCGGTCAGCGCCAGCGTGTCGCGCTGGGCCGCGCGCTGGTGCGCAACCCCAAGGTATTCCTGCTCGATGAGCCGTTGTCCAACCTGGACGCCAAGCTGCGTCTGTCCATGCGCGTGGAGATTGCGCGCCTGCACCGCCAGCTCAATGCCACCATGGTTTACGTCACCCACGACCAGATCGAGGCCATGACCCTGGGTCAGCGCATCGTGGTGCTCAACGGCGGCGTGATCCAGCAGATCGATACGCCGATGAACCTGTATGACAAGCCGGCCAACCTCTTCGTCGCCGGCTTCCTGGGCAGCCCGGCGATGAATCTGTTGCGCGGCCGCCTGGAGCGCGAGAACGGCTGGACCCTGCATGCGCTGCAAGGCGCATTGGCATTGGGCGAGCTGCCGCAGTACGCGGGCCTGGAAGCCTGGCGCGGGCGCGAGGTAGTGCTGGGGCTGCGTCCCGAAGATCTGGTACCGCAAGCGGGCGCCGCCGGCGCCCTGCTCAGCGCACAACTGGAAGTGCTCGAACCTGTCGGTAACGAGATCTTCCTCAACCTGCGTTACGGGGACCAGGCGCTGGTGTCGCGCACATCCACGCGCGAGCACCCTGAGCGTGGCAGCACGCTGCACTTCGGTTTTCATCCCGATCGCCTGCATTTCTTCGACGCCGAACAAGGGGTGCGAATCGCGTCGTAAGAAATTGCCTTGCGCGGTGTTGAACCCGGGCGATGCGCCAATTGTCGTAAATGCGTCAAGATAGGATGACGGCGACAGAGGGGGCGGCATGGTTCGCATGGAAGGCGTCACCCGGTACTACCGGGTCGGCGGTCAGACGATCGGGGCGCTGGACGGCGTCAGTTTCGAGATACCCAAGGGGCAATTCACGTCGATAGTCGGACCTTCCGGTTCGGGCAAGTCGACCCTGCTCAACATGCTCGGTTGCCTGGATCGACCGAATGCAGGCACTTATCGCCTGGATGGCGAAGACGTCTCCGCTTTCGACGACGAGCGTGCGAGCGATTTTCGCAATCGCCGCATCGGCTTTGTCTTTCAATCTTTTCATTTGCTGCCGCGCCTGAGCGTGCTGGAAAACACCTTGCTGCCCCGGCGCTTCCTGCGCGGACCCGATCCGGGTCTGGAGGCGCGGGCGCTGGCATTGCTTGAGCGCATGGGCCTCGGTCGCCATCTGGCGCATCGGCCTGGCCAGCTATCCGGCGGCCAGATGCAGCGCGTGGCGATCGCTCGCGCTTTGCTTATGCAGCCGGCGCTGTTACTGGCCGATGAGCCGACCGGCAACCTCGATTCGCGCAGCGCCGCGGACGTGCTCGCCCTGATCGCCGAAGTGCATGCCAGTGGCCAGACCGTCGTGCTGGTAACGCACGATGCCGATGTGGCATCGCGGGCACAGCGCCAGATCGGCATTCGCGACGGGAGGATCGAATTCGATGCGGTCCGTTAACGCCTTCGGGTTACTGCTGGCCTGTATCGCTTGCGCCGCGCGCGCGACGGTGTTCAGCGGCGAAGTCCAGGTCGATGGCGGCCAGCCGATTTTCGTGCCGCCATCGAATTCTTCGCCGGTCGTCCTGCGCTTCTACGCGCCCGATGGCGCCAAAGTGAAGGCCGGCGATGTGATCCTGCGCATCGATGCGGCGCAGGCCGAGGCCGATCTGCACAAGCTCGAATCGGACATGGCACAGGCTTCGGCCAAGAACGACAAGGAAATCGCCGATCTCGAACTCAAAGAGGCCGATGCGCGGCTTGCCCTGGCCGACGCGCAGGCCGAGCGCGATACCGCGGCCGTCGATGCGGCGATTCCTCGCAAATTGATCTCCGCATTGGACTACGACCGGCATCAGAGCGACATGGAGCGTACCGAGCACGCGCTGGCGTTGCGCAAGATGCAAGTCGAGCAGGCTACCGCCGCGGTGACACGTTGTCGCGAGGACGGCGCACTGGATATGCGCAAGCAGCAGCTACTGCTCGATAGCGACAAGCGCCAAGTCGAAAGCGCTGCGGTCAAGGCGACGACAGACGGCACGGTCGTGCACGATTTCGACAACTTGTTCGGCAACGGTGCGCGTTTCGAAGAGGGCTCGTCGAGCTATCCCGGCACCCAGGTCGGTCAGGTGATCGGCAAGGCGAGCCAGTTCAAGATTCGCGCCTGGGTGCTCGAACCCGACCGCGCCGGCCTCAAGGACGGTCAGACGGTAAGTCTCTATGTCGATGCACTGCCGGGTATCTCGCTCAAAGGCACCATCAGGCACATGGCCGACGCACCGGAACGAAAAGCCGAGTGGGGCGACGGTCGCTATTTCGGCATGGATATCGCGTTGGACGCCGGTGCGGCGGTCTCGCTGAAAGCGGGCATGAGCGTGCGCGTAGACACCGAGCCGGAACCTGCCGCTACACCTGCGGCGTCCACCGCCAAGGGTGAGCTGCAGGCCGACGGAGAGGTCTTCGCGCAGCAGGTCGTTCCGATCCTGCCTCCCTCGGTCGAGGGGTTGTGGCAAATGACCGTGACGCAGATGTCGCCAGACGGCGAAGCAGTGAAGCAGGGCGACATGGTGGTGACCTTCGACGCGGGTAACGTGATGAAGGATCTGACGGCACGACAAAGCTCGCTTGCCGAAAAGCAGCGCAAACAGGAACAACTCAAGCTCGACCTGGCCGATCGCGAGCGCGAAGCGCAGCTCGCGACCGCGCAGGCCGGCGCGGACAAGGAAAAGGCTGAACGCAAGGCGAACCAGCCCAAGGAATATATTGCCGGCGTCGAGTACAAGAAATTGATCATCGCGCGTGACAAAGCCGAAACGCGCGCGCGGCTCACCTCGCAACGGGAGGCGATCGCCGCGCGCGGCAGAGCGGCCGAGCAGCGTATGGCCGATGCCGAGGTAACCCAACTGCGCGAGCAAACCGACCGTCTGCAGCGGTCGTTGGGTGCGCTGACGGTCAAGGCGCCGCGCGACGGCATCGTGTTGCACGACACGTCCTGGAACGGTCAGAAGATCGACACCGGCAGCCAGATCTGGCTGGGCCAGTCGGTGGCCGAGATGCCGGATATGCACACGCTCGCCGTGCGCGCGACCTTGCCCGAACGCGATATGAGCCGCGTCCGCCGCGGACAGCGCGTCACGGTCGTGATCGCCGGCGGCGGCGACCGTTCGTTGGGCGGCAGCATTGCCGAGATCGGCGATAACGTGCATAGCAAATCGCGTGTCGAGGCCGTGCCGGTCGTGGATCTGGTAATCAAGCTCGATCCTACCGACTTGAAGCTGCGTCCCGGTCAGTCGGTTGCGGTGCATATCGACGCGGCGAAGGAGCACGCGCCATGAAGCGATACATGAGTCTCCTGGGGTCGATGCTTCTGGCCGGATGCCATGCAGGCGCCGACGACGGCGCGGTGACGATGCAGGTACATGCCGCGCCGCTGGAATTCAGCGTGCAGGGCAGTGGCGAGCTGCGTGCGATCAGCGCCACTCCGCTGTTGGTGCCGGGTCAGCAATGGACCTCGCGTCAGGTCAGCTGGATGCTGCCCGATGGCAGCCTGGTCAGGAAAGGCGACCTGGTCGCGAAATTCTCGGCGCAACAAAGCAAGCAGGATCTCGCCACCGCCCTGATCGACCTCGACCGTAATGCGCTGGCGCGCGCCAACAAAGAAGATGAGCTTGCCGGCAAGACGGGGCAGCTTGGGGTGGATCTGGTGCAGGTCGCCGGCCAATTGTCCATTGCCCATCGCTATGCCAATGCCACGCTGCTGGCGCTGGCCCGCAATGACATCCTGGATGCCGTGCAGGACGAGAACTATCTGCGCACGCGTCAGGACATTCTGCAATGGCGGCAAGGGCAGTCGGCTGCGCGCGGCAGCGCGGAAATTGCCGTGTTCGACGCGCAGCGCAGCACCTTCGATACACTGGTGAAACAGAAGCAGGCAGATCTGGATGCCCTGGAACTGCACGCTCCACACGATGGCGTCCTTGTCCTCGAACGCGACTGGAGCGATCAGATTCCGCATATCGGTGGCGCGCTATGGGGTGGCAACAGCTTCGCCAGCCTGCCGGATTTGAACGCGCTGGAAGTCCAGCTGGCTATCCCGCAAATCGAGGCTCAAGGCGTGCAGGTCGGTGACGAGGTCGAGCTTCATCCGTTGGGCGAGCCGAAACAGATCGTGCGTTCGAAGCTCAGCTGGGTCGCCGGTGCGGCGCAATCGCGTAGCCGCGACAATCCGGTGAAGTACCTGATGGTAAAGGCCGCGGTGCCTGCCGATGCCGCAACTCGTTACGGTTGGCGTCCTGGGCAGGGTTTCGTTGGCAAGATCGTGCTGTTGCGCGCCGACAAGTCCTTGAGCGTGCCGAACGTCGCCCTGCGCGGCGATGCCGTGAATATCGTGCGTGGCGGTACGACCGAATTACGGAAGTTGCAACTGGGTGTGCGCGGCGCAACGAGCACACAAGTGCTTGGAGGTCTTGCCGATGGCGATCGCATCGTGCTTGTGGATCGCCACGCCAAGGAGGCTCCATGATCGACCATGTCTGGCGCGAAGCGATCGAAGAACTCTCGCGTCGCAAGCTGCGTACCCTGTTGACCATGCTGGGCATGATCTTCGGCGTAGGCGCTATTGTCGCCATGCAGGGCGTAGGCGAAGGTAGCAGACGGGAAGCGTTGCGTCTGGTCGAGAGCCTCGGTTTGCACAACCTGATTGTCGAAGCCAAGAGCCAGGACACCGACGCGCTGCGCGAAACGCGCGCACGCAGTATCGGCCTGACCCTGGCCGATGCGCGCGCGGCCATGGAAGTAGTGCCGGAGGCGACCCGCTACGCGGCGGAGAAGCGCGTCAAGCGCTGGGGCATGTTCAGCGACGAGGGCAAGAGCAACGCCGAAATCAGCGGTGTCACCCCCGATTATTTCTCGATGGCGGCCTTGCGAGTCGCCGATGGCCGGGCGCTCGAACCGCAGGACGAAGAGCATCTTGCCGCGGTGACCGTGCTCGGCTACCAGGCGGCGCACGATCTGTTTCCCGACGGCAAGGCGGTTGGACGATTGATCAAGGCCAACCAGGTGTGGCTGCGTGTGGTCGGCGTGCTGGCCGACCGTGACCTGGGTCAGGACAAGTTCGAGGGCGTGTCGTTGGGTGCCGAGAGCAACCGCATCTTTGTGCCGCTGGCCAGCGCGCAGGCACGTTTTCGCTTTCAGCCGATGGAAGACGAAATCGATCGCTTGCTTGTGCAGCTGGACGATCCCGATGCGCTGGCCGGCGGTGCGCGCGTATTGAGCGGTGTCCTCGATCAGCGCCATGCGGGCGCGGGCGACTACCGGGTGATCGTGCCACAGCAGCTGTACGAGCAGAACCAAAAGACCCAGCGCATCTTCAGCGTCGTCATGGGCACGATTGCCGGCGTCAGCTTGCTGGTCGGTGGCATTGGCATCATGAACATCATGTTGGCCAACGTGCTCGAACGGCGTCGGGAAATTGGCCTGTTGCGCGCCATAGGCGCGCGGCGGCATGACATCGTGGTGCGTTTCGTGCGCGAGGCGACGGTGATCTGCATCGCCGGTGCCGTGATCGGCCTTCTGTTCGGCGCGCTGCTGGCCTATGCCATTGCCGCGTTTGCCGGATGGCAGGTGGCCTGGGCGCCGATCGGCATTCTTGCCTCGATCGTTGCATGCATCGCCATCGGCCTGGGTTTCAGCATCTATCCAGCGCGCCAGGCGGCCGCGTTGGATCCGATTGCGGCGATTCGCGACGAGTAGCCAAGCTGAACGAACGCCATGTTCTTGCGCTGCAACAGGGTCAACGGCCACGCAGAGGGCACGTTCTTCCGCTGGCACGGCAAGGTTGGCCCAAAGGGGGCGAGACGTTGCCGGCCAACCACCTTCCCTAGGGAGTCATCGCATGAACTCGATCCGCCGCTTTGCTGCCGTTGCGCTCGTCCTGTCCGCCACCGTCGGCACCGTTGCGCTCGCCCAGGATGTTCCGGGCCACCCGCGCGTCAACGAAGTGAACCAGCGCCTGGACAACCAGCAGAATCGCGTCAATAACGGTGTCGCCCATGGCACGGTCAATGGCAAGCAGGCCGCACGCGACGAAGCGCGTGACGCCCGTATCGCCAAGCGTGAGTCGGTCGACGAAGCCAAGCACAACGGTCATCTGACGAAGAAAGAGCAGAAGAACCTCAACAAGGCGGAAAACCGCAATAGTCGCGATATTCGTCGGCAGAAGGCGCACTGAGGTGTGAGGAGTGAGGAGTGGGTAAGAGCCGGGTGTGTGCGGCTTTCTCTTATCTCCTCACTTCTCTTCATTCACTCCGTTCAACCCAAAGAGCTTCACGAAGCAGAGTTACCCTGCATTGCCTGTAACGCATCCAGCAGCACCTGGCCCTTGGGGCTTCCCCAGCCCGTGCACGCATCCCATCCTGTGCCGGCATCGAAACTTCCGTTGTTCCCTTGTGTGATGTCGTTGAAGGCATTCGTGCCGATCCGATAGAGCGCACTGTGCGCGTCGCCTAGCGGCGTACCTAATACCTGGTTGAAGCGCGCGATCAACGCCGCCCATAGCGGTGCCACCGCACTGGTGCCGCCGATTACCGTATCCTGTCCGTCTACGCGCACCTGATAGCCGCTCAATGGGTCCGCGTTACCTGCGACGTCCGGCACGCCGCGACCGCTCTGCCCGGAGGGAAGCGCGATGCCATTCTGCCAATCGGGTGCCGCCACTTGCGTGCTCACGCCGCCGCCGGTGGCACCTTCGTTCGAGGCGGTCTCGTTCCACACGACTTCGCTGCTGATGTTGTCGTTGCTGGCTTCCAATGTAGTGCCGCCACAAGCGAGCACGTATTGGCTCGAACCGGGGAAGTCGACATGCGGCTTATGATCGGTTTCGCCGTCGCTCGAGCCATCGTCGCCAGCGGCGGCGATAACCGTCACGCCCATAGCGACCGCATCTTCCAGCGCACTCTGCATCGCATTGAAGCTTTGCTTGCTCCAGGCATCTTCCGGGCCGCCCCAGCTGATCGACATCACGGACGGTTTATTGTCGGTATCGTGTGCAGCTTGCGAGATGGCTTCGTAGAAGCCCTGGTCGGTATTGGGTGCGAAATACACCGCGATCTTCGCTCCCTGAGCGAGCGCGCCGGCGACTTCGATATCCAGCAGGACTTCGGCATCTGCGTCCCCTCCGGGCTGGTTACTGCCGCCGACCACAGCGACATCGACCACGGTCGGCGTGCGAAGTCCAAGCGATGCGAAGTACTGCTGCAGATCGTCGGAGCGATAGCCGCCGCCCAGTTCGATCAGCGCGATCGTCTGGCCACTGCCGTCCGCATCGGGTGGGTAGCCATAAAGCTGCCCTACCTCGATGGGCGTGAACGTCTGACTCGGCTGTTGCTGGGCGATGCGAAAATGCGCCTTGGCGACCGGGCGCCGGTCCAGACCAAGCACAGCGATGACGTGGGGCCCCAGCGTTTCGCTGGGGCGAAGTGCCTCACGGCATCCCACATATTGGCGGCCGTCATCGGTTTCGTAGCGTCCCAGCTCCACGCCAAAGGCATGCTGCAACGCGGTCGGCGTGCCGCGCAAACGCATCGTCCGGCGCTGTGTGTGACAAGCGGTTTCTTCAAGGCCGTGCGTATGTGCAAAGCTTCGTACGCGCTCGATATCGGCAGGATCGGCACCATAGCGTTCGCCGAAGCGCTCGCGTTGCTGCGGCGCCGTCGGCCAATGTGCCGGGGAGGGACGGTCGCCACGTCGACGCAATACGAGGGTGACTTCCATGGCGTCGTCGGTGTTGTGTGGGCCGAGATAGCGTGCGTGTGTAACGGGCATGGGTGGGGACTCCATGAGCGGGGGAGGAAGGGTTGAGCCTGCGCCATGCGACGTTGCATGAGCGTGTCGGCGGCCGGCTCCGTTTAGGGCGATGTCAGCTTCATCGCGAGAATCTGCGGTGCGGCGCGATGTCCTGCGCCGGTGCGATGGCGTGGGAGTAGAATAGGCAGGATGCATCTCATCCAAGGCGACTGCTCATGACCTTCCCCGCTATCCGTATGCGTCGCATGCGGCGCGACGCGTTTTCGCGTGCGTTGATGCGCGAGACCACCTTGCTGCCGACGGACTTGATCATGGTGGCCTTCGTGATCGAAGGCGAAGGTCGGCGCGAAGCGGTGCCGTCCATGCCTGGCGTGGAGCGCTTATCGATCGACGGTCTGCTTGGGTTGGCCGGCGAATGCGTACGGCTGGGAATCCCCGCGCTGGCGCTGTTCCCTTCGCCGGGTGAGACGGTCAAGAGCGAGGATGCGCGTGAAGCGTGGAATCCGAAAGGCTTGATGCAGCGGGCCACGCGAGCGCTCAAGGCGAAGCATCCGGAGCTCGGCCTGATCGGCGATGTCGCACTCGATCCATACACGACGCACGGACAGGACGGTCTGATCGACGAGCACGGCTATGTCATGAACGAGCCGACCATCGAGGCGCTGATCAAGATGTCGCTGGCGCAAGCCGATGCCGGCATGGATTTCGTCGCGCCTTCGGACATGATGGATGGGCGTATCGGAGCGATTCGCGATGCGCTGGAGGCGGCCGGGCATATCCACACGCGCATCCTGGCGTATTCGGCCAAGTATGCCTCGTCGTTCTACGGTCCGTTCCGCGATGCGGTCGGCTCGGCGGGCAATCTGGGCAAGGGCAACAAGCACACCTATCAGATGGATGTCGGCAACAGCGACGAAGCCTTGCGCGAAATAGAGTTGGATATTGCCGAAGGCGCCGATGCGGTGATGGTCAAGCCGGGCTTGCCATATCTGGATGTCTTGCGACGCGTCAAAGATGCGTTCGGCATGCCGACCTTCGTGTATCAGGTCAGCGGCGAATACGCGATGCTTAAAGCTGCCGCGCAGAACGGATGGTTGGACGAGCGCGCGGTGGTGCTGGAGTCGCTGACGTCAATGAAGCGTGCGGGTGCGGATGCCATCCTGACGTACTTTGCTATCGATGCTGCACGGTGGTTGCGGGGCGAGTAGGACCGAGGCAACGGCTCGCTCCTCCCATCTCTCCCTTGCAAACAGGGGAGGGGCAGCAGCTTCGCTCCTTCCTCTACTTGAGGGGGCGCCGGGAGGGCGGCAGCTCTGTTTATCCCCTGTGCCTGGGGGAGGTTGAGAGGTGAGGTCTTGCCTCAGTCATACCTCGGCAACAACAGCCGCCGGCACCGACATATGTCCCACCGCGTAAATCTGCCCATCGATCGCCACCGGCGGCTTTTCTCGCCATAGACGAAACCGCACCGCGGTCCACCCCGCAGGCTCGTACGCCGTGACCGCCGCGGCAGCACCGTGCCTTGCGTCCTGCAGGGCAAGCTCACGTTCGCGCTGGCGCCATGCATCCAGGTCGGCCCCGGATGGAATCGCCAGCAACTCCCGTGTGGCATAACGCGCCTCGGTCAGCTCCGGATTCAAACTGGCCTGCCACACCGGCCACAGGCGTACCGATGGCCGCCCGAACGCTTGGCACAAAGCCGCAAAGCCCGGCCCGCCAAGAAACGTATTCATGCCTTTCTCGTTGCGCCACAAATAAAACGGCGCGTAGAGGTTTTCCAGCGAAGGCAGTGCAGCATCGCCACGCTCGGAGCTCAAGTAAGCCTTGAACGCCAGATGCGGAAAGTCGTCAGTCATCGAACCCTTCTCCACGATGCGACGGCGAATGATCGCCATGTCGTAATCGGCCGGCAGGACGAAGCTGTACTGCATGGCGATCATCGCATCGACTCCCCCGCCGTAATGCCTTGACGGCCGCCGCCGAAGGACCAGTCTTCCGAAGCGGTGGTATGCACGATCACCATCACGTCCTCCGGATCGATGCCCGGTTGCTCGGCCAGCAGTTCCACCAGGCGACGGTAGAACCCGCGCTTGGTGTCGGCATCGCGCGGTCGGCCTACGGTGATAGCGATATGCACGAAATCGTCGGAGCGTGGCCCACCCAGGTAATCGCGGTCATAAATGAATTCGCCCGGTTCGAGCTGATGGATCATCTGGAAGCGATCGTTGGTGGGTGTGCCGAAGGTTTCGTTCATGGCGCGATAGAGGTTGTCGGCCAGAGCGCGCAGATAGCTCGGCGACTTGCCTTTGTGAAGCGTGATGCGTGCGTACGGCATGGGTGATTCTCCGTCTGGGGTGCTTGACGGGGACTACCCTACCGCGCCAGGATAGTCCTGAAAATCGGGAAATTTTGAACTGATACTTCGATTTTTCGGGATGATCTCATGAGCCGCGTCCATTTCGATCTCGACGTCCTGCGCACCTTTACCGCTGGCGTTGAGCTGGGCAGCTTCGCCAAGGCTGCCGAGCGGCTCGGCCGTTCGACATCGGCCGTGAGCGCCCAACTGAAGAAGCTCGAAGAGCAAGCGGGCGCCCCGGTGCTGCGCCGCCAGGGCCGCGGTATGGCGCTCACCGAGGCGGGCGAGACTATGCTGGCCTACGCCCGCCGTCTGCTGGAACTCAATGACGAAGCCGCGGCCGCCCTGCGCGGCGCGGATCTCGTCGGTTGGGTCCGCTTGGGTCTGCAAGAAGACTTCGGCGAAACCCTGCTTCCTGAGATCCTCGGGCGTTTCGCCCGCGCTCACCCGAAAGTGCGGATCGAGGCGCGCATCGCGCGTAATCGCGAACTGCTCGAGCGCATCGATACAGGCAAGCTCGACCTTGCCCTGGCCTGGGACAGCGGTTATGCCACGGCGTACCAGGAGCGCATTGCCGAACTGCCGATGCGCTGGATCGCACCGGCTGGCGGCGCAGGCGACTGGCTCGACGAAGATCCGTTGCCGCTGGTGTCGCTGGATGCTCCCTGCCTGATGCGCACCGCGGCGACGGCGGCCCTGGATCGCGCAGGCATCGCGTGGCGTGTCGCCTTCACCAGTGCGAGCCTCGCTGGCGTATGGGCCGCCGTCGCGGCCGGCCTGGGTATCGGCATGCGCACCGAAGCGGGCTTGCCTGCTTCAGTTCGCCCGTTCACGCATGCGCGTTTGCCTGCGTTGCCGCGACTCGGTCTTTATGTACATCGCGCCAACGCCGAACCCGCACCGGCGATCGCGCGCTTGGAGGACATTCTGCGCCAGGCGGTCTCGCCGTTGTTGCCATCGTCATAACCATAACCATAGGCGTATGCGTGTGTCGCGTGGAATAATCGCGATAACTTGAGGAGCGCATCGCGTGGATAGCCATCATTTCCTGCAAACCGCGCTGGTGTTCCTGCTGGCGACGGTGATCGCCGTGCCGCTCACCAAGCGGTTCCGCCTGGGTGCGGTGCTCGGTTACCTGGTCGCCGGCGTGGTGATCGGACCGCAGGTGCTGCGGCTGGTGCCCGATACCGCGGGCGTAGCGACGATCTCCGAATTCGGCGTCGTACTGATGCTGTTCGTAATCGGCCTGGAACTTTCGCCGCAGCGTCTATGGGTCATGCGCCGTTCGGTGTTCGGCACCGGCTTGCTGCAGGTGCTGGCCACCAGCCTGGTCATCGGCCTGGTCGCTTATTACTTCTTCGGGCTGACGACCAAAGCGGCTGCCATCGTCGGCGGCAGCCTGGCGCTGTCGTCGACCGCTTTTGGCCTGCAGATCCTGGCCGAGCGCAAAGAAGCCGGCTCCGCTTACGGGCGCCAGGCGTTCGCCATTCTGTTGTTCCAGGATCTGGCAGCGATCCCGCTGATTGCCGCGATCCCGCTGCTTGCGGCCAGTTCCAAGCACGGCATCGATCTGATGGCCAGCGCGCGCACGATATTCGGCATCCTTGCCGTCGTGGTCGGCGGTCGGTATCTGCTGCGCCCGGTATTCCGTTTCGTCGCGCGCGCCAACGCCGTGGAAGTGTCCACTGCGACTGCGCTGCTGGTGGTGATGGGCACCGCCTGGTTGATGGAGCTGGTCGGCGTGTCTTCCACGCTCGGGGCCTTCCTCGCTGGCGTGCTGCTGGCCGATTCGGAATATCGGCACGAGCTCGAATCGCATATCGAACCGTTCAAGGGTCTGCTGCTCGGCCTGTTCTTCATCAGCGTCGGCATGTCGATGAATATCACGCTGCTGTTGAGCCAGCCCCTGCTGGTGGCCGGTCTGGTCGTCGCATTGCTGGCGGTCAAGGGCGTGCTGCTGTGGCCGCTGGGGCGCATCGTCGGCGCGTTGAGCCGCCCCGATGCTTTGCGGCTGGCGGTCTTGCTGGCGTGCGGCGGTGAATTTGCGTTTGTGGTGCTCAAGCAGGCGCAGGACGCGCGGTTGATCACCGCCGACCAGCAAGGCTTGTTGGTGCTGATGATTACCCTGGCGATGGCGCTGACACCGATCCTGGTCGTGCTCTCTGCCAAGGGGCTGGGTGCGGTGGCGGAAAAGAAACCCGAGCGCGCCTACGACGAAATTACTCCCGATGCGCCCCCGCGGGTGATCATTGCCGGCTTCGGCCGCGTCGGTCAGATCGTCGGTCGCGTGCTGCGTGCGCAGCGTATTCCGTTCGTGGCGCTGGAATCCTCGATCGAGCAGATGGACACGTTACGGCGCTTCAACAATACGTCGCTGTTCTTCGGCGATCCGGCGCGGCCGGATCTGCTGCGCGCGGCGCAAGCGGACAAGGCCGAAGTATTCGTGCTTGCCACCGACGACCCGGATGCCAACCTGCGCATCGCACGGCTGGTGCGTCGTCAGTATCCGCATTTGAAGATCGTCGCACGGGCCCGCAATCGTCAGCACACGTTTCGCCTGATGGATTTGGGCATAGAGATGCCGGTGCGCGAGACGTTTTATTCGAGCCTGAAGATGACCCGCATGACGCTGGAGAGCCTTGGGCTGTCCAGCGAGCTGTCGGCCGACCGCGTCGATCGCTTCCGCGATCACGACGTGCGTGTGTTGAAGGCGCAGTACCTCGTGTACGACGACGATGCACGGATGACGCAGACATCGCTTGAAGCGCTCAACGATTTGATGCACCTGTTCGATGCGGACGACGATCCGGTCGCGCAGCATGAGCGCGAGGTAGCCCAGCCGTCGAAGGAATTGAGTGAGGAAGAGGAGGAGTGAGCAGTGAGTAAAGATAGCCGCTGCTCGTAGTCTCTCCCGGCCC
>NZ_DATCRY010000186.1:0-3278 GCF_036568765.1 Dyella sp. | reverse complement strand
TGGCCTGTTCATTACGGGCGCGATCGGCGGTGTCGCAGGTTATATCGCTGGCGACAAACTGGCCGACGCTTACGATCGATACCGCATCCATCACCAGCAAGACCCACAAGGACTGACCTGGCGCCTCGACCCCAAACACCCAGAACAAGGATGGGTGCGCGACATACCGCCGTTACCCGGCACGCCGCAGGGCCAGCGCGTCGCTGCCGACCCGGAACTGGCAAGCCGGCTGACCTATCAGGCAAGCAATACCTCCGCCGAGCTTGCATTGGCACACCCGGCGATCCCGCACGATCCATACACGCAACCTGCCGCTTCTGGCGACACGCCCAGCTTGCGCGAGGCGCCATGGCGACGTGACCCGCATACACAGCAGTGGGCTCGGCAGGTAACGGATCGCCTGCTCGAACACGGCTTGGCCAGTACTCACATTGAAATTGCCAACACAGATCGCTCGTCGCAGTTGGATCGGGTCGCGGCGCAAACCATACAGCGCAACATCGCCGACTCATCGCTGGGCATCGCCGAACGTTACCGGGAGGCCTATGTGCAACAGGGTTGGGCAAGGCATGGCGCGATGCCGGAAGCGATTACCAAGGCCTGGGATGCATCGATGCGCGAAGCCCTCGCATCGGATGGCCGAACCTATGAGCTTGCGGCGGACGGCCAATGGTCGCGCCCGGGCAAACTCTTCGGCAGCCAGCTTGCGGAGCCGCGAGTGAGCGCCGAACTGAATGCGACACGCGATGCCGCACTCGCCATCCAGCAAGCTGCCAACACGACGAGTATCACGCAAGCCCAGACGGAGGCAGCACCACAACCGCCGCGCCTGGATGATCGAGGCCACCCGGATCATGCTTTCTTTCGGAATGTACGTGAACAAGTAAGCCAACTGGATCGCCAGCTAGGCCGTACGCCCGATCGCCATACCGACAACATTGCAGCCGCCCTGACGGTGCAAGCTCGCAACGACGGATTGCAGCGCATCGATCGAGTGACCCTTTCGGAAGATCGCCACCGCATGTGGGCCGTTGAAACCCCACCGGGGCGACAGGATCGCCTCTTTGATAAACGCACTCATGTGCCTACTGCTGCGGCGAACACGCCGATAGAACATACCAGCGCCATGTGGCCGCAAGCGATGCAACAGTTTATGGAAACGCAAGCTCAAACGCGAAGCATGGTGGAGGCACCAGAGCAAATGCAGCGGCAAAATGGACCGGGAATAAGTCGCTGACTGAAGGACAACGCGATTAGTGCACGCAGACGAATACGTAACACAAAACATAATGAATAAGTATCGTGATTTCCACGGTACCGTTTGATTCACGTCTATGGCATCGTAGTAGGAATGGAGCGACAGGGAATCATGCACATGACCATCACGGATGAGTCGGACAACAGGCTGCGAATCGTCAACGCCTTGCAGTTGTTACACGATCAAGCAGTCAAGGATTCGACCGTCGGCATTCCCATTGCCAAGGTACTGGAGACCAGCGGCTGGTCTTGGCACGTTGCCGAGCTTGCGCCGGCACAGACCATTGCGCCGCACTATCATCGGCATGGCGATGAGATTTATTTCGTCCTTGCAGGTGCCGGACTGATCCATACGTGGCCGGCTGACGAATCGCCTGCAGCGAGGCACTCGCAGCGGGTCGAGGCCGCCGCCACGTTTTCCATTGCACCGCAGACAGTGCATCAACTGGAAAACACGGGCACGACACCGCTTGTCTTGCTGTTTGCCTGTTCGCCAGACCATTTGACCGCAGACCGAGTGGTCGTGGCCGCGCATAAGGCGAGCTGAATTCATGCCGCGCCAAGCAGGTGAGTTGCTACGCCAGACGCTCGACCGCATGCCAGGGTTATGTGGCTGCAAGGATGAAAACTCGGTCTTCATGTATGGCAACGCAGCGTACGCCGAGGCGATCGGCGTGGATCACCACCTCGATCTTATCGGCCGCACCGATTACGACATGCCTTGCGAAACCGCCGCTTGCGCCGACCTTTTCCGTGCGCAGGATCGCGACGTCATGGACAACGCCAGGCCGCTGCGAATCCTGGACATTCATCCTTTCGCTGGAGGCGAATGGCGGGCGTATCTTTTTTCAAAGACGCCGCTGGTCGAAGACAATCGCATCGTCGGCACTCTGTTTCAAGGGATCGATATCACCTCGACACGTTTCTTCGAGCTCGGCTCCATGCTGGGGCATATCCATGCCGGCATGGATAAGAGCGATCCGATCGGCCAGCATTCGTTTATCGTCGGTCACCGGCGCGGCGCGATCAGCCTGGCTGACCGCGAAGGGGAAATCTTGTTCTTTCTGATTCGAGGCAAATCCTGCAAGGACATTGCATCCCTTGTCGGATTATCTCCACGCACGGTGGAACAACATATCGCGCGTCTTCGCGATAAGTTTGTCGCAGGCTCGCGTAAAGAGCTTGTCGATCGAGCCATCCAAGCTGGCTACCTGAGCTTTATCCCGGAGCGCATATTCAAGCGCCAACTTTCCGTCGTACTGGGATAGCGATGGCCTGGCACGGCGTTTCCTTGCACGAGCAAGGCCGCTGTGACGACACGCAGACTCAATCCGACCAACTCGACATTGGCATGTAGCCAACAGATTAATAGCAGTACCGCCATTCATGAACCGACTACATCATGCGCAGCATCGGCAATACTTACGAGGAGCAAGCCTGCACCGCCTTGCAACGCGAGGGATTGACAGTACTGGATCGCAACTACCATACCCGCTATGGCGAGCTGGATCTGGTCATGCTCGATCGCGATATCGTGGTCTTTGTCGAAGTGCGCTTCCGTGGATCGCAGCACGGCGGCAGCGCCGCCGAATCGATTACCGCCAGCAAACGAAAAAAACTGATCCTCGCAGCGCGCTATTGGCTTGCCGCCCACCCACGGCACGCTCGCCTGTCTTGCCGCTTCGATGTGGTCAGCTACGATGGCCCGGCGGAAGTATCTTGGTTGCGCGCCGCGTTCGATGCCGAGTGATTGCCCGCGATGGGTGGGGCGCCCCAGGCCTGGATTCGGACGGCGTCTTGTATCACGCTTCGGTAACGCAGCGGATCTCCCATCATGGCCAACCCGACCAGCGCAGCACCGCATCGTCAGCCTTTACGGATCGCCTTGCCGCATGTCGCCCTCGCATTGTCCGCGATGACGTGTGCGGTCGCCATGGCGGCACAACTGGAAGGCGAAAACCTGCTGCAGCCGCCCCTGGACGGCCTGGATATCGTCAACCGGCAAGCGGAAGGGCAAGCAT
>NZ_DATCRY010000185.1:0-6629 GCF_036568765.1 Dyella sp. | reverse complement strand
AACCGCCGCACGGAAGCGGAGTGTGTGGGGCTTGGACATGGCGCAAATGATAAAGCCTTTCCCCGCGACCGGCGATGCTGGGCCATCGCCAAGGAGGCTTTGGAGGCGCAGCCGCCCCAAGGATGACCTTCGACACTGTTGGACGGGCCGTCGCCCTGCCTAGCCTGCCTTGATTTATCCGTGCGTGGGGTGCGGGTAACGGTATGCAACTGCAGGAGCAAGTATGAAAAAGAACTTTCTTAAGCCATTGGCCTTTGCCGTGAGTCTGAGCCTGTGCGGCGTAGCCGCCGCGGCCTCGGGCACGTTCAACGTGGGAGAGCTGGACGCAAAGATCGATCCTTGCTCGGACTTCAATGGCTTCGTCAACGCCAAATGGGTCGCGGCGAACCCGATTCCAGCCGACCGCACCCGCTGGGGCTCGTTCGACGCTTTGCGCGAAGATAGCCTCAACGTGCAACGCCAGATCGCCGAGACGGCCGCCAAGAACGCCTCCAGCGCCAAGCCTGGCTCGATCGAACAAAAGATCGGTTATCTGTACGCCACCGGCATGAATGAAGCGGCGATCGACAAGGCGGGCTTCGACCCGATCAAGCCACAACTGGCTCAAGTCGCCGCGCTGAAGAGCTATACCGATGTCGTCGCCTACCTCGTTCGGGCCTATGCCCAGGCCACGCCGGTGTTGTTTCGCTTCGGCGGCAATGCCGATTTCAAGGATTCGAACAAGCAGATCGCTTATGCCCTCCAGGGCGGCCTTGGCTTGCCGACCGCCGATTACTACACCAAGCCCGATTACGAAAAGCTGCGCACTGCCTATGTAGCGCACATCGCCAAATTGCTGCAGCTCACAGGCGTTTCGGCGGCCGATGCCAAGACGCAGGCCGCTGCCGTGATGAAATTCGAGACGCGCCTGGCCGCGGCGTCCTTGCTTCCGACCGAATTGCGCCAGCCCGAAAATCGCTATCACTTTGTCAGCATTGCCGACGCGGACAAGGTTACTCCGCATTTTGAATGGGCCGCGTTCTTCAAGGCCCAGGGCGCAGAGGTAAACGGCGGCTTCTCGCTCTCGCATCCGAAGTTCTTCGCCGAGATGGACAAGATGCTGGTGGATGTGCCTGTCGCCGACTGGCAGGCTTACTTGCGTTTCCATGCGATCAACAGCGCCGCTCCTTATTTGTCCAAACCATTCCAGCAGGAAGATTTCGCATTCAACGAGCAGACCCTGAACGGCCAGAAGGAAATGAAGGCCCGCTGGAAGATCGCGCTGGATACCGTCAATGACGGCATGGGCATGGCGCTGGGCGAGCTGTACGTCGCCAAGACGTTCTCGCCCGAGTCTAAGCAGCGCGCGCAGGAGTTGGTCAACAATCTGCGCACCGCTTACAAAGCTCGCATCGAAAATCTCGAATGGATGAGTCCCGCGACCAAGCAGAAGGCGCTGGAGAAGTGGGCCACGTTCGTGCCGAAGATCGGTTATCCGGACAAATGGCGCGATTGGAGCGGCCTGCAGCTGACGCCGGACAACTATTTTGCCAACGTGCGCGCAGCCGACAAGTTCAACTACGACTATATGGTCGCCAAGATCGGCAAGCCCGTCGACCGTACGGAATGGGGCATGACCCCGCAGACGGTCAATGCGTATTACAACGCGCAAAAGAACGAGATCGTCTTCCCCGCTGCGATTCTGCAACCGCCGTTCTTCTCGGCGCAGGCCGATGATGGCATCAACTACGGTGGCATCGGCGCGGTGATCGGCCACGAGATGGGCCACGGCTATGACGACCAGGGCAGCAAGTTCGACGCCCAGGGGAACAATGTCAACTGGTGGACTGACGCCGACCGCAAAGCCTTCGAAGAGCGCACCGCCAGGCTGGCAGCGCAGTTCGACAGCTACGAGGCGCTGCCCGGCAAGCATGTCAACGGCCGCCTGACGATGGGCGAGAACATCGGCGACCTCGGCGGTTTGAATGCCGCCTACGATGCCCTGCAAATGGCGCTGAAGAAAAACCCCAAGGAGGCGAGCGAAAAAATCGGCGGCTATACCCAGGATCAACGCTTCTTCCTCAACTGGGCTCGCGTCTGGCGCGGCAATATCCGTCCCGAAGCGCAGTTGACCCTGCTCAACACCGATCCGCATGCCCCGGCGCAATTCCGCGCCATCGGTGCGCCGTCGAACATGCCGGCATTTGCGCAGGCATTCCAGTGCAAGAGCGATGCGCAGATGGTTCGTTCGGGCGACAAGCAGGTGAAGATCTGGTAAGCGGCTCAGGTCCTCTTTCGCGTGATTTGAGCGACACATCCGCGGATAGCGGCGCCTTGTCGCAGATCGTCAACAGCTCCTCCATAAGATGCATACTAAATGCAACTTATGGAGGAGTGCGATCATGCTGACCCTGTTCCAACGCGATATTGTCAAACAGTGCGTCCCTGCTCTGCAGTCGCATGGCCTGACGCTGACCAAGGTCTTCTATGCGCGCCTGTTCGATGCACAGCCAGAGCTCAAGCATGTTTTCAATATGCGTCGCCAGGCAACGGGCGAGCAGCAGCAGGCGTTGGCCAATGCCGTGCTCGGCTATGCGAAGCATATCGACAACCCGGAGGTGTTGAACCCGGTTCTCGACATCATTGTCAGCAAGCACGTCAGCATGGGCATCCGCGCAGAGCAATATCCGATCGTCGGCAAACACCTGCTGGCGGCGATCGCCGAAGTCCTGGGCGACGCCGCTACACCGGAAGTCATCGATGCCTGGGCTGCCGCATATGGCCAACTGGCCGACCTCCTGATTGCCAAGGAGCAGGAGCTGTATACCGCAACCGCCACAGCGGCAGGCGGTTGGTCAGGCTGGCGTCCCTTTAGGCTCATTCGTAGAGTCGTCGAAAGCGACCAGATCGCCTCGCTGTATCTCGCTCCCGCCGACGGCGGCACCATACCGCCATTCAAACCTGGACAATATGTCTCCGTGCGAAGCGCAAGTCCTGATGGCATGATGCACGTGCGTCAATACAGCCTCTCAGATGCGCCGCACCAACCTCACTTGCGCTTGACAATCAAGCGAGAGGATCCCACCGGCGTTCAACCCGCCGGCAAGGTATCCCATAAGCTGCACAACACATTTGACGAAGGGCAGTGCCTGGACCTCTCCGCGCCACAAGGCAACTTCACCATCGACGATACGGACGATCGGCCTATCGTCCTGCTCAGTGGCGGCGTGGGTCTCACGCCTATGACATCCATTCTTGGCCATGTCATGGAGAAGCAGCCCCATCGAAGGATTATTTTCCTGCATGCCACGCGCGATCGCCGCAGCCATGCCATGAACGACTGGCTACGCGAGACCGCCAGGATATCGCCTTCGATCGACGTCCAGGTCTACTACGAACATGTGGCATCAAGCGATATACGCGGCTACCACTACGACCATCACGGCCGCATGGATTTGCCACGTAATGAGCTATTGAAAGAAGCAGAGGATGCCGACTATTTCATCTGCGGGCCGAAGCCCTTCATGACTGCACAGGTCGACGCACTGATCGGCTTGAATATCGCCACTTCGCGCATTCATACCGAAGTTTTCGGCGCCGCCCTGGCCTGATCCGAAAGCAGCATCCGCAGCTTGCGTGGGCGATCCATCAGATCAGCCAAGGTATACTTGTCCAGTACATACAGAAACGCCTGACGTGCCTCATCGAGAATGCCGCGCAGTGTGCAAGCGGATGTAATTGGACAGGTGTTGTCTACGCCAAAGCATTCGACCAAAGCGAAATCCGGTTCGACGGCACGCACGACTGCACCGATTGAAATGGCGGACGGCTCGGTAGCCAGCCGGATACCGCCGCCACGCCCGCGCAGCGCATCGACAACACCCAGCGCCGCAAGGCGCTGGGTCACCTTCATGAGGTGATTTTCCGAAATGCGGTACCGGTCGGCCGCCTCATGGATCGAGGTGCGCTCTTTGCCGTGCAAAGCCAGGAACATCAGCAGGCGTAATGCGTAATCGGTTTG
The DNA here is from genome assembly GCF_036568765.1 of Dyella sp. Classification (GTDB taxonomy): domain Bacteria; phylum Pseudomonadota; class Gammaproteobacteria; order Xanthomonadales; family Rhodanobacteraceae; genus GSA-30. The sequence continues at coordinate 2,629 of NZ_DATCRY010000185.1, read as the reverse complement.
ATAGGTCAATCTCACCGGCTTCCCCCGAAACCTCGCGACCGTCAGAGCAAGAGCTTGCGCACCTTGAGCAGCGCCGCGATAAAAGCATCGACCTCGGCCTTGGTGTTATAGAAGGCCAGCGAAGCACGGAGGGTGGCCGGCACGCCGAAGAACTGCATCAGCGGGTGGGCACAGTGGTGACCGGAGCGAACAGCCACGCCTTCCAGATCGAGCAAGGTTGCCAGATCGGTGGCCTGCGCACCTTCCAGCAGGAAGGAAATCACCGGCTCCTTTTCCTTGGCCTGCCCGAAAATGCGCAAGCCTGGAATCTCGGCCAGATGCTCGTTGGCATAGGCCAGAAGTTCCTGCTCCCATGCATGCATGGCGTCGGCACCTAGCCTGCCGTAGTAGCGAATGGCTTCGGTCAGACCCGCGAAACCGGCAATATTCGGCGTACCCGCCTCAAACTTGTGCGGCGGTTCGGCGAAAGTCGTACCGTCGAAACGCACTTCGCGGATCATCTCACCGCCGCCAAAGAACGGCGGCATGGTTTGCAGATGTTCGCGCCGCGCCCATAGCGCACCGGTACCGGTGGGGCCCAGCATCTTGTGGCCAGTCACAGCATAGAAATCGCAACCCAGCGCCTGCACATCCACCGCTCGATGCGGCACGGCCTGAGAACCGTCCACCAGCAGCGGAATACCACGCTTTCGACACTCGCGCGCGATCTCGCGTACAGGATTGACCGTGCCGAGCACGTTGGAGACATGCGTGACGCAAGCCAGCTTTACATCGGGGGTGAGCATCGCAACGAATTGCTCGACGATCAGTTCGCCACGTTCGTCGATCGGCGCGGCCTTGACTGTCGCGCCGCTGCGCGCAGCAACAATCTGCCATGGCACGATATTGGCGTGGTGCTCCATTACCGTTGTCAGGATACTGTCGCCCTCTTTCAGGCGCGGTAACGCATAACTGTAGGCCACCAGGTTGATCGACTGCGTCGTGCCGGATGTCAGCACGACATCGTTGGCGGAGCCGGCATTGATGAAGCGAGCCAGATCGCTGCGCGCCCCCTCATAAGCCGCCGTGGCCTCCTCGCCTAGCAGGTGCACCGCACGCGCGACGTTGGCGTTGTGTTCGCGATAGTGCCGATCGACCGCTTCGATCACCGACGACGGCTTCTGGCTGGTATTGGCATTATCGAAATACACCAGCGGCTTGCCGTGCACGCTGCGCTTGAGCAGCGGAAAGTCGGCGCGCACGCGCTCGACGTCGAGAACCTGGGGCTGGACTTGTGCATTCATGGCATTCAGGCTCGAATCGCTTTCAGGCAGACGGATCGGCTGGCAACTGCGCCAGCAACAGGTCCGAAATATGGTCACGCAACGCTTCGACCGGCAGTTCGGCAAGCACGGCCCGGCAGAATGCGGCAGTCAGCAGCGTACGCGCCTCGGCAAGCGGGATGCCGCGCGAACGCAGATAGAACAACGCGCGATCGTCGAGCTGACCGACCGTGGCGCCATGGGCGGCCTTCACTTCGTCGGCATAAATTTCCAGCTCCGGCTTGGTATCGATCTCCGCCGATGGCGAAAGCAGGAGATTCTTGTTGCTCAGGCTGGCATCGCTGCCATCGGCCCCTTCGGCCACGACAATCGCACCGCGGAATACGCCGCGCGCGCGCTGGTCGGCCACGCCGCGCCAGGTCGATTCGGAGGCGGTAGCCAAGGCATCGTGCCGAATCGCCAATTGGGTATCGACATGCTGGCGGCCACGCAAGGCAAACACACCGCGTGTATCCAGCCGCGCATGATCGCCTTTGAGATCCGCCTGCAGATCGTGGCGCACCAAGCCGCCACCGAGTTCTATCGCGTAGACGGCTGCGTGCGCTGCAGCGCCGAGTTGCAAACCGGTCCGGCGAATAAGACTGGTGCCGGCACCGGCTTGCTGCAACAGGGTCAACCGAAGCCGCGCGCCTTCGCCGAGCACGATATCGGCCATCGATGTCGCCAGCTGCTGTGCTTCGTCCAGACCCAGGTGGTGTTCGATCAAGTCCAGGGTGGCGCCATCGCCAAGCGCGATCATGTGGCGCAGATGCCAAGCGATATCTGCGGCAACCGTGCCGATGAAACGCAATTGTACGGGCGAGGCCACCTTGGCACCGGCAGCAACGCGAAGCACCACACCTTCGGATGCATATGCCGCGTTGAGCTGGGCGAACGCATCGGCAACGTCACGGTAACGATGACTGAGCGCGAAACGCAGCGGCTCGTCGTCCTGCGCCAACGCACGCGACAAAGGCAGCACTTCCAGGCCATCGGGAAGATCGTCGAGCCGCGACAGATCGGCGCGGAAAACACCGTTGACGAAGACCAGGCACGGGCCGTCGATGCCCGGCAATGCAAGAGCCCCCGCATCGATCCGGCGAGTGGCCGCTTCGGTATCGCCCGGCTGGAATCGGCGCTGGCTCAAGGCGCGCAGCGCGGTGTATTTCCAGGCTTCGTTGCGGCTATCGGGCAGACCTGAGGCAAGCAGCGCTTCGTGGTTTTCTCGCCGGATCGCGTCGAGCCAGGCCACGCCCTCAGGCAGCGGCGCTTCGAGCAGCGATTCGAGCAACGGCGGGCGAGCCGGTCGCTGGCTCATGCCTGCACTC
>NZ_DATCRY010000184.1:0-6327 GCF_036568765.1 Dyella sp. | reverse complement strand
CCTGCCGCATCCAGCCGCCGTTGGCCCTGGCTGCCGGAATTCCTGGCCAGCGAACGTGTAGCGTGGGTGTTCGTGTTCAAGGCTTTGCTGGCGATCTATCTGGCCGCCTGGCTCGCGATGCTGTTCCAGTTGGAGGCGCCGGCCACCTCGATGATCACCGTGGTGCTGGTAATGCATCCGCACAGCGGTATGGTCCTGGCCAAGAGCTTCTACCGCGCGTTGGGCACCTTGGCCGGCAGTGTCTTCGGTCTGGTGCTTATGGGGCTGTTTCCCCAGCAACGCGAACTGTTCCTGCTTAGCCTTTCGCTATGGGTGGGATGGTGCGCCGGCGGCGCCATGCTCTACCGGAACTTCATGTCTTACGGCTTTGTGCTGGCCGGTTACACGGCGGCGATCGTGGCACTACCGGCCATCAATGCGCCAACAAGTGTGTTCGATTCGGCTGTCATGCGTGTGAGCGAAGTAATGCTCGGCATCATCGTCGCGGGCGTGGTCAGCGATGTCGTCTTGCCCGGCAGTTTGCGCAATGTGCTGCGCCGTCAACTGAGCGAGCATTTTGCGCATTTCGTCGACTTCACCCGCGGAGCTTTCCTTGGGCAGATAGCCCGGGGCGATATGGAGGCAGCACATTTGCGCTTCGCGCGTGCGGCGGTGGAAATGGAGGACCTGCGTGCCAGCGTGATCTTCGAAGATCCCGAGGCGCGCGCACGCAGCGGTCGCATGCAGTTGCTCAACCAGCGTTATATGGCGGCGGCCACCAGTTTCCAGTCGTTGCATCATCTGATCAATCGACTGCTGCGTCGCGATCGGCGTACGGTAGCCGAGGCCCTGATCGAACTCTACCGTCCGCTTGGCGAGGCGCTTTCTCCAGAGGCGCGCGAACGCCATGAGCCCGCGGTATTGGCGGCGCGCATGGAAGCCTCCGTGACGCGCATGGCGCCGCTGGCAGCGCAACTGCGTACCCGATTCGAGGATGCGACCTCGTTGCTCGAATTCGATACGGGTCAGATCCTGCTGCGCCGATTCGCCGAGGAACTGCGCGAGTTTGCCGCGCTGTACGCTTCGATGCGCACGCATCGCTTCCGCGGCAGCGTAGAGCACGCCGCATTTCACCGTGGCAATGACTATGCCGGTGCGCTGGTCGCGGTCGCGCGCACCTTCATGACGATGGCGGTGCTCAGCGCCATGTGGCTGATCAGCGGCTGGCCATTCGGGGCCAACGCGATGTTGCTGGCGACCATCTTCAGCGGCCTTTATGCCGCTTCCCCGCGTCCGCTGGCCGCGACAGCGTATACGTGGATCGGTTTCGCGTCGGGCATGCTCGCCTGCTTCATCACGACATTCTGGTTCCTGCCTGGCAGCGATGGTTTTACGATGCTGGTGGCAGCGACCGTACCTTTGCTGCTGATCGGTCCCTACCTGATGACTCTGGCCTCGTTGCCGGGCACCGGCGTGGGCTATACGCTGGGTTTCGTTTACATCCTCGCGTTGAAGAACCCGATGGTGTACGACCCCGTGCACTTCCTCAACGATGCGATCGCACAGTTGGCCGGACTGGCATTGACCGGTATCGCTTTCGTGTTCGTGCCGGCGGTTAACGGCAGCCTGTGGCAACGGCAGCGCCAGTTGCAGCGCCTGCGCCGGCAGGTGGTGTTCGCCGCGAGCGAGCCGCTGGACGGTTTGCTGTATCGCTTCGAAAGCATCAACCGCGACCTGTTCCAGCAGATCACGGTACATACCGTGGCCGGTTCAAACGAGTCGCGTCAGTTGCTCGCATGGGCGTTCGCAGTGCACGAAAGCGGTCGCGCGGTCATCGAGCTTCGGCACGAACTCGATCGCGTCGAGTTGCCGGCGCGTTTGCGCGCGGCAGTCGGCGGCGTGATCGAGCGAGTTTCGCAGCTTTATCGGCACCCCGATGCCAAACGTTGGCACGCCGCCGCCGACGGTGTGGATGTCGCGTTGGATATCGGCCTGCAGGTGCCCTCGTCCGCGGAAAGCCGATGCCGCGCGCTGCTTGCTCAATTGCACCTGCTGCGCAATGCGCTGCGGGACGATCAGGGCGTGCTGGCCCGTTATATGACGACTTGATGGAGCCGATCATGCCACGCGAAATCGCCATTGGCGGCGCTCTCATTCCCGGCCTGTTGCCGATCTTCCTCGGCTGCGCCGTGTTGCTCTGGTCGATCGACTTTATCGTCGGCCGCTTCGATTTGTATCGCTATGTCTGGCATCCACCGCTGTTCCGGGTGGCTTTGTTCGTCTGCCTGTTCGGTGCCGCCGGATTGCTCCTGCTTCCTTGAGAGAACTGTCATGAAGATCCAGTCAGTCCTTCGTTTTCTCATGACCGCCGCGGTAGTGGTGGCGGCGGCCTTTCTCGGCCACGCCCTGTGGCGGCACTACATGTACGCGCCATGGACGCGCGACGGACGCGTTCGCGCCGACGTCATTCAGATCGCGCCCGATGTCGCCGGGCTGGTGACCGAGGTGCCCGTGCGCGACAACCAGATCGTGCGCAAAGGCGATTTGCTGATGCGCATCGATCCGGAACGCTACAGCAATGCCGTGGCGCAGGCGAAAGCCAATCTCGTTGCCGCCGAAGCCAACGCGCGAGCGGCCGGTGCCAATATCAATGCCGCGCTCGCTGCGGCCGCCGCCCGCAAGGCCGAATTCCAGATGCGTCAAGAGCAATCCGACCGGCGCCAGAAGCTGGGCGATCTGATTGCGCTGGAAGACCGCACCGATGCAGTTTCCACCGCCAATTCCGCTCGAGCGAGCTGGCAGCAGGCGCAGGCGGGCGGCAATCAGGCCGATGCCGCCCGCGCGCAGGCACTCGCCGCTGTCGAGCAGGCGCAGGTCACGCTGGATCTGGCGACGTTGAATCTGGCGCGCACGGAGGTCCGCGCACCGGTCGATGGTTACGTAACCAACCTGGACGTCCGCGTGGGCGACTACGCAGCGACCGGTTCGCCGCGGCTGGCCTTGATCGATAGCCACAGCTACTACATCTATGGCTATTTCGAAGAAACCAAGCTGCCGCACCTGCGCGTGGGCGATCCGGTGAAGATCCGCCTGATGAGCGGTGGGGTGCTGCTGGACGGCCGCATCGTCGGCGTCGCCCGTGGCATTACCGATGCCGACAATCCCACCGGCAACGATTTGCTGGCCAACGTCAACCCCACCTTCAACTGGGTGCGCCTGGCTCAGCGCGTGCCCGTGCGCATCGCCATCGATACCGAGCGCATGCCGGAAGGCACCTTGCTGGCGGCGGGTATGACGGCAAGTATCGAGGTGCAGCAGCGCTGAAACCGGAAAAGGCAGTGTTCTTCTTTCTTCTAGAGAGTGGCGTCGGGAATCTCGAAAAGAGCGCCCTTAAGCGTCCAGATCCGGAATCAGCTTGCTCTCCAGTCGCGCGATTGCGTCCTTGAGCAACAATTTGCGTTTCTTCATCCGCGTCAGCTGCAGCTCGTCGCGACCGATGGCCGCGGCCATGTGCTCGATCGCCGCGTCCAGGTCGCGATGCTCCACCCTCAGCTCCGCCAGGAGGTGGGCGATTTGGGCGGGGTCTTGAACCTGCATGAGCTTCTGAGGCGGGACGTCTACGGGAACGCCAAGTGTACGCCAGCCGGCCGGCCCTGAGGACGGCTACAATAGGGGCCGGTTTCGTCCTTACCCGTCCCTTCATGTCCGCCCAGCCAGAAATCTCCCGCAAGCAGGCCTACGAGGCCGGCAAGCTGGCCAAGCGCCTGCGCCACCAGGTGGGCCAGGCCATCGCCGATTTCAACATGATCGAGGACGGCGATAAGGTCATGGTATGCCTGTCCGGGGGCAAGGATTCCTACACCTTGCTCGACGTGCTCTTGTCGCTCCAGGCCAAGGCGCCGGTGCGCTTCGAATTGATCGCGGTCAATCTGGACCAGAAGCAGCCGGGCTTTCCCGAGCACGTGCTGCCGGACTACCTGCGAGCGCGGGATATCCCGTTCCATGTCATCGAGCAGGACACCTACAGTACGGTGACCCGGGTGATCCCGGCCGGCAAGACCATGTGTAGCCTGTGTTCGCGCCTGCGGCGCGGCGCGCTGTATCAGTGGGCGGGGGCCAATGGCATCACCAAGATCGCGTTGGGCCATCACCGCGATGACATCCTGGGCACCTTCTTCCTGAACCTGTTCTACCAGGGCAGCCTGAAGGCGATGCCGCCCAAGCTGCGATCGGACGACGGCCGCCACGTGGTCATCCGCCCGCTGGCTTATTGCAAGGAGAGCGATATCGCCGAGTATGCACAGGCCCGCCAGTTCCCGATCATCCCGTGCAACCTGTGCGGTTCGCAGGAGAACCTGCAGCGCAAGGCGGTCAAGCGCATGCTGGAAGACTGGGAACGCCAGCAGCCTGGACGTAGCGAAACGATTTTCCGCGCGTTGGGCAACGTCGCTCCGTCGCAGTTGACCGACCGAAACCTGTTCGATTTTCTTTCGCTGGGCGCGCGCGAAGGCGCGGAGCCAGCCGATGCGCATGCCTGGCTGGCCGGCGCACCCGACGGCGAGTAAGGTTCCCCGTTTTGTTATCTACCCTTTGCCATTCCTCCGTTCGTTCTTCCACCTGTGAGTAGCGCCGTGTCTCTTTTTGCTTCCGTTGAAATGACCCCAGGCGATCCGATCCTGGGAATGACCGAGGCCTTCGTGGCCGACCAGCGTCCGGGCAAGGTCAATCTGGGCGTGGGTATTTATTGCGACGAGCAGGGCAAGATTCCGCTGCTGCGCGCGGTGCGTGAAGTCGAAGAACAGCTGGCCCGGGACGCCAAGCCGCGCGGTTATCTGCCGATCGACGGTCTGGCCGCTTATGACCAGGCTACCCAGCGCCTCGTATTCGGTGCCGACTCGCCGCTGCTGGAAGCCGGTCGCGTCGCCACCTCGCAGACCATCGGCGGCAGCGGTGCGCTGCGTGTGGGCGCGGACCTGCTGCGCAAGGCCTTACCCAAGGCCAAGGTCGCCATCAGCAGCCCGAGCTGGGAAAACCATCGCGTGGTGTTTGCGGCGGCCGGCTTCGAAGTGGTCGACTACGCTTACTACGATCCGACCACCCATGGCCTGGATTTCGCCGGCATGCTGGCCGACATCGGCAAGCTCGAGCCGGGCACAGTGGTGCTGCTGCATGCCTGCTGCCACAACCCGACCGGCGTGGACCTTACTGTCGAGCAGTGGCAGCAGGTGGTCGAGCTGGTGAAGGAGCGCAACCTGATGCCCTTCATCGACATGGCCTACCAGGGCTTCGACAAGGGGACCGATGCCGACGCCGCCGCGGTGCGTCTGTTCGCGGCCTCGGGTATCGATTCGTTTGTCGTGGCCAACTCGTATTCCAAGTCGTTCTCGTTGTATGGCGAACGCGTCGGCGCGCTATCCGTGGTCGGCACCAATCGCGACGAAGCGTTGCGCGTGCAGTCGCTGGTCAAGCGTACGATCCGCTCCAACTATTCCAGCCCGGCCACGCACGGCGGCGCCCTCGTTGCCGGCGTGCTCGGCAGCGCCGAGCTGAAGGTGCTCTGGGAGAGCGAGCTGGCCGAAATGCGCGAGCGTATTCATGAGATGCGCGCCGGCATGGTCGAGAAGCTCGCAGCCAAGGGCCTGGACAACTACGGCTTCATCCAGCGCCAGGCTGGCATGTTCTCCTATTCGGGCCTGTCCAAGGCACAGGTCGATCGCCTGCGCGAAGAGTTTGCCATCTATGCGATCGGCACTGGCCGCATCTGCGTGGCTGCGCTCAACCGCGCCAACCTCGATCGTGTGGTCGAGGCGGTCGCCGCGGTCAGCCGTTAACCATCACCCCATCCTCCCTCGCATCCCGGCCCAGGCCGGGAGCAGGGTATTTTGTCGCCATACGGATATTTCATGTTCTTCCGCAACCTCACCTTGTTCCGCTTTTCGCCCGCCGTCGCCGAGGATCTTCTGCGCCTCGAGGAGGTCCTGGGCGAACACCGGCTGCGCCCCTGCGGGCCGCTGGAAATGGGCACCAAGGGCTTCGTGCCGCCGGTCGGGCGCGGCGAGGAAGCGGCCATGACGCATGTGGTGAAGGCCTGCACCCTGGTTACCGTCGGTAGCGAGGACAAGCTCCTGCCCTCGTCGGTGGTCAACGACGAGTTGCAGCGCAAGGTGCAGAAGATCGCCGAAGAAGAGGGCCGCAAGGTCGGTGGACGCGAACGCAAGCGCATCAAGGATGATTTGCTTACTGAGCTGCTGCCGCGCGCCTTCGTTCGCAGCTCTCGCATGTCGGCTTATATGGATCGCAAAAACGGCTGGTTGGTGCTCGATACCTCCAGCCGCAAGTCGGCCGAGA
>NZ_DATCRY010000183.1:0-26577 GCF_036568765.1 Dyella sp. | reverse complement strand
GGAACATGCCGATACGGCTTCCCGCCTCGCCGGCAAGGACGGTATCCGCTATGCACGACGGTTGTTCGCTCTCAGCCTGCCGACTATCGGCCTGGCGCATTTCATCTATCTTCCGCAGACAGTGGAGCTGGTACCGTCCTGGCTGCCTTTTCCGGCCGGTTGGGCCTGGCTCACGGGCGCAGCCAACATCCTTGCCTGCCTGGCGATCCTTTCCGGTTACCAAGCACGCCTGGCAGCCACCCTGGAAGCCCTCATGCTGAGCATCATCACCCTGCTGGTCTGGGGACCGGCACTGGTAACCCGGGCCGACCGCATGTCCTTCACCGCCTTCTTTATCTCGGCGGCCATCGCCCTGGCAGCTTGGATCGTCGCCGGCACTTACCGCCCCGAAACAGCCTGAATCGATTCGTGCGCCTGTCCGAGGTTCCGCGGCGGCTCACCCATGGAGTGGAAGAGCGCCGCGGTATCCACCAATCGCGCCGCGGTCGCCTGGATCTCTGCCAGGCGCGCGTTCTCCCAACGCTGTTCGCTACTCAACTGCAGCACGTAGGGCACCGCGCCAAGACGGTACCGTCCCTGAGTCTGGTCGAAGGATTCATGCGCCAGGCTCGCAGCTTCATGCGCGGCGTACCAGGCCTCGGCGTCCTGTTCCAGTGCTACTAACGTATCGGCTACGTTCTGAAACGCATTGAGCACCGTTTGCCGGTATTGCGCGACACTGGCTTCGTACTCGGCCACTGCCGCCTTGCGTTGTGCGCGTAACGCACCACCATGGAAGATCGGCTGCGCCAGCGACAAGCCCGCACTCCAGATGCCTGAGCCGGCACCGAACAATGCCGAATCCTTGAACGCGGCCGAGCCGGTCGAGGCCGATAATGCGATATGCGGAAACATGTTTGCCGTGGCTATACCGACCTGCGCAGATGCGGCGCGTAACGAAGCCGCCGCGACCTGCACATCGGGACGCTGTTCCAGCAGATCCGATGGCACGCTCAAAGGGATGGCCGCGGGCCATTGCCATTGCGAGAGCGGTAGCGGGTCGGGCGCACGATCGGGCGTACGCCCCATATAAACTGCCAAAGCGTGGCGCGCCTTCAGCGCCTGTGCGCGCAGACCGGGAAGCGCCGCATCCGCGTTGGCTGCGTTCTGTCGCGCTGTCAGCGCGTCGTCGTGCGATGCCGCCCCGAGCGCATACGCCCTGTCTGCCAGATCGGCCTGAGCATGGGCCAGTTGAGCCAGCCGCGCCGCGGCATCGACTTGCTCAGCCGCCGCCGATGCGTTGATGGCGGCAATCACTATGTTTGCCGCCAAGGCGCGGCGTACGGCTTCCAGTTGATACGATTGCACATCTACTTGTGCGCGTGCCTGCTTGACTCCATAGCGCGCCGCACCGAAGACATCGAAGTTGTAATTCAGACTCAACTGGCCAGCGTAGACGTTATACAGATTGGTCGGTGGACCGAATTCCGGCAATCCCAACGCACGCTGTCGGCTCACCTGTCCCTGCGCATCGAGCGAAGGTAGCAAGTTGTCGCCGACAGTGGCGCGATACTGTTGTCGCACCGCCTCCAAGGTATGGCGTGCCGCCTCCAGCGAAGGATTGTTTTTAAGGCCCTCATCGACCCATGCGTTCAGCTTGTCCGAACCGAAGGCTCTCCACCAATCGGTGACGGGACGCTCTCCCGGTACGACCTGCTGCAAGGTACCGGGCGTACCGATGGGGGACGACGAGGCGAGGTCGGCGACGTATGCGGCAGGCATCGGCAACGCTGGCGGCGATGCCGGCGGCGCCAGCGCACAGCCTGCCAACGCCACGCTGACGGTAACGAGGAGAGGAATGGCGGGCTTCATGGAATGGCCTCCTGCGCCGGCTCGTCGTCGCGGATGCGAAACCACGCGGCGTAGAGCGCAGGCAAGTAGAACAGCGTAAGCACGGTCGCGACGGTAATGCCGCCCATCAATGCCGTAGCCATGGGACCAAAGAAATTGCTGCGCAAGAGCGGAATCAGTGCAAGAACGGCAGCCGCCGCGGTCAAGGTAATCGGCCGGAAGCGACGCACGGTCGCGCCGACGATCGCCTCCCAACGCGGATGGCCCGCGCGGATATCCTGCTCGATCTGATCTACAAGGATTACCGAGTTACGCATGATGATGCCGAACATGGCGATCGTACCCAGCATGGCCACGAAGCCGAACGGCTGGCCGAACAACAGCAACGATCCAATCACACCGATCAGCCCGAGCGGCGCGGTCAGCACCACCATGAGCGTGCGGCCGATACTTTGCAGCTGGATCATCAGCAAGCTCAACACGGCAATGATCATCAACGGCATCTGTGCGTTGATCGATCCCTGCGCCTTCTGATTCTGCTCCACCGAGCCGCCGACCTCGATGCGATAGCCCACGGGCAAATGCTGGCGCAGCGTATCGAGCTGCTTGTCGATCGCATCGGTCACATCCAACCCCTGCGCACCGCCGCGCGTGTCGGCCTGCACATTGATCGACGGCTGCCGATCGCGTTCCCAGATCACGCCGTATTCCAGCCCATAGCGCACACTCCCCAATTGCGCCAACGGGATAGCCGTGCCGCCGGGTGTGGGTAATGCGAGCTGCTCGATACGGTCCGGATGCACACGCTCGTCTTTCGGAGCCCGCAAATCGATGGCGATCAGCTTGTCGCGTTCGCGGTACTGGCTCACCGTTACGCCGGAAAGCGACATGGCCAGGAAGTTGGAGATGTCCTGCGAGCTCACGCCCAACTGGCGTGCCCGAGCCTGATCGATCTCGAAGCGGACCGAGCGCTGCCCCGGCTCGTCCCAGTCGAATTGCACATGTTCCGTGCGTGGATCCTTGCGCATGACAGCTGCGACCTGTTCGGCGATACCGCGAACCTTGGCGATATCGTCGCCGTTGACGCGGAACTGCACCGGGAAACCCACCGGCGGCCCGTTCTCCAATCGACTGACGCGCGTGCGCACAGCGGCAAAATCATGCTGCAGCAGTGCATCGAGATTCTTCGCCAGTTGCTCTCGCTGCTTGACGTCCTTGGCGGTGATAACGAACTGAGCAAAGTTCGGCTGCCCCAACTGCTGGTCCAAAGGCAAGTAGAATCGCGGTGCTCCGCTCCCTACGAAGCTGACGTAGCTGTCGACCTCCGGGCGGCCGGCCAGTGCCTGCTCGAAACGTTTGACCTGACGCAACGTCGCCTCGAACGACGCACCTTCCGGCAAGCGCAGATCGACAAGCAACTCGGCTCGATCGGAACTCGGGAAGAACTGCTTGGGCACCAGGCCAAAGCCGGCCAGCGAGACGACGAACAAAGCTACCGTCAGTGCAAGCACAACGTAGCGATGCCGCAAGCAGACATCGAGCCAGCTACGGAAGCGTCGATAGAACGCCGTATCGTAGATCTCGATATCGCCTTCGTGATGCACAATGGCGGCATGCGCGGCCTTGCGCCGGTCGTTCCACCGCTGCGGCAACCATCGTGCCCACCACTCCTCGCCTGGCTTCGGTCGCGCATGATGTTCGGGCAGCAAGTGATAGCCCAATAGCGGTATGACGATCACCGCCGCAAGCCAGGATACCAATAACGCAATAGCCGAAACTTCGAAGATCGATCGGGTGTATTCGCCGGTACCCGATTTGGCCAGTGCGATCGGCAGGAAACCGGACACCGTGACCAGGGTACCGGTAAGCATGGGAAACGCCGTGCTGGTGTACGCGAAAGCAGCCGCGCGCACACGGCTCCACCCCTGCTCCAGCTTTACCGACATCATCTCTACCGCGATGATTGCATCGTCTACCAGCAGGCCCAGCGCAAGGATAAGCGTTCCCAATGAGACCTTATGCAAGCCGATGTCGAAGATATCCATGCATAACGCGGTAGCCGCCAGCACGAAAGGAATGGAGATCACCACCACCATGCCCGTGCGGAATCCCAGGCTCAGCAAGCTCACAAGCAATACGATCCCCACCGCTTCGGCAACCGATTCAAGGAAATCGTCGACCGAATGCGATACCGCATACGGCATGCTGGTCACCGGGGCGAGCATCAGTCCGGCAGGAAGTCGCTGCTGCAGGCCAGCGACGGCTTTGTCCAGCGCCTTGCCGAGCTGGATCACGTCATTGCCCGCTTGCATCGTTACGCCGATACCGAGCACCGGCTTGGACATGAAACGCACTTGCTGACTGGGCGGGTCGTCATAACCACGACGGATGGTGGCGATATCGCCCAGGCGAAAACTGCGGCCGCCGATGCGCAAGAGCGTGTCGGCCAGTGCATCGGCACGTTCGAACTGTCCGCTGGGGCGTACGAAGACACGGTCATCCGCGCTGGTAATCACCCCCGTAGCGGCGACGGCGTTCTGCTGTCCGATGGCCGCGGCAATCTGCTGCGGCGTGATACCCAGCTTGGACAACTGCGTATTGGCGATCTCGACATAGATGTGCTGGTTCTGGTCGCCGAAGTAGTCGACCTTGCCCACACCGGGCACGCGCAATAGTTCGGCGCGCAACTGGTCGGCATAGTCGTGCAGTTGCGCCGGGCTGAAGCCGTCGCCCTCGAGGGCATAGATGTTCGTGTAGACATCGCCGAACTCGTCGTTGAAGAACGGCCCCTGCACGCCCGGCGGCAACTGGGCTGCAATATCGCCGACCTTCTTGCGAACCTGATACCAGGTCTCCGGCACCACGGAAGCCGGTGCCGAATCCTTGATGTTGAAGAAGATCAACGACTCGCCGGGACGCGAATAACTGCGCAGAAAATCGATCGATGCGGTCTCTTGCAGCTTGCGCGAAATGCGATCGGTTACCTGCTCCTGCATTTGCTTGGCATCGGCCCCAGGCCAGAAGGTCTGGATCACCATGACTTTGAAGGTAAACGGCGGGTCCTCCGATTGCGATAAGCGGCTATAAGAAAGCATGCCGAACAGTGCGACCATGACCATCGCAAAGAACACCAGCGAGCGATGGCGCAAGGTCCAGGCCGATAGATTGAAACGCCCTTCTTCGCTCACGGGGCGTCCTCCGGATGCGGTGGCGCGATCGGCGTGACCTTTTCGCCGGCACTCACCGTGTGGACGCCTTGCATCACCACCTGCTCGCCCGGATGCAGCCCCCGATCCACCAGTACGTCGCGTTCGCCGTAGCGCGCCACATGCACCGGGCGAAGTTCCAGGGTGGCATCGGCTGGCTTCAAAACCCACACCGCCGGCTGCTCGTCACGATGAAACAGCGCAGTCGCGGGCAGTCTTATCCCCGAGGCAGTGGCTGCCGACAAAGACACCTGTGCTGTCATGCCTAATGGCAACTCGGCGGCGGCGTTGTCGAGTGCAAGCTTCACCCGATAGGTCCGTGTTTGCGGATCGGCGGCAGGCGATATGTCGCGAACGCGCCCGGCGAAGCTGCGCCCGGGCCAGGCCGACACGGTGACCTCGGCTTCTTGTCCGGCACGCAGGTCGGCCACGGTGCCTTCAGGGACATCGAAAAACACGTCGCGCTCGCCCGACCAGGCGAAACCGAATACCGCCTGCCCTGCCGCCACAACTTGACCGACTTCAGCTTGTTCGCTGGTGATACGGCCGTCGCGATCGGCTACCAGCGCGGTATAGCGCGACTGGTTCTGCGCCAAGGCCACCTGCTGTCGCGCCTGATCGCGCGCGGCCAACGCAGCGGCATAAGCGTCGTGCGTCTGTTCCCATTGCAGTTGACTGATGAGATTGGCTTTGGCTTGGGCATCGTCACGGTCACGTTGCTGTGTTGCGAATTCGAACCGATGCTCTGCCGCCGCCAATGTCGCCTGTGCCGATGCCAAGTTCCGGCCTGCATCGGCATCGTCCAGGCGAGCCAGCACCTGGCCTTTCTTGACGGCATCGCCCAACCGCGCCGTCCGCTCGATCAATTGCCCGGGAATACGGAACGACAGCGGCATTTCGTAGCGTGCGTGCACTTCGCCGGGAAAGCGCCTCTTAGCGACCCCGTCGGCTGCCTGTGCCGGCATGGCAATGACTGGCCGGGGCGCACTTACTTCCGGTGCCGGCCTGCTGCAGGCGGCCAGCATGGCCAGAGCTGGCAGAACCGCCAGGGGCCTGAGCGCGCATAGGCGGCCCAACGACTGGGATATCCGCTCGTTCACTTGCCTCTCCTGCAAAAAAGGGGCGCCTTCAAGGAGGCGTCATGGATACGACTATGCACACTAATACAGATATGTATCTGAATTCAATATGGCATCCGGATGCAAGTAACGACCGCCGTGATAGCATGGCTTCATGCCACGTAAGCGACTTACCCGAGAAGAAAGCCGTGACCAGACCCGCGAGCGCCTGCTCGAGTCGGGGGCGACGATCATTGCCAAGAAAGGCCTGACTGGCAGCAGCGTGGAAGACATCGCTGCCCATGCCGGCTATACACGCGGCGCGTTCTATTCCAACTTCGGCAGCAAAACCGACCTGTTCATCGAGTTGCTCAAGCGCGATCACCACGATATCCAGCAAGGCTTGCAGGCCATCCTCGACGCCGGCCTGCCGAAGAAAGACATGCAGGCCCAACTGTCGGCGTTCTACTTGCAGGCTTATTGCGGCGACACCAGCTTCGCTTTGTGGGCCGAAGCACGCCTGTGCGCCCTCCGCGACCCCAAATTCCGCACCCGCCTCAATGCTCTGCTGCTGGAAAAGCGCGACACCATCGGCTACTTCATCGAGCAGTTCTGCAAAGTGATGGAAAAGACCTTGCCGGTGCCGGGCCAGGACCTCGCCTTCGGCACCATGGCGCTGATCGACGGTGTACGCTTCTTCAATGCGTGCATGCCCAAAGAGCTGCCGGAAGAAAACGCCCAGGCCATGCTGGCAGCGATTTTCTCGGCGACGTTTTTCGACTGATACCGTGCAGGGCCACCGCGAGCACTCCCATCACGGTTAAAAACTGCCTCTGCCCTCTTCGTTATCGCTACGAACACGGGACGAATGGATGAATATCGGCAACTAGTCCGCCCAGCATAATCCGGCCGGCAACGGCGGCCCGAATAGGAAATGCAGTACCCGGCGCACGCCACCGGTCGACTTGCCGGAGGTGTGTACGATCAAAGGACGCATCGCCAAGGCGCCACCGCGCGGAACCACACAACGCACCGTTCCTTGAGATGCCCATCGCGACACGTCGCCGCTCGGCAATCGCCCCAATCGGTGCGTTCCCGCTACGACTTCCAGCGGCCCGGTGGCCTCAGAATCATGATCGAGCTGCAAACGCACGGCGACCAGTTGCTCCAGCACCGCCACAGGCGGTTGTACAAACAACACGCCTTCCTTGACCGACCACCCGGACCAACCCGGTACATCCAGGCGTTTGCGCACCGGAATACTCAGATCCTGATGCGGCGTTACGGACCAGTTGG
The DNA here is from genome assembly GCF_036568765.1 of Dyella sp. Taxonomy (GTDB): domain Bacteria; phylum Pseudomonadota; class Gammaproteobacteria; order Xanthomonadales; family Rhodanobacteraceae; genus GSA-30. The sequence goes on along the minus strand of NZ_DATCRY010000183.1, from coordinate 19,187 downwards.
TCGTGACATCCTTGATGAATAAAGTGCATTGCACGGCCTTTGCTCTCTCGGCGAGCAAAGGCCGCACCGAAGGATGAGAGCCGATCGCCGCGGCAGCGTGCGCGACGGGCTCGAGTCCGAGCAATCGACGGCTACCGGGACGACGCGCATCGAGTAGTCCAAGCCGCTCGCATAATCGATCGCATAAAGTGCTGGATATCAACGGCGCCAGAATGCAAAAGCCCTGCGCGTGGAAATCGTCTGTGTCGATGCTGCCTGCCATCGGAACGAACCGCAAGGTGATGGATAGGCCAAAGAGTCTATCCGCAATTAGCGCCGGCGCCCCGGAACCGCGCTACCCTGCATTGGGACTCAGGCGGGGGGTTGGCGCATGGTCGAGGCGGCAACGGACGACGGGCAGTACGATATCCTGATCCTCGGTGCCGGCTTGTCCGGCATCGGCATGGCTTGCCACCTCGCGCGCGACTGCCCAGGCAAGCGGGTGGGTCTGTTGGAACGACGCCAGGCACTCGGTGGCACCTGGGATCTGTTTCGCTACCCTGGGGTACGGTCGGACTCGGACATGCTCACGTTCGGCTATGCCTTCCGCCCCTGGAACGAGCTGAAAGTATTAGCCGACGGGCCTTCGATCCGCCGCTATATCGAAGAAACGGCGCGCGAATACGGTATCGATCGTGCGGTCCGCTATGGCGTCGATGCTATCCACGCCACGTGGTCGAGCGAACGCCGAAACTGGACCGTGACAGTGCGGAGCGTGGCTACGGGCTTGCTGTCGACGCTGGAGTGCCGCTTCCTTATAGCCTGCACCGGCTATTACCGCTACGACGACGGCTACCTGCCCGACTATCCGGGGCTATCGGCGTTTCAGGGGTGTGTCGTCCATCCACAGCACTGGCCTGAAGACCTGGACTACCGTGGTAAACGCGTCGTCGTCATCGGTAGCGGGGCGACGGCCGTCACTATCGTGCCTGCGATGGCCATCGATGCTGCGCATGTGATCATGTTGCAGCGCTCGCCGACCTACATTTTTTCCATTCCTTCGCGCGACAAGATTTCAGCTGTGCTGAAATACATTCTGCCAGCCGCCTGGGTCTATCGCCTGGCACGTAAGCGCAATATCGCCCTGCAGCGTTTCATCTATAAAGCCGCGCAACGCTGGCCACAGCAAGTCGGCGCCTTGCTGCGCAAGGCAGCTGGCCGGCAATTGGCAGGACAGGCAAACCTGGACGATTTCACGCCACGCTATGCACCATGGGAGCAGCGTCCTTGCGCCGTACCCGATGGCGATCTGTTCAAGGCCATTCGCGAGGGCAAGGTCTCTGTCCTCACCGACACCATCGACACGTTCACCGCGCACGGTATCCGCCTGCAATCGGGGCGGCAGCTAGACGCCGACATCGTGGTGTCGGCAACAGGCTTTCAATTGCAATCGCTCGGCGGCATGACGCTGGATGTCGACGGCGTACCGCGCGTGGCCAGCGAGTTAATGACCTACAAGAGCGTGCTGTTGCAGGACACACCGAACATGGCGGTTATTTTTGGTTATGCCAACGCTTCGTGGACGCTCAAGGTCGATATCGCCGCCACTTACGTTTGCCGCTTGCTCAATCATATGAACAGCCAAGGTATCGCGGTGAGCACACCGCGCGCTCCGCCGGGCCTGCGACTCGAAGAAACCATCCTCGACCAGCTCAGCTCAGGCTATGTACGCCGCGGTGGCCGTGCCATGCCGCGTCAGGGTCGCGCCGGTGTTTGGCGCGTCACGCATAACTATGAAACGGACCGGGCGATGTTGCTACGCGAATCGATCGACGACGACGCCTTGCTCTTCGAACGATAACCTCGCGCATCGCATGCCGTTAAACCCGGTGCCCGCGCAGCGACATCAGGCCAGCATGGACCCGAGCACGAACGCGCAAACGAATGAGCAGACGGCAAACAGGCTCGGCAGGAAGATGTTTTCGAATTTCATGGCGTGACTCCTTTGCAGCGGTGGATGAGCGCTTTCATCCCCTATATGGCAAACCTTGTGCCAACCGCGCCGATGCCTGTTAAACCGCATGGCAGAGCCATTTCTTTGAATGTGTTTCACGCCTGTGCCGTTGTCCGCGGACAATGTACGCGTCCGGCGGACAGTCGGGCTTGCGTTCCGATCCCCTCCCCTGCAAGCAAGGGAGGGGAATCAGGCTTACGCAAAGGGATCGTCGAGCACGATCGTGTCTTCGCGATCCGCGCCGGTGGCCACCAAGGCCAGACGGCAGCCGGACAGTTCCTCCACGGCACGCAGATAGGCACGCGCGGCCGGCGGCAGCTTGTTCCAGTCGCGAATGCCCGCGGTCGATTCTTCCCAGCCTGGGAATTCGAGGTACACCGGCTTGCACTCGGCCCAACCGTCGGCGTCCAGCGGCGCCAGCTCGCGGCGCTTGCCGCGGTATTCGTACGCGATACAGACCTTGATGCTCGCCAAGCCGTCGAGCACGTCGAGCTTGGTGATGGCCAGACCGTTGATACCGTTGATCTGCACGGCGCGCTTGAGCGCCACCAGGTCGATCCAGCCGCAGCGGCGCGGACGACCGGTGCTGGCACCGAACTCGTTGCCCACGCGGCGCAGCCGCTCGCCCATCTCGTCGTCGAGTTCGGTCGGGAAAGGACCGCCACCCACCCGCGTGGCGTAGGCCTTGCAGATACCGAGTACGTAGTCGATATCGCCAGCGCCGACGCCAGTACCGGCCAACGCGCCGCCAACCGTGGTGTTGGACGAGGTGACGTAGGGATAGGTACCGTGATCGATATCCAGCAGTGCGCCCTGCGCGCCTTCGAACAGGATGTTGCCGCCATCGCGGCGCACGTCATGCAGGATGGTGGCGACATCGTCGACCATCGGCTTGAGGAACTCGCCCCAGCTCAGGGCTTCGTCCAGCACCTGCTGATAATCGATCGCATCGGCCTTGAGCCACTGGGTGAGCACAAAGTTGTGGTATTCGACCACGGCCTTGAGTTGATCGGGCAGTTCGTGCGGATACATCAGGTCGGCCACGCGAACGCCGCGGCGAGCGACCTTGTCTTCGTACGCCGGGCCGATGCCGCGGCCGGTCGTGCCGATCGCCTTGCCGCCGGCGGCCAGTTCGCGCGCCTTATCGACGGCGATGTGGTACGGCATGATCAGCGGCGTAGCCGGGCTGATTTTCAGGCGCGGACGCACGTTCACGCCCTGCGCTTCGAGCTCTTCGATTTCCTGCTTGAGCGCGGTCGGCGACAGCACCACGCCATTGCCGATCAGGCACAACGCATCGTCGCGCAGAATGCCCGAGGGAATCAGGTGCAAGACGGTCTTCTTGCCCTTGATCACCAGCGTATGGCCGGCATTGTGGCCGCCCTGGAAACGCGCTACCGCGCCGACGCGCTCGGTCAGCAGATCGACGATCTTGCCTTTGCCTTCGTCGCCCCACTGGGCACCAAGGATAACGACTGACTTACCCATGATTGTCTCGCTCGATTGACAGGGGTGTTCTTAGGACCCCTAAGGATAGTGAAAACGTTTTTTGCGAAAAGTGACGCCCGGTTCCATCCGGCCACACGCAGGCAGGGCCGCTCCGCGACCCTGCCCCGCACAGGACGGCGCGCTCAGTGTTTAGCAGCGCCGTCGTTGAAGTAACGCAGGAATTCCGAGTCCGGCTTGAGCACCAGCACGCCCTTGCCATCCTTGAAGGAGTCACGGTAAGCCGAAAGGCTACGGTAGAAAGCAAAGAATTCCGGATCCTGGCCGTAAGCCTGGGCGTAGATCGCCGCGGCCTGCGCGTCGCCCTCGCCGCGGACCTTGGCCGCATCGCGCTCGGCGTCGGCCTTGATCACCTGGACCTGGCGTTCGGCGTCCGCTTGAATGGTGGTGTAAGCCTGCTGGCCGGTGGATCGCAGTTCGTTGGCCAATTGCAGACGTTCGGCGCGCATGCGCTTATAGACCGACTCGCTCACTTCATCCGGCAGCTCGATGCGCTTGATGCGCACATCGACCACGTCGATGCCCAGGTTCTTCTCGGCAATCGCATCGGTATCCGTACGCACACGCTCGGTAATGTCCTTGCGGCCGGCGGTAATCAGTTCCTGCAAGGTGCGGCCGTTGAACTCCTGGCGCAGCGCGTTCTTGACCAGCGGCGTGAGACGGTTGGCCGCCTGCAGATCCGACCCGGTGGTTGCGCGGTAATACGCCGCGCTGTCGGCAATGCGCCACTTCACATAGAAATCGACGTTGACGCTTTTCTTTTCGGAAGTGAAATAGCGCTCCGGCTGCGCATCCAGCGACATGATGCGGCTGTCGAACAACAAGCGCTGCTGGATCAGCGGCAGCTTGAAGTGCAGGCCCGTCTCATTGTCGGTACGTACGATGCGCCCGAATTGCAGAACCAGGGCGGTCTGCCCTTCCTTGACTACATACATGCTGTTGAAGCCCAGCATGACGAGGAGCACGACCAGGATGGCGGTCAGAAATTTCATGGCTGCTTCTCCTTGCCGCTCATGTCGCCAGGCTGCTGCATCACCGCACCTACACCGGGCATGTCCTTGCTGCTCATACGCTCGAGCGGCAGGTAGATCATGTTGCGGCCGCCGCTGCCATCGAGCACCTTGGGGTTGTTCGACATGACGTTCTCAACCGTTTCGAGCCACAGGCGCTTGCGCGTGACCTCGGGTGCAGCCTTGTATTCCTTCAGGATCAGATCGAAGCGCGCCGCGTCACCGGTGGCACGGGCCACACGCTCGGCGTTGTAACCTTGCGCCTGCGCCAGGATACGCGACGCATCGCCGCGCGCTTCCGGCACGATCTTGCTGGCCACGGCACGCGCCTGGTTCTCGGTCGCCTGTTTGTCTTCGCGCGCGGCGTTGACATCGTCGAAGGCGTCCTTGACCTCCTGCGGCGGAGCTACATTCTGGAAGCTCACCTCGGTCACCGTCATGCCGGAATGGTAGTTATCGAGTGTGGCTTGCAGGATGTCGCGCGTCTGTTGCTGCAAGGTCTCGCGTGTCTCGTGCGCCCCAACGGCGGCAGCACCTGCGCTATTGGCGGCTGCCGCTGCGCTTGTCGCGGCAGCCGGGTCGATGCTCGCCACCGCAGCCTGGTCGTTCTGGCTGGTAAGGACGTTGTCCATCACATTCGCACCGACCACCGTGCGCACGGCCGCTTCAGCCGCCTGCTGCAAGGTGTCCTCGGGCTGGCCGCTGAGCGAGAACAGGTACTGGCGTGCGTCGGAGACTTGATACTGCACGTTGAAGTCGACCGAAATGATGTTCTCGTCGGAGGTCAGCATGCGCACCTTGTCCGAGACCGAGCGGATCTCGGTGATACCCACCTTGGTCACGCTTTCGATCGGACGCGGCAGCTTGAAATGAAAGCCCGGACCCAACGTACGGTTGTACTGACCGAAGCGCAGCACGACACCGGCCTGTCGCGCATCGACAACCACATAGCTGCTGAGCAGCAACCAGGCCAGCAACAAGGCCAGGACAATGGTAAAGACACCGCCCGCACCGCCGCCGAGCTTGCCGAAACGGTCGCGCAGCTGCCGCAGGAGATCGTCCAGTCCCGATTTGTTGCCCGGGCGGTTGTTGTTCTTATTCCAGGGGTCGCGTTGCCCGTTGTTTCCAGGTTCGTTCCAGGCCATGGTCAGTCTCCTTGAGGCCGCAGGGAGGCCGGCAACAGTGGCCGGAAAACTCGTTGTACGGGCTGTGGCATTGGGGCACGGGGGCGTTGCCGCAAAACAACGCACAGTCTAACAGATGGACGTGGCAGAGGCGCTGCGAACTTGCGTCCCGCCGCAGCTCCCTTGACCCGGTTTGGCTGAGCGAGGGTGGAAGCGGGCGACTATCGGGCGTTCAAGGCTGAGCGAAGGAGATCACTCCTGCGCTGCACCGCCGAGCAGATCCCGCAACAATGCGGCATCCGACCCGCCGCTGAGCGGCGCGATGACGCTGCGCGGCGCATCGATGCTGAGCTGCCAGCCCTCCTCGTCGAAAGCTTCGTCGACGATCGCACCGGCCGCCTTCAGGCGTGCATGCAGGCGGCCCGCGGACAACGGCAGGCGAAGTTGCGAGCGCACGCGATCGCCGCCCAGCAGCTCGCCGAGAGCCTGGCGGAGCAGATCCAGACCCAGGCCTTGTGCGGCCGACAACCAGACCTGCGTCGGCCGGCCCTCGTCGTCACGATCGATCCGCGGCGCCACACCGGCCAGGTCGATCTTGTTCATGACCCGCAGCTGCGGCAAGTCACCGGCCTCGATCTCATCGAGGACGTGGTTCACTACATCGCGCAACCGGTCGCGCTCCTCGTCCGCCGCATCGCAGACATGCAGCAACAGATCGGCATCGCGCGCCTCGGCCAGGGTGCCGCGGAAAGCCGCCACCAGATCGTGCGGCAAGTCGCGCACGAAACCCACCGTATCGGCCAACACCGCCGGGCCACAGGACAGGCCGTCCAGTTTGCGTACGGTCGGATCGAGCGTCGCGAACAACTGGTCGGCCGCATAGACCTCGCCTTGGGTCAATGCATTGAAAAGCGTGGACTTTCCAGCATTGGTATAGCCCACCAGGGCGACTCGCGGCACGGTATTGCGCAGACGTGCACGACGCTGCTGGCCGCGCTGGGTCTGCACCTTTTCCAAACGTTTGGTCAACATTTTCACCCGCTCGGCGAGCAGGCGACGGTCGGTTTCCAGCTGCGTTTCGCCTGGGCCTCGATTGCCGATGGCACCGCCGCGCTGGCTGTCCAGATGGGTCCAGCCGCGCACCAGGCGGGTCGCCAGGTGCTTGAGCTGGGCCAGTTCCACTTCCAGCTTGCCTTCGTGCGAGCGCGCACGCTGGGCGAAGATGTCCAGGATCAGCCCGGCACGGTCGACCACCCGGATATTGAGCAGCTTCTCGAGATTGCGCTCCTGGACGGGGCTCAGCAGGTGATCGACCAGGACCAGATCGGCGCCCAGCGCCCGCACGGCCTCGGCGACCTCTTCGGCCTTGCCGGTGCCTATGTAGTAACGCGGATTGGGGGTATCGATACGGGCAGGAATGCTGCCCAGGATTTCCGCGCCGGCCGACTTCGCCAGCTCGGCGAATTCATCGGCCCGACGTACCGAATCGCCCTCGCCGCGCGAATGCGGGAGGACGAGCACGGCACGTTCGCCTTTCTTTTGACGATCAAACAGAGTGAATCAACCTTCCGCCTCGGCGGATCCGACGGGTGCGTCGCCATGGCCATCGTGACCGTTGCCGACGCGGACATTACGACTGGGCACCACGGTGGAGATGGCGTGCTTATAGACCATCTGGCTCACCTGGTTGCGCAGCAATACCACGAACTGGTCGAACGACTCGATCGTTCCCTGCAACTTGATACCGTTGACGAGGTAGATGGCGACCGGGATGCGTTCGCGACGCAAAGCGTTAAGAAATGGATCTTGCAAAGACTGCCCTTTGGACATTGTTGTTCTCCCCTCGCTTTCGAATAGGCCGGAGAAAAGGCGCGTGCAGAGCGCCCCGACCCAAGGCGAAGGAATATTAACCGCTTTTAAATTGATCTTGAAAGAGAAATCCGTAGCGTACGGAAAACCCAAGGGCTATCCGTGCGCCTGGCCCGCCTGGCCCCAGCCGAGCCGACCATTGTTGTCATATTGAGCCGGCGAGGAACAATTGCAAGGCATCCTCTGCCCGACTGCGCAAATCGTCCCGGTCCGGGTCGAGCGCACGGGCATCCAGCTCGCTACGCAGCCAGGTGATTTGCCGCTTGGCCAGTTGACGGGTGGCGAAAATGCCGTGGTCGCGAAATGTTGCAAAGTCCGTCCGCCCATCGAGGTGCTCCCAGGCCTGCCGATAACCGACCGCCCGAATCGCCGGCAGATCGGCATGCAGATCGCCACGTGCCCGCAGAGTTCGCACCTCGCGCAGCAAACCGGCCGCGACGATGGCATCGAAGCGTTCTGCGATACGTGCATGCAAGCGGCTACGATCGTCCGGCAGCAGTGCCAGCTTCAGCACCCGCCAAGGAAAAAACTCTCCGCTGCCGCCCTGTTGCTGCTCCGACAACCGGCGCCCGGTCAGCTCGATGACCTCGAGCGCGCGCTGCAAGCGCTGGGCATCGTTCGGACCGATACGCGCGGCTGCCGTCGGGTCCAATGCTGCAAGACGCCGGTGCAGCGCCGGCCAACCCTGCACCTGCGCTTCGGCAGTGAGCCGCTCGCGTACTGCCGGGTCGGCTTCGGGCAAGGCCGATAGCCCGCGCTGCAGAGCGCGAAAGTACAGTCCCGTGCCGCCGACCAGTAGCGGCACCCGGCCGCGCGCCGTAATCGCCTGCATCGCCAGAGTCGCATCGGCGCGGAAATCCGCCGCCGAATACGGCGACGCCGGATCGCGGATATCGATCAACGCGTGGGGATAGCGGGCCAGCGTAGCGGCATCCGGCTTGGCCGAACCGATGTCGAGCCCGCGATATACCAAGGCCGAATCCACGCTCACCAGATCCACCGGAAAGCGCTCGCTCAATTGGCAGGCGAGCGCGGTTTTTCCGGAAGCGGTGGGGCCCATCAGGAAGATGGCAAGCGGACGGCGATCTAGCGACATCCGCGTATTGTAATGCGTTACGGCTAGCCCCCGGCGAATGCTGCAACCAGTTCGTCGGTGCTCTGGCGCAGCAAGCTCTCGTTGAACGTAAGCTCCAGGCTGTCACCCAGCACTTTCTGGATGTGGATGTCAGCGCGCTTGAGGCGCTCCTCCAGGCCAGCAAGCCGCTTGGCCGAAATATCCACGAACGCGATGTTGCTGCCGTGCTCGACACGGCGAACCTTGAAGCCGGAAGTCTTGTTCAACCGATCGAGCAAGCGATCGCCAGCAGTGCGCACAGCGGCAAAACGCTCGGTGAAACCGTCCAGCGCATCGAGCGCGGGCAAGGCGGCCTGCCAGCCGTGCAACAAAGTGCCGCCGAAGATGTGCCGCATCTGGCGCGCCTTGTCCATCAAAGCCTTCGGCCCGGAGAGCACGCCGCCATACGGCGCGTTGAGATACTTGTAGAGCGACACATAAACTGTATCGAAGGGTGCGCAGTAACGCTTCGGATCGAAACCCGGCATGCCGCTCATGAGCAGCAACCGCGCGCCATCCAGATGCATACCGATGCCTTTGGCTCGTGCGATCGTGGCAATATCGGCGATCAGTTCAGGCGGCACTGTCGCGCCATCCGCGCGGCGCACCGGGCTCTCCAAGGCAATCGCTCCGACCTTGATCGGATAAGGGCCGATTTCCGCACGATCGATCGCCGCTTTCATCTCTTCCAGCGTCGGCGCGGCCTTGCCGGTAGCCAACGGTACGAGATTGATGCCGCTCAGGATCGGCACCGAGTCGGCCTCGTCACGATACAGATGGCTTTCTTCCTGCACCAAGGCATGACGCGCGTCGCCGCAAAGCAGGCGCACCGCAATGTGGTTGGCCAGGGTGCCGGTCGGCAGCATCACCGTATCCTCCTTGCCCAACAGTGCGGAGAACTTCGCCTCCAGCTCGGTCACAGCGCCGCCCTTGAGATAGAAGTCGTTCGCTTGGTCATGCTTCTGCAAAAGCGACTGCAACAGATCGGCATAGGCCTGCGGCTTCAGCAGGATGCTGTCGCCGGCAAGCACCACCGTCCGATCGGGCATGGCCGGTGGGGCAGCCGACGCATCTTTGGCCAGCAAGCCGGTCGATGAGCCAGCGTAGGCGGTCAGAGCGAGCGCTCCGACAGGCAAGGCGGAGCCGAGGAACTGGCGACGGGTGAAGGTCATGAACGTTCCTACGCGGGCAATGGGAGTGTTGCGATGCTAGCCCGGCGGCGACGATGACTCCTGGTCCGGAAGTCATTGCCGTCGCCATCGAGCTAATGCACAGGCACGCCGAGCTCTTCCAGCAGCTTCGGTGCCGGATAGACCTTGTCCATCAACCAACGCATGTAGCGCATGTCGACGTGGATGGCGCGCTTGTAGCGAGGGTCGTACATCCAGCTGGCACTGACCGCTTCCCAGTTGCTGTCGAAATTCAGGCCGACCAGTTCTCCGCGTGCATTGAGCACGGGCGAGCCGGAGTTGCCGCCGGTGGTATCCAGGTTGCTGAGGAAGTTCACCGGCATGGCATGACTGTCCGGATCGGCATAAGCGCCAAAGTCGCCTTTGGCGATCGCGTCCAGCAGCGGACGCGGCGCATCGAACGGAGACTTGCCGGTGTTCTTCTCGACAATGCCAGCTACCGTAGTCATCGGCGCATAAGCGACCGCGTCGCGCACCGCCAAGGGGGTGACCTTGCCGTAACTCACGCGCAGCGTGCCGTTGGCATCGGGGTAGATCGCACGCCCTTGCGTCTGCCGATAGGCGATCCACGCCTTCATATAGGCGGGCCGCAACCGCAGCAAATCGCCCTCGCGCGCCTTGCGCTCGTCGTCCATGCGCAACATGGCTGGCTGCAACTGGCGTGCAGCATCCAGCAAGGCATCGTCGCTGCGATGCAGCGTTTCCGGAGCCGCGGCAAAGAGACGCAGGCGCTCGGCTTCATCGCCAAGCCGCGTATGTGCATAAAGGCGGTCGAGCGCTTGCATCAGTTCGTCCGACGTGCGCCCAAAGACCCGATCGAACTCGGGCAAATGCTGTGCGGCCGGCAACCGTTGGTAACGCAGCAGCAGGGTGGACAGCAAGGCTTTCTCCACCGCCGGATCGTAGCGACGGCTGACCTGACGCAGCTGGCTGGCGATCAGTTCCTCATCGCGTCGCTGATAGCCGCTTTCGCGTTCAGCATCGGGCTTGGGCCGCTCCAATGCCAACCTTTCGATATTCAGCGCGCCGCGCAGCAGTTGCGTCTGCGTCGCGATCAGGCCAAGCAGCAGATCGCGCTCGCGCACCTGCTTGCCGGCCTCGATCACCGCCGCCGCTTCATCGATCCGGCGGCGCTCTCCGGCCCCCTGAGGTTGCTGCGCAAGCCACGCGAGCATGGCGGCTTCGTCAGCATGACGCGTAGCGACAGCGTGGCTGCGTTCCAGTCCATCCAGTTCGCCGCTGAAGCGCTTGATGTTGTTCTTCAGCGATTGCAATTGCGCGGCATATCGGATCGCTGCCTGCGGGTCGCTCGCTCCCATGCTCTCGACCACGGTCTGTAATTGCTTGAGCACAGCAACCGTCGTCGGCAGGCGCCAACGCACTTGATCGTCGAACTCCGCCGCACTGCGGTGACGATAGGTGATACCCGGATAACCGGCCAACATGACGTAGTCGCCGTGCTTGACGCCCTCGGTCGCGAGCTTCAAATGCGCCGGCGGGCGATAGGGTCTGTTCTCCTTGGCGTAGTCGGCCGGCTTGCCATCGGGCCCCACGTAGGCACGCAGCACAGTGAAATCGCCGCTATGGCGCGGCCAGACAAAATTATCCACCTCGTCACCGTAATTGCCGATCGCACGCGGCGGCGCATAAACCAAGCGCAGATCACGCAACTCCAATTGCTTGACCAGGTAAAAATCGCTGCCGTAGAACATATTCACGACACTGCAGCGTAACCCCGCCTCGCGTTCGCACTCGGCCACAAGCGCCTTGCCGGCGCTGTCGATGGCGTCGTAGTAGGCGCGGCCGGTCTTGCCCTGTGCCGCCGCCAGGATACGATCGGTCACGTTGTCGAAACCGGTAGTGACCCGCAAGCGGAAGTCGGGGCTGGCAGGCAGTTCCAGGCCTCGATCGAGGGCGACGTAGCCATCCTCGATCAGGTCGCGCTGCGGCGTGCTGTTGTACTGGATAACACCAAAAGCCACGTGATGGTTGGTCAATACCAGCCCGTCTTCGCTCACGAAAGCGCCTGTCGCGCCCCCCACCTTTACCACCGCGCTCAGCGGCGGCCGGGTCAGATCGGCCAGATCGGACGGATCGCCACCGAACCCGGCGGCTCGCAGAGGCCCGGCGATCTTAGGCAACTGCGAAGGTAGCCACATCCCTTCGTCTGCGTCGGCTACGCCAGCCCAGCCCATGGCCATCACAGCCGGGAGCAGCAATCGCTTCAAATCCATCGTGTTTCCTTACCGAATCCAGGGACGTAGAAACCTGCGACCATAAGCGCTCGGGCCGGGGGCGGCAACGCTGCACTGCACGAAGACCGCCTAGGAATGCCCCGATTCCTTATAATTGTGGAATTCCGCCCGTCCCCACGGGCCAGCTTGGGATTGAAAGCACATGCAGCAGACGATGAAAGCCCTGGTCAAGCGCAAGCCCGAGCAGGGTATCTGGTTGGAAGAAGTGCCGGTGCCGGAGGTCGGCCCGAACGAAGTACTGATCAAGATGGAAAAAACCGCCATCTGCGGCACAGACCTGCACATCTACAAGTGGGACGAATGGTCCCAGCGCACCATCAAGCCGGGCCTGACCATCGGCCACGAATTCGTCGGGCGCATTGCCGAGATCGGCCCTGGCGTCACGGGCTACAAGGTCGGTGACCGCGTTTCGGCCGAAGGCCACATCGTCTGCGGGCACTGCCGCAACTGCCGCGCCGGTCGCCAGCACCTGTGCCCGAACACGGTCGGCATCGGTGTTAACCGCAACGGCGCCTTCGCCGAATACATGACCATGCCGGCATCGAATCTGTGGCCGATCCCGGATCAGATTCCGTCCGAACTGGCTGCCTTCTTCGACCCCTACGGTAACGCTGCCCACTGCGCGCTCGAGTTCGACCTGATCGGCGAAGATGTGCTGATTACGGGCGCCGGCCCGATCGGTATCATCGCCGCCGGTATTGCCAAGCACGTGGGCGCACGCAATGTGGTAGTCACCGACGTCAACGACTATCGCCTCAAGCTGGCTGCCGACATGGGAGCCACCCGCGTGGTCAACGTGTCCAAGCAGTCGCTCAAGGACACGGTCAAGGATTTGCACATCGAAGGCTTCGACGTCGGCCTGGAAATGAGCGGCAATCCGCGCGCCTTCAACGATATGCTCGAATGCATGTACCACGGCGGCAAGATCGCCATGCTCGGCATCATGCCCAAGGGCGCAGGTATCGACTGGGACAAGGTGATCTTCAAGGGCCTCACCCTGCAAGGCATCTATGGCCGTCGCATGTACGAAACCTGGTACAAGATGACCCAGATGGTGCTGACGGGATTCCCGCTGCAGAAGGTGCTGACGCACCAGATCGCCATCGACGATTTCCAGCGAGGGTTCGACCTGATGGATGCCGGCAACTGCGGAAAAGTCGTTTGCTCCTGGAATTGAACGGCAACACGTGAGTTGCAAAGAAGGCCGCGGGTTCGCGGCCTTTTTTATGTGCCGCAGAGCCCCCGTCATCCCAACCTTCTCTCCTGGCTTTGCCGGGGGAGAGGGTTGGGATGACGGGGGCTCTTGGCTACACTCCAACCTCGAGCAGGCCGGCTGTTCCAAGGAAGCGTGCGGCAGCAGCGCCGCATACCCATTCGGTCCGCGACAGAGGAGCATCGACGCCATGAGCGACCCCACTCGCCCGAGCCCTTCCCGCCTGACCATCGGCCGTGAACGCGCCGCCAAGCTGTATCGCTCTCACCGCCTGCGCAAGACGCTGTCGATCCTCGCGATCGTCATCGTGCTGTTCGGCCTCTTCGGCTTCCTTGCTGCCCCGTCGATCATCAAGAGCCAGTTGCAAAGCCGCGCCAGCAGCGCACTGGGCAGACCGGTTACGGTGGGCGCGGTGCACCTGAACCCGTACACGCTACGCATGCAGCTGGACAAGCTACATATCGGCGAGCCGGGCGACAAGGCTCCCTTCGTCGACGTCGACAGTGTCGTTGTCGACGCGTCCTGGGCCGCTGTATTCAAGCGCGCCCCGGTGCTGGACGAGGTAACGCTGCAGCATCCGCAACTCAGTCTGGTGCGCACGGCACCGCAGACCTTCAACTTCAGCGACATCGTCGAACGCTTCGCCGCCCAGCCGGGCGAGCCGCCATCGCCGCCGACACGCTTCGCGATCGCCAATATCAGCGTTCATAACGGCGATATCCGGCTCGATGACCGCGTGCTCGACGCTCAACATCGCTTCGACCAATTGGAACTGGGCATCCCCTTCATCGCTAACACGCCCAGCCGCGTGGATGTCTTCGTGCAACCGCTGCTGGCCTTGCGCGCAGATGGCAGCCCACTGCGCATCGATGGGCAGACCAAGCCGTTCGCGAACAGCCGCGAATCCGTGATGAACTTCAAATTGGACAAGCTGGATCTGCCACGCTACCTGAGCTACGCGCCGTCGAAACTGCCGGTTGCGATTCCCGACGGCAAGCTGTCCGGCCAGTTGCAGTTGCACTTCATTACCGCCAATGACACGCCGCAGCTCCGCCTGGACGGCATGCTCTCCTTGGAGGATTTCAAGCTCGCCAATCACGATGGCACTCCGCTGCTCGACCTGGGACAGGCCACCGCGACGCTCGACGATGTCGAACCGTTGCTTTCGCGCTATCGCCTGGCCGCACTGAACCTGGAACGCGCCAAGTTGCGCTACGCCAAGCTGCCTGGCGGACACAGCAATTTCGATGCCTTGATGGCGCCCTCGCCGCCCAGCAACTCGCCCTCGCCGCCTACCCAGGTACACATCGCCACGCTCAATGTGCAAAGCTCGCGCCTGGACTACGACGACACCAGCGGCAAGACACCGGCACATCTGATACTGGACAACCTGCACGGCAGCCTGCGCCATGTGTCGACCGTTGCCGGACCGCCGGCCAGTGTGGACATCGCCACTCAACTGGCCGGCGGCAGTGCTGCGCTGAATGGGCAACTGGACATCGCCGCGAGCCGCTACTCCGGCAAGCTGAGCCTCAAGGGTGTCGCCTTGGCCGACTTGCTGCCGCTGGCACCGCCGATGCTCAACGGACAGATCAGTGCCGGCACGATCGATGCCGACGGGCAGATGCTGGCCACCTGGAGCCCTTCGCTCAATGTGCATCTCGAGCCGGCGCAAGCGAGTCTCAATGGATTCGCACTTGCCGCCAAGAACGGACGCAGTACGCCTGTCGCATGGCAAAACATGCATGCCGATATCGCGAACTTCGATCTGGCCGGCGGCCAGGCGCATCTGAACAGCCTGACGGTAAGCGGCCTGAAAGTCGATGTAAGGCGCCTGCACAATGGCCGTATCGATCTGACCGACCTCATGATGCCGAGCAAGCCGGCACCGCATGGACAAACGGCAACCGCGCCGTTCCGCTGGAGCGTGGCGCATCTCGGCCTGGATGACGGCACCGTGACCTTCCGCGATGACACCGCGACCGGTAAGCGCGCGCAGGTCGTGTTGAAGGCCAGCAAGTTCGGCATCGACGGACTTTCGGACAATATGCATCGGCCGCTCAAGCTCGACTTGAGCGGCAGCGTCGGCAAGGGAACCTTTGCCGCAACCGGCACCGTCAAGCCCGAGCCGCTCGATGCCGATCTGCGCATCAAGAGCGCCCGACTGGATATCGCACCATTCGAATCGCTGATCAGCGTGCCGCTGAATGTGCATATCGTCAGCGCGCAACTCGGCATGAACGGCCGGGTGCGTTACAGCGACCGAGGCAAGCAACCGGCGCGCATCGCCTACCAGGGACAAGCCACGCTGGGCCGCGTGCGTGTACTGGATAAGGCGACCAACGACGAGTTCCTGCGCTGGACCCATCTCACCGCGTCGAACATGCATATACGCATGGGCGAAGGCGCGCCGAATGTGGATATCGGTGGCCTGTCGCTCGACGACTTCTACGCACGCGTCATCATCAACGCCAATGGCCGGCTGAACCTGCAGGATGTCGTTGCCAGCCCCGAAGAAGTGGCGCCTGTATCGGTGACCCGCGCACAGGACGGCAATACGCCGGCCAATCCGCCTTCACCGCCGCCGGCGCCGGCGGCCAGTACGGCGCAAGTCGCACCGGCCAGCGCATCCTCGGCCCCAACCGGCCCGCCGCCGGAGATCCGTATCGGCGGCATCGCCGTCACACGCGGCCAGTTGAACTATACCGACAACTTCATCAAGCCAAACTACACCGCCAACATCACCCAACTGGAAGGTAAGGTCGGTACGATCGGCACCGCCGCAACGGGCGCTCCGGCCGAACTCAATCTCAACGGCCAGCTCGACGACAACGCACCTGTCGAAATCGCCGGTTCGATCAACCCACTGGCACCCGTGGCTTTCCTGGATATCAAGGCCAAGGCCGATGGTGTGGAGTTGACCCATCTATCGCCCTACTCGGGCAAATACGCCGGCTATCCGATCACCAAGGGCCGACTCAATGTCGACGTGCACTACCTGCTCGACCAGGGCAAGCTGACGGCGGACAATCATATTTTCATCGATCAGTTGACCTTCGGCGATCGCATCGAAGGACCCGGCGTCAGCCATTTGCCCGTCAAGCTGACAGTGGCGCTATTGAAGGATTCGCAAGGCCGCATCGACGTACACGTGCCGGTATCGGGCTCGCTTAACGACCCGCACTTCAGCGTCGGCAGCTTGGTCTGGCGCGCCATCGTCAACCTGATCGCCAAGGCGGCCACCGCACCATTCAAACTGCTGGCCTCCGCTTTCGGCGGAGGCGGCAGTGGAGGCCAGGACCTCGGCTATGTCGAGTTCGCTCCAGGCTCGAGCAAGCTGACAGCCGACAGCACTGCGCGCCTCGAAAAGATCGTCAAGGTTCTCACTGACAAATCGTCGCTCAACCTCGATATCGTCGGCCGTATCGACCCGGCCTACGACGAAAAAGGCTTGCGCCATGAGATGGTCGAGGACCTGATCCGCCATGAGGCTGGCAACGACGAGGACACCGATACTCCGTCCCAGGCAGCAATGACCCAGGAGCAACGCGATCGCTACCTGGAAAAGGCCTATAAGCACGCCAAGTTCAAGAAGGAGCGCAACATCGTCGGCCTGACCAAATCGCAGCCCCCCGAGGAGATGCAGCGACTGCTGGAGGAAAACATGCCGGTCGACCAGGATGCATTACGCCACCTTGCCGAACGGCGCGCTGACGCGGTACGGCAATGGTTGCGCGGCAAGGTGCCCGACAACCGCGTATTTATTTCCGCACCCAAGCTGGATGCCAAGGGTATCGACGACGGCGGTAAAACCACCCGAGTGGACTTCGGCCTGCACTGATCGGAGGCGCGGGAGGCGACCAATCGGCCGCTCCCGCAAATTGTCCGCAGCTCACCCCTCGTCCATAATCAGGGTTTCCACAGCCGCGCAGTCCTATCCCCATGAGCTACCCAGGCCAAACCCGTTACAGCGCAGAACTCGAATCCATCCGCGAACAGGGCTTGTTCAAGGCCGAGCGCATCATCGTATCGCCGCAGTCGGCGCAGATCGAACTCGAAGGCGGCCGCAAGGTGCTTAATTTCTGTGCCAACAACTATCTGGGCCTGGCCGATCATCCGGACGTCATCCAGGCAGCGAAGGATGCGCTGGACACTCACGGCTTCGGCATGGCTTCCGTGCGCTTCATCTGCGGCACGCAAGACCTGCACAAGCAGCTGGAAAAGAAGATCGCAGATTTCTTCGGCACCGAAGACACCATTCTTTATGCCGCCTGCTTCGATGCCAATGGCGGCTTGTTCGAACCGCTGCTGGGCGAAGAAGACGCCATCGTTTCCGATGCCCTGAACCACGCTTCGATCATCGACGGTATTCGCCTCTGCAAGGCCAAGCGTTTCCGCTACGCCAACTGCGACATGGCCGATCTTGAGCAGCAACTGAAGGCAGCGGATGCAGCCGGTGCGCGCACCAAGCTCATCACCTCCGACGGCGCGTTCTCGATGGACGGCTTTATTGCGCCGCTGGACAAGATCACCGCCCTGGCCAAGCAATACAACGCCCTGGTGCATATCGACGAATGCCATTGCACCGGCTTTCTTGGCGACACCGGCCGCGGCTCGGCCGAGGTGAATGGCGTCATGGACAAGATCGACATTTTCACCGGCACGCTGGGTAAAGCGCTCGGTGGCGCGCTCGGCGGATTTACCACAGGCCGAGCGGAAGTCATCGAGATGCTGCGCCAGCGTTCACGCCCCTATCTGTTCTCCAACTCGCTTCCCCCGCACGTCGTCGCCGCCGCCATTAAGGTGTTCGACATGCTCGCCGCGGCGGGCGATCTGCGCGATCGCGTCAAGGAGAACACGCGTTATTTCCGCGAGCAGATGACCCGTGTCGGCTTCGACATCAAGCCCGGCGTGCATCCGATCGTGCCGGTCATGGTTTATGACGCAAAGAAAGCACAAGCCATGGCCGCGGAGCTGCTCGACGAAGGTATCTATGTCACCGGATTCTTCTACCCCGTCGTACCGCAAGGCCAGGCGCGTATCCGTACGCAAATGAGCGCGGCGCATACGCGCGAGCACCTCGATCATGCCATCGCCGCATTTACCAAGGTCGGCAAGAAGCTGGGCATTCTTGCTTAAATATCGACGGCTCCCTTGCATAACGCATGGGAGCCGTTCAAGGCAGATAGTTCAATGCTCGGCGATGCGTCCAGGTTTCACTCTCGATCTCCTTCACCGCGGCAACATCATCTGCCAATGCTGCGGGTTGACCGGCCAGGAGCTCAGGAACACTGCGGTGAAAGCGGTCGTAACTCGCCCAGTCCGGCCTTGCTATCTGCAGAACATACGTCGGTTGCGCACCGCCGACTACCAACCGATACCACACGTTGTGCGCCGGGCATCGGAAGTGCCTTCCAGAACGCGCAAGGCGGCACGTAAGGCGGCTTCAAAGCACGGCTCCGTTCCTGGCCTCATACGGTAAATAAGCACTTGCATGCTTGCGCTCGGCTGGCGCGACTCCAACGGCGTGCGAAAGCCGACATCGCGCAGCAACCGGTATGTTTCCTGGGCCACCGGTGCCGCATAAGGCGCCACGTGCTGCTTGAAGTCCTTTCCGTCGCCTTCAGTGTCGCCAGGGCGGTCGAACGCGGCAGGTTCGCGGCTACTCGACTTCTCGCTACTCAACTTCTCGCTACTCAACGAAAGCTTCATCACCTATGACGAGAGCGATTTCTTCGCCACCTGGTCCAGGCGGGTACTGGCTATCGATCTGCCGCAACTCTCTGCGACCGCGCATTTCTAGGAACTCGAGGAAGTGCTCGCCTGGGTCGCAGCGGGCCGGGGTTTATCGATTGTCCTGGCAGTCCGCTTGTTGGAATCGCAGACACCGCAGAACTACAGCGTAGTGCGCAA
>NZ_DATCRY010000182.1:0-5659 GCF_036568765.1 Dyella sp. | reverse complement strand
TTCGATGGCCTCGAAACCGATCCAGAATGCTCACGTCACGCCCCCATGGGACGGACATCGCCGATCCATGGCATCCTTTTTACCCTAATCGCTTTCGATTGTCCGACGCTTTACAAACCTTTCCACTTTCTTGGGCGCAAGAAATTTCGCATGCTGATACACGGCCAATGCCATTGCGGCACGATCGACTTCACGCTGGACTGGACACCCGAGCCCGCCGAGATACCGGCGCGCGCCTGCACCTGCTCGTTCTGCAGCAAGCATGGCGGCGTATGGACCGCCGTCGCACATGGACGGCTGGATCTTCGTATTGCCGACAGCCAGGCGGTCTCCCGCTACGCCTTCGGCACGCGTACCGCCGAATTTCTGGTTTGCAAGCACTGCGGCATAGTACCGGCCTGCCTTTCCCTTATCGACGGTCGCACCTATGCGGTGGTGAGCGTCAACGCGATCGATAATGTGGATCCGAGCCGATTCAAGCGCGCATCCGTCAGTTTCGACAACGAGGCGCTCGACGATCGCCTGGATCGCCGCCAGCGCCATTGGATTGCCCATGTCACTGTTCGGGAAAACACCGCGTGAGCTGGTGGCTGTACCTGATCGAATGCCATGACGGCAGCTATTACGCCGGCATTACCAACCGCCTGGAAGCGCGTTACGCGGCGCATGTCGCCGGGCGCGGCGCGCGCTATACCCGATCGCATCCGCCGCTGCGATTGCTCGGTGCACGGCCATATGCCGATCGCGCGGAGGCTTCGCGGGCGGAATGGGAGATCAAGCGTCTGCCTAAACAGCGGAAACTGGCCTTCTTGCTCGGCTCCACGGAAAACTGAGGAGAACGCGCTCGAAGCCAGACACGAACGATTCACGCCACGGCCCATTCAACGTACATACGTCTTGCCATGTTGTCCGGCTAAGATCGTCGAGGGAATCGGATTCCAAGGGGATACCATGCATCGCTCCGCTCGTGCGCGCTTCGCTGGCGCCGCCATGCTGCTCGCCCTGTCGCTCAGCGGCTGCGGCACGGCTGAAGTCAAAATGGAGGCAACCGCTTCATTTGCCGACACCTCGCAAAAAACCGTGGACAACGCCAGACAGTTCTACAAGGACATCGTCACCGCGGATCAGTCGGTGCAGTCTTTCCGTTCGACCGTCGATCCGCAGTGCCCAGTCCTCGCGCCAGGCGACGACAGGGAGGCTCCGGGCTTCGTGGATCCGACGGCATTGCCCATGCTGATGGAACTCGAGTCGAAACTGCCGGGGAAAACCCATGCGCTTACCGCTGCCTGTCGGGCCTATGCCGCGCAGGCGTGCAGGGCCGACAAATCCGGCGGGCTCGACTGCCATCCGATCGTCGGTACCGTGGTCGCCAATGGATTCTTCTGCCCCTCCGACGCGGCGGTCGATTGCGCGAAAACATTGAAGCGCGACGACATCGATCGAGTTTCGAAATACCTCCACACAATCGTCGATCGACAGATATTTCTCTCGCGCACCGACGCCGATTTTGCCGCGGCCCTGCAAGGCGTCGACATATTGACCCATTACCTCGATTCGCTTGCGAAACTGGCCAAATCCCCGGACAACACCGTCAGCGCGGATATCAAGTCGTACGCCGACACCTTTAACGATCTCAAGGGCGACGTCGACGCAGCGCACAAGACAACGGGCACCACGGCTGCATCGACGCCTACAGCGGCTACCAGGAACACCAATAGCGCATCTGCATTGGGCGGCCTCGTCGCTCCACTGAGCCAGCTTGCCGAGATCATCGATAAGGCTGTAACCGACGCCAGGTCGGCCGGACAGATCGCCGAGCAGCTCCAAAACACCGGGTCGCAGCAAGCGGTGAGCAACGCCATTTTGAATCTTGCCAAGGCAACCGATAGCAATTATTGCTCTGTCTACGCCAATGAGGCTTTGCAGAACGCCGGCCTGATCGACGATTACCTGCGCTTCGGTTTCGGCCCCAACGACCTCTCTGGCCGGCAAGCCCTGGTCGATCGATTGCGTGACTATGAGTCGACGTTCAAGACTGTCCAGCACAAGTGCGCGGCACTCTCGCAAGCCCGCAACGGCGACGCGGCTTATCGCCCTGTCTCGCCCGCGGGAGCCATGCTCATGCAGATCAGGAAATCGAATGACGAACTGCTCGCCGTGGTTGTCGACGACAAGCTGTCCTCCGCTCAGCGCGAGGCGGCCACCAAAAAAACCTTTGAAACTTATAAATCGGCCATACAGGCACTGGCGAAACTGATCGCCACATCCAAGGCGCTTTGATCTCCAGGGAGAATTGCCATGACAGGATCGAATCCTTCCGATCTGCAAGCCGCCATCGCGCTCTGCGTCCGGGCGTGCACAAATGCAACCTCGCGCGCACACGATTTTCATCTGCGCACCGAGGCACGCACGGCATCGCAACAACTCGACAGCATGAACGCACGTATCGGTCGCACCAGCGGCGCAGGCAAACCGATTGCCGCGCTCATCGCCGAAACCAACGTCGTCACCAAGCAACTGGACGCGGCGGTCAGCGATAGTGCCATCGACGTGGCGGTAGCGGCCGCCGAAAACCTCTGCGCCCATCTGCGCCAGAACTTCCGGCCGGTCTGAAACAACTCGTGGCCCGATTGCGCGTATAGTCCCCCGGCCGCTCCGGGGATGATCATGGTCAACGCGATCCACGCCGACTTTCAAGTTAAGGTGACCTCTCGCCTGGGGTCCGCCCTGCGCGAAGCCATCGTCACCATGCTGGCCGTGCTCGCCACGTTCATCTGCACTATGGCGATCGCCCCCGAGCCCGGCCCCGGTGTCCTCGCCGTTGTGCTCAGCTTGTCCTTCGCACGTAGCCATCTGGATCGTGACCTGCGCGGCCGCCTGGAAGCCGCTGTCGCCCTGCCCCTGGTCGGACTGACCGCCGTCGGCGCCGGCATGCTGCTGCACCGGGCACCGTGGATCGGCGCGGCTGCATTCGTGCTGGGTATGTTCGTATCGATCTGGCTGCGCCGTTTCGGCCCGATGGCCGGTCGCATGGGCTCGCTGATCGCTCTGCCGTTCGTTGCGATCCTCACCACGCCCTATATCCCCCCCCATCATCTGAGCCCTGCGATGATCCTGGCGGCACCGGTCATCGTGGGCTTGCTCGCGCTGGCCTGGGTCGCCACGCTGCAAGCGGCGGCGCGGCGTATCGGGCTGCTGCCACAGCTGCGTAAACAGCCCGTCGTCACCCCTGAGCCGCCTCCACCGGAAACCGCTCGCGGCCCGCGTGCAAGCACACGGATGGCCATTCAGATGGCTGCTGCGCTGAGCATCGCCTTCGTGGTGGGCTATCTGTTCTTTCCGCAACGCTGGGCCTGGATCGTGCTGACCGCGTTCATCGTCAACAGCGGCAATCGTGGCCGCCTGGACGTGGCATACAAGAGCGTACTGCGCGTGCTCGGCGCCGCGGCCGGCACCGTCATCGCGCTAACCGTCACCGTGCATATCGGCGCGCATGACTCATTCACCGTCGCCTGCATGCTGGCTGCCGTCTTCCTCGGTCTGTGGCTGAGGCCCATGGCATACGCTTGGTGGGCCTTGTTCGTCACGATCGCGCTTGCGCTGCTGCAAGGTTTCAATGGCACGAACGGCGACAGCCTGCTCTGGACACGCCTGGAGGAAATCCTGATCGGTGCGCTGATCGGCGTGCTCTGTGCGTGGCTGGTCTATCCCGTGCGTTCCACAGGCGTCCTGCGCCGGCGCATCGCCAACGCCTTGGCGGCGTTATCCGATGCGCTTTCCGCCGCGCCATCGGAGCGACAGACCACGACATTCATCGCCACGCTGGATCAAGTCGAGCAAGTCGCACCGCCATTCCGCGCCAGTCGCCGCGCTTTGCGGCGGCTCCGGCCAAACCATCCTGCCGACTGGATCGATACGCTGCTGGCATGCCGCATACCCGCGTTGGCCTTGATCGAAGGCGGCGAGGCGCCGGGTCATGTACGCAAAGCACTAGGAGCCGCGCGCAAGGCCCTGCGCGAACCCGAAAACCTGCTACCCGCTTTGCAGCAACTCCGGCAAACCCTCGTGACGCCGGCAGCGGCATCCGGGGACGCAGCGGCTACAAGTGAGGAAACCTGACCGCTTCGGTCTTGCGGCGGGTACGTCCCTCCATCGAGCCTTCGTCGCTGCGCTCGTGATGCGCGCCGAAGGGTGTAGTCACGCCGCCACGTTTATAGCCGGTCACATCCAGGCTGGGAAAATCACCCTGCAGTGCGTGATGGAGCCTTGGCACGAAGTATTTGGCGTTCGCCTCTGTCTCACCGGGTTGGCCATGTTTGGTAGAGACCCCGAAACAGGAAGCAATACGCAGATCCTTGAAATCCGGCGGTAGTCCCGCCTGCTTCAAATGATCGGCCAACTCTCCGGGCGAAAGCGATGGCCCATGGCCCTCAGGAGACGCATGCATATGCGGCACCGGGCGCCCCGGCGTCGGCACTTCGCCGTGCCCGAGCACATAGAGCTTGTCCTTGTGCCCGATATTGGCCAACGGCTTGCCATCGTGCAGCGAAGGATAAAGGTTCGGATGCGAGGTCGTGGTCAATTCGGGATATCGCGGATCCTCGGTATGGAAATGGACGGTGGCGTTGGCGATACGTGTTTGTTGATAAGCGGGAAGCATCGACTTGGCCAGTCGCGCATGGGCCTTGGAAATCAGATAAGCCGAGGTCTGCTTGGCTTTAGCCAACTGCTCCGGGGTCGTATAACTCTGCCCCAATTGCCGCTTGAGTTCTTTGTGGCCACCGATGACATTCTGGAAACCGAGCACCTGCATATGTCGCATGCGCTCCATTTCATTGGCGGTTTCCACATTAGGTGCCAGCAGTTGGTGCGGCGGCTTGCCCTTGCCGATCCGCGGCATGTTTTCGCCAGCGGCAGCCATCAAGGCGTGCGAGCCACCGAACGGCGTATACAAGAATGCGCGGCTGTGCATGGTAACCCTCGCTGGAGATGGAGCGGCACGCGACGCCGTCTAGCGTCGCATCGACGACGCGATGCGATCAAGTGCCTTCCCGGATCTACCATGAGCCAGATAACGCGCAACCGCAGTTACCCGGGAACAACGCCAGCGAACGCTCAATCTCCGATACTTCGCTCCTACAGAAGCACGGATTTGGAAACCGCCTCAGCCGATGCCGCTCACTGCCAGTCGCCCCAATTGTCGAAGCGCGCGATCGAGCGATTCGCCCCAGGGCAGACCGCAGCTCAACCGCAGACAATCGGCGTAGTCGCCGCGGCTGGAAAACAACACCCCTGGCGAGGTGCCGATCCGCGCCGCAAGCGCCGCCTCGCATAGCGCTTGCCCATCGCCACCGTCGGGCAACTGCAACCATAACGACAAGCCGCCGCTCGGTTCGGTGACCCGGGTACCCGCAGGCCAGTAGCGTGCAATCGCATCGTGCATACGTTGCGCGTTGCCGGCCAGGGCGCGGCGCAACCGGCGCAAATGCCGTTCGAGATCGTGCTGCTGCAGATAATCGGCCATGGCCAGCTGCGGCAAGGCGGCACCGCCGACCGTGGAAAAGTATTTCGCTCGCACCAGCGCATCGGTCCATGGGCCGCCAACCAGCCAGCCAAGCCGCAGGCCAGGAGCGAGTATCTTGGAGAACGAACCGCAACT
>NZ_DATCRY010000181.1:0-9225 GCF_036568765.1 Dyella sp. | reverse complement strand
ACGCTGATGCGACGCTTGCTGCAAAACGCGTTCGAAGGCTGGTTTCAGTTGCCGAGGCGTTTTCCGTCGGCCGTGCTGGACGAGATTGCCGCGCTGGTCGCCGCTGGGGAGCGGATGCACGATGGTGAAGTGCGTGTGGCTATCGAAGCGCGCCTTAACCTCTCTGCGGTGTTGTCCGGCATGACCGCGACCGATCGCGCGCACGAGCTCTTTTCGCATCTGCGTGTATGGGATACCGAGCGCAATTGCGGTGTGCTGCTTTATGTCCTGCTGGCCGAGCATCGCATCGAGATCGTCGCCGATCGTGGTATTGCGCGACGGGTGAGCGATGCGGAGTGGGAGAGCTTGTGCGATCGCATACGCGAAGGTTTTGCGCGGGGAGATTGGCGCAGCGGCCTGTTGCGCGGAGTGGAGCAGGCCAATGCATTGCTGAGCATGCATTTTCCCGATGACGGATCGCGCCGTGGGCATGGGGAATTGCCGGATGAGCCGATAATTCTTTGAAGAGCATCCCTCGCCCCAACCTCTCTCCCGGCGAAGCCAGGGGAGAGTGAGCGGTCGCGCAAGCGCGAAGTACTGCGGTTTACCTCAGCCAGGTTCCCTTTCCCCTGGCTTTGCCTGGGAGAGGGAGCGGGCTGCGCAAGTGCGAAACACTGAGGCTTACTCCAGTCAGGCTCCCTCTCCCCTGGCTTGCCGGGAGAGAGGGTTGGGGTGAGGGGGGCTCTTCAAACAAAAAAAAGCGGGCCCGAAGGCCCGCCTCTTAAACTACTTCAGCTCGTACAGAGCTTAGAACTTCTGGTTGTAACGCACGAAGAAGAAGCGACCGTAATCGTACGACGGGTTGTAGACGAACCCGCTGTTGCCGATGGCGTTGCTCGACGCGGTGTAGAACAGCGGACCCTTGCGGTTGAACACGTTGTTCGCGCCCACCGAGAAGGTGCCGTTCCACGGTGCCGTCCAACGGACCGAGAGGTCGTTGAAGGCGATCGCACCGGTCTGACGCTTCGGCGTGATGCCGACGCCCGGGGTGACGTAGTTCGGCAGGTTGCATTCCGAACCGCCATCCAGGTCGAACGCGCAGTCTTCCTTCAGGCCCGAGTAGTAACGGATGCCCCAGGTTGCGCCGAAGTTGCCGTAGGTCCAATCCAGATTGGCGTTCGAGCGAACGCGCCAGGTGGAGTACTGGCCTGCGCTGTAGACGGTCGGGGTATCGCCGCCGAGCATCTGGTTGTACTTGACCACGTAGTTCGTGTCCGACGTAATGCGGAACTCGCCGAACGAGAACTTCGGCAGACGGTAGGTGAAGCCGAAATCGTAGCCTTCGGTTTCCAGGCGACCGCGGTTCTGCAATTCGTAGCTCAGATCGACGACTTGACCGTTGGCGTCGCGACGGAACTGGCCGCACGCCGACTGAACGCCACGCAGGTAGCAGTCATCCAGAACATCGTTCGGCGTCACTGCGCTGATGATGTTGTTGATGCGGATGTTGTACCAATCCAGCGTCACATTCAGGCCGTCGACATAGCTCGGGCTGTAGACCAGGCCAAGAGTCTTGCTAAGCGAGGTTTCCGGACGCAGCTGTGCGTTCGAGCCGGAGATGAAGGGCGTGGTGCCCTGGGCCGGTAGAGCGGTGACTGCATTGCCTGCACCGTCGGTTTGACGGAAGTTCGGGGCAACACCTGCTGCGCGGCAATTGGCGATCGCATTGGCATTGCCAGTTGCTACCGCACCGAACTGCGAATCGCACGGATCGGAGTAGACGTCGAAGGTCTGGACCTGGCCGCCGTACAGGTCGTTGATCGTCGGCGAACGGAAGCCTTCGGAGATGCTGCCGCGCACCAGCAGGTCGTCGAACGGCTTCCACTGCAAGCCGAACTTGCTGTTGGTGGTGCTACCGAAGGTGTTGTACTTCGAGTAGCGGGTCGCCAGGTCGACCGACACCAGCTTCGCGCCGGGCAGGTCGGCCAGCACCGGGATGTTCAACTCGGCGTAGGCTTCTTTGGTGTTGTACTTGCCCGAGGACGCATCGGAGGCCGGGTCGGTCGAGTTGCCGGTCTGTGAGAACGCGTCGGGAGTGTTGAAGCCGGCGTTGCGGCGGTATTCCACCCCGGCGGCAAACTGCATCATGCCGGCCGGCAGCTGGACCACATCGCCGGTGATATTGGCGGCAAAGCCGTTTTCCTGCGTACCGTAGGTGCCGTTGGTGTTGACGCCGATGTAATCGAGCATCTGCGGGGTCAGACCGCCGGCGCCGGACAGGATGTTCACCGGGGTGCAACCGGCAATCACCGCGCCCGGACGGCCGCACTTGACCACGCCGTCGGTGTCCTTGAAGGACGGGCCGAGCGCCTGGGCCAGGTTCACCAGGTTGTAGTTGCCGGTGCCGAAGACGCTGCCGCGGTTCTTGTTGAAGTAGCCGCTGACATCCCAGTTGAAGTTGCGCTCGCCGATCTGGAAGGCGCCTTCAAAACCTGCACCGATGCGGTAGGTCTTGACAGTGTTTTTGGTAACGCGCGGATCTTCGACGCCGCGACGCAGGAATTCGACGTCCTGCGGCGTGGCATAGCCTTGCTGGCTGCCCAGTGGGTTGTAGTAGCTGTCCTTGTCCAGCACGACGCCGGTGTTGCCGGTGCCGATCGGATAGCCGGCGATCTGGGTGATCGCGGTGCGCTCGGTATAGGCTGCATCTGCGCGGAAGCTGACGTTATCCGTGATGGCGTAGTTGACCTTACCGAATAACGATTTACGCTTCGACTCCGGCATCAGCATCATTTGCTGATTGGCGTTATATCTGTCCGCATTCGTAAAGGGATGATAGTCGCCGAGTTGGGTCGTATCGCCACCTGGATTGAGTACCAGTCCACCTGAAGGGGCATTGGTGATGTAACCGTTAGGGCCGTAGGGCGAGAACGTACCGGCATCGGGATGTAGCGGACCCAGCGGGTAGCGCGAGAAGTCGCGGTCGCGCGCCCACACCGGATTTTCCTTGGTGTAGGTGCCGCTGAACACGTACGACAGCTTGCCGATCTTGTTGCCCCAGGTGAAATCGTACTGCTGCTGGGTGCCGTCCATCTGGCCGTACTTGCCGAAATAGGCGTTCGCTTCGCCGCCCTGGATATCCGAGCGGGTGATGATGTTGATCACGCCAGCGATGGCATCGGAGCCGTACACGGCCGAGGCGCCGTCCTTGAGGACGTCAATGCGCTCGATGATCGAGGACGGGATGGAGTCCAGATCGGTGAAGCCGTCGGCATTGGTGCCCCAGCGGCGGCCGTCGACCAGCACCAGCGTGCGGGCGAAGCCCAGGCCACGCAGTTCGACATAGGAGCCGCCGGCGTAGGTGTTGGAGGTGAGCACGGCCGACTTGCTGTAGCCGGGGGCGCCGGCTGCCGTGATGTGCGACAGGATGTCGCCCACGTTCACGTAGCCCTGCTTCTGGATTTCCTGGCGGCTCAGCGTGAACACCGGCTGCGCCGTTTCCACGTCCACGCTGCGGATGCGCGAACCGGTCACGGTGATGGTTTCGAGATTCTGGGCCTTGGCCTGGTCGGCCTGGGCGGGTGCCGCGTCCTGCGCCGATGCGGTCCACAGGGGCAGCATGAGCGCCGCTGCAATGGCCGAAGCCAGCAGTGTCTTTTGCTTCATTGTTTCGACAACTCCGAACAAACAATAGCCAGCAGCCAGCGTTCATCCGGCTGGTTTTCTGGGTATCTGGAATGGCGCGCGACGCCCGGGGTTGAGCTGGCGCACCTCGGCATCGTCGAGCCGTGGGGAAAGACGATGTGATGCCGAAGTTAAAACAGACGAGTACTAGAGCGCAATATCTAGCGTCTCAAAAATTAGACTTAATAACATAAGTAATTGACATTTAAGAAATATGTATCGTGCGATCCTGCGGGGCTGTAGGCGTTCGCAGAAACGCGCGTAGGATATTTGCGACATACGCTGTCGTTCTTGCGGTTGGCGGAAATAAAAACGGAAGCGACCAAAGCCGCTCCCGTTGCGCAAAATCAGGTTGTCCTATCAGTGGCTAGTGGCACCGGGGCCGATATTCTTGGCCAGGAAATCCGCCAACGTGTTGTAGAACTCGATGTTGTTCTTTTCGTCGTAGAAGCCATGGCCTTCGCCCGGCTTGGACAGCCACTGGTAGGGCTTGTGCGCGGCATCCAGCGCCGCGCGCATGGCTTTGGCCTGGGCGAACGGCGCGCGCTGATCGTCTTCGCCATGAATCAGCAGTACCGGGACATCGATCTTGTCGGCCAGCTTGTCGGGGGAGTTGGCGGCCAGGTCGGCGTCGTCCTTGCCGATGACGGTCGTGAGATAGCTGCGGCCGGATTTCAAGTCGCGAATATCGCCCTTGCTGTACATCATCTTCAGGTCGTAGATGCCGGCGTAGCCGACGGCACATTTGAACAGGCCGGGCGCACGGATAGTGCTCATCATCGCCGAATAGCCGCCGAAGCTCGCACCGTAGACACAGACGCGTTTGGGATCGGCGTAGTTCTCGGCGATAGCCCACTTCACGCCGTCGATCAGGTCCTGCTGCACACGCGTGCCCCACTTCAGATAGCCCTCGCCAACGAAGTTGCGGCCGCGACCGCTGGAGCCGCGGTAATTGACCTGCAGCACGAGATAACCGCGACTGGCCAGGAACTGTGCATCGCGATCGTAGAACCAGTCGTCCTGGATGCCATGCGGGCCACCGTGCGGCAGCAGCACCATCGGCAGGTTCATTTCGCTGGCACCGCGTGGAAGGGTAAGGATCGCTTCCAGCTCCATGCCATCGCTGGCCTTGAAGCGTACCGGGCGCCGCTCGGACATGCGTGCTGGATCGACCCAGGGCTCGACCGAAAAGAGCTTGCGCACTTTGTAGCTGTGTGTGTCGATCAAATAGTACGTGCCCGGGTCGCGATCGCTGCTGACCTTGAACAACAAGACAGTGCCGTCGTCGCTGAACTTGATGAAATCCACGAAGCCGGGGAATTTCTGACTGATCGCCATGTGCAGCTTGGCGGTCGGCAGATTCGGATCGACGTAGTCGACCTTCGGCACGCCTGCGGCGTAAGTGACGGCAAAAGGTTGGTAGGGGTAAGCCGTCCACTGCACATTGCCGACATCGGCGAAGTCCGCCTTGGCCAATACCTTGCGATTGCCGCCGTCCTCATCCTGCTCTATCAACGACTGCGGACCGCCGTCGGCGTTGAAGGTGGCGTAGACGCGCTTGTTGTCCGGGGTGAACTCCAGTGGCGAGAAGCCGGCGCGGCCCAGGTTCATCTTGCTCCAGCCGCTGCCTTCGCGATGATAGACGACGTAGTCGTAGTCATCGTTCTCGCCATAGGCGAAATGCGCCTGGCCGTCGGCGCCGATCATGAAGCTCATGCCCGAGATGCCGATATCGCCGATCAGCTTGCGTGCGCTATTGGTCGCATCGACATCGTAAAGCGAGTATTTGCCGCGGTTATCCCATGACTCGGCCATCATGTAGAAATGGCCATTGGATTGCGGCGGCTTGCCGACGATGAAGCCCCAGCCCTTGTCGGTGCTGCGCGTGGCCGAGCGCGTGCCCAGCGTGTCGAAGCCGAAGATGTAATCCTGATGCTTGCCGTCGAAGTCGGTGGCGAGCAGTTCGCCATAGAACGTGGGCTTGTCGAGCGAGCCGGCTTCCTTACCCTTGGCGACGACCAGGCGAGTCGGACTGACCCAGGTGATATCTAGTGGAATCTGGTATTTGGGCATGCGCAGCAGGCTCACCGGCGTCTGCATATCCTCCACTTTGTAGACCACCAGCGCGTGGGTGCTGGCATCGTTGTCGTCCATGCGCACGGCCAGGTATTTGCCGTCGGGGGACAAATGCGGGTCAGACAGCGTCGAGTGACGCGCAAAGGTTTCGACCGGAATCAGCTCGTCGGCCAGCGCGGTGGCGGGCAGCAACAGGCAAGCGGCGGACAGCGCGGTCCGCATAAGACGGTGCAGCATCGATTTCCCCCTACAACTTTCCAATGTTTTTGACGGATGCGGCCACTCGGCCCGGGTCCGGGGTGGCAGCGGCGCCCAGACCATGGCGCCTCCTCCCGAGTGTAGCCACGGTTTGGCCGAGGGCGGAAGAGGCGTACGGACACCAGAAAGGTGGGTCAAGCTAAACTGCGTCTTTTCGGCCAAGCGTCAGCCCATGAGTCAGCCCTTTACCGTTGCCATCGACCCCGTTGCCTTCCGCCTGGGGCCGGCCCAGATCCATTGGTATGGCCTGATGTATCTGCTGAGTTTCCTGGGGGCCTGGCTCCTGGGCGAGTACCGGCGCAAGCAGGGCAGGCTGCCGGTGACTCGCGATGCCATGGGCGACCTGGCCTTCTACGCGATGATGGGCGTCATCGCCGGCGGTCGGGTGGGCTATATGTTGTTCTATACAAACATCCGCTGGATCTGGACCGATCCGCTGGCGCTGTTCAAAGTGTGGGACGGCGGCATGAGCTTCCACGGTGGCCTGCTTGGCGTGCTGGTGGCCGGTTTGTGGTGGTCGCGGCGCAACAAGTTGCATTTCATGGACACGGTGGACTTTGTCGCTCCGCTGGTACCGATCGGGTTGGGACTGGGCCGCCTGGGCAATTTCATCAACGGCGAGCTCTGGGGCAAGCCGAGCAGCCTGCCCTGGGCGATGATCTTCCCCAATGCGAGCGAACAGGATGCTCAGTTGGCGGCCAACGACCCGTCGCTGGCCCGGCTGTTCGAGCAGTTTCATGGCCTGCCGCGCCAGCCGTCGCAGCTCTACGAAATGCTGCTGGAGGGTGTGGTGATGTTTACGGTGCTTTGGGTGGTTTCGATGAAGCCCCGCCCGCGTTACCTCATCTCCGGCCTGTTCGCATTGATGTACGGCTGCTTCCGCTTCCTGGTGGAGTTCGTACGCCTGCCCGACGTGCAATTGGGCTATCTGGCATTCGGCTGGTTGACCATGGGACAAATTCTCTCGCTGCCGCTGATTGTGGTCGGGCTGGTGTTGATGGCCATGTCGCGGCGCGCGCCCACACTGGCGATCGCGGCGAAACCGTCCGAGGCCTGAGAGCGCGGACTGCGTAGCGCACGACTTTAAATCAGCTTGATCTTGTGGCGGCTCGGGTGTCTGATGCTTGCCACGAGCACCACCGCCAGGCCTCATTCGTTATGCGTCATCCGGAGTTCCAATACCTCGACCTCATGTCGCGCGTCCTCGAACAGGGCGATCGCCGGATCGACCGCACCGGCGTGGGTACGCTTTCGGTATTCGGTGCGTTCGCGCGTTTCGACCTGAGTCGTGGCGAGTTTCCCGTGCTGACGACCAAGCGCGTGCACTGGAAACTGGCGATTAAAGAAATGCTGTGGTTCCTCAGCGGCGAGACGAACATTCGTCCTTTGTTGAAGGAAGGCGTGAGAATCTGGAGCGATTGGCCGCTCGCCAAGTTTCGCCAGCAGACGGGCGAGCAAATCACTCAAGAAGCGTTCGAGCAGCGGATTCTGGACGACGAGACGTTCGCAGCGACCTGGGGCGACCTCGGCCCCGTGTACGGTAAGCAATGGAGGCGCTGGCAAGGTAACGATGGCGTCGTGCACGATCAGATCGACACGCTGATCACGACGCTGCGAAACAACCCTTATAGCCGCCGCATGCTGTTTCACGCGTGGAACGTGGCCGATATCTCGAGCATGGCGCTGCCGCCGTGCCACATGGTCTATCAGTTTCACGTCAATACCGGCGGTAAGCTGAGCTTGATGATGTATCAGCGCAGCTGCGATCTTCTGCTTGGCGCGCCATTCAATTGGGTAGGCGCAGTGGCGTTGCTGCAGATGGTTGCGCAACAGGCGCAACTGGAGCTCGGTGAGTTTGTATGGGTGGGTGGGGATGTGCATCTGTACCTCAACCACCTAGAGCAGGCGCAGCTGCAGCTTTCGCGAGAGCCGCGTGCCATGCCGACCTTGAGTCTGGTTCGCAGCGCGCCTTCCATCGACGCTTACAGCATCGACGACTTCGAGTTATCGGGTTATACGCCTCATCCGCCGATCAAAGCGGATGTCGCGGTCTAAAAGAGCTGGCCCTTGTCCACGTGCAATGACCGACATGTCATTGCGGCAACGCCACATGCAAGCAAAAAACACGCGCCGCTATTGGCGACTGCCTTGAAGCGCTAAGCGAACCGCCTGCGCCAAGCGGCAGGCGTGGTATCCGTAAGTGCGCTGAAGCTCCGGGAAAGATGCGCCTGGTCGGCGAAACCGCATTCGGCGGCGATCTGGGCAAGAGATTGCGAGGACGTCATCGCCTGCAGCGCGCGAAGCGTGCGGATGCGCGCTCGATACGCGATCGCGGTCATCCCATAGGCGCGGCGAAATCCGCGGCTCACGGTTTCAGGACGGAGCCCTTGCCACTCCGCCCACGCTTCGAGGTTGAGAAAGGGATCGCGCCGGATGGCCTCTGCGAGGCGGTCCGGCCAGTCCATCGGAGCTACGGGCGCCCAAGTGACTGTCTGGCCGATCAGCAGCATTGCCTTGTCCATCCCTTCCTCGGCGGCCCGCATCACGGCGTCTACGTCATCGACGCGGCCCAGCGCGGAAGCGATATGGCTCTGCCACGGCACCACCAGGACATCGGCGCCCGAGTGAGCGACATCGTTCAGATGGGACTCGTACGCGCCGTGAAATACTACGTCGCCGGGCCTCACCTGTACGCGACCGCGATCTCCCGCCTCCGTATAGCTGCCTCGCAGCACAACAGCCGCGAAGCCGCAATCGTGCCGATGGCGGGCCAGCTTCTCCTTCGGTGGATGGCGCAGCCTCCCTGGCAGCGTGGGTGCGATGCAGTCGCAAGTCATTCGTCATGGTGATGACCGGCCCGCCAGAGCGTCAAGTAGATTCAAGGCAAACTGATGACACGCGCGTATCGTCCTGGCCGCCCTAATATTTCGAGCTCCTGTGTTGTCGATGTGGTCCTGTCCTGCGTTGCCGGCCTCCAACCCGAGGTTGCCCGTTTTCCTGTTCATCGGCCTGCTTGCTTTCCTACCTATGGTGCTCAGGGCGCAGGACGGTGCGATCGACCTTAAGGTCGATGCCCGCGATGTGCTGTCGCGGCATCAGCACGCCCATCTCTCCATACCCGTTCATCCGGGGCACCTGGCCCTTGCGTACCCCAAATGGGTCCCGGGCGAGCACCGGCCGAACGGGCCGGTGACCCAGCTCATGGATCTGCGGATCCACGCAGGCGGG
>NZ_DATCRY010000180.1:0-8131 GCF_036568765.1 Dyella sp. | reverse complement strand
AGCTAACCGGTTTGGTGATGCCCCCTGAGCCCCGGCCCCGTACCCCCTAGGCGGATCCGGCCCCCACGACTCACGTCTGGAACGACCAGGAAGCTCACAGCAATTGCAGCATCTTGTATGCCACGACTACCGATGAAGCCGTCCGCAAGGCTGCGGACGGTTCAGATTGTGCAAAGGTTGGCAGTCGAAGGACAAGCCCGCTCACAACCTGGCATTTTGGGATTGTGCAGCGGTTCGCGCAGCTTAGGTGAGATCTTATTAACTGCGGTGACAATTAATGTCAGTGCCTGACCAAGCAGGTCACCTTGCGACGACAAATTAACCCGCGTTGCAGCTTGACGGCCGATATTGGGGGTCAACATCCGATGCACAGGACCATGTGCCATTGGCATCGCGGTTGAGCTTGATCCAGTGGTCCTGGATCCTAGTATTCCCCTTCAGGACGCATTGAACGTAGCCGGTGCCGGCGACTGGAACGCTAGCGGAGATCGTGCAGCGCGGAGTATCGGTATCTAAACCGAGATTACCTACATCCGCGTAGGTCGCGCCGTCCACAGTCCCCTGATTAACCAACGTTTCATAAGCTGTGCGCCCCGGGGTGATTTCATGCAACCCAGCGGTTACCTGCGAACGAGCCACATAGGTCTGATACTGCGGCAACGCAATCGCGGCCAGGATGGCGACGATCGCCACCACAATCATCAGTTCGATCAAGGTAAAACCGGCAGCGGCGCGCTGGCGTGACATGGCAGACTCCCCCAAGAAGTATGTCGAGGGAGTTCTGGCAGGTTTTGTACCAAGCCGGGCTGGACCGTCAGTGTGGGGCTCTTCCGGTCGCTGGATCGCAAGATTTTGTGATTTGCATCACATGAGCTGGCTTACTTGACCCCGTGCATCCAGCGTTTGAGCAGCGGCGAAAGCAGCAGGGCGACGACGGCCGAAGCCAGGCCCAGCCAGATCATGTGCAGGAACAGCTCGCCGTACTTGGCCTTGGCCAGGGTCAGATCGATCTGCCCGTTGGCTGGCAGGTCCAAGGCGGCGAACTTGCCGAAGATCGAGGCCAACTGCTCGGAGAGGGAAGTGCCCAGCCACCAGGCGCCCATCATCAGGCCGCAGACCGAGGGTACGGATAGCTGGGTGACCGCCGACAAGCCGATCGGCGACAGAGCGACCTCGCCGATCTCGATGATCAGGTAGGCCAGGACCAGCCACCAGACGCTACCCAGTACGCCGGGCTCCACGCTCTGATTGGCGATATAGAGCGGCAGGAAGGACAGTCCGGCAAGCGCCAGGCCGATGGCGCTCTTGACACCTTTGGATGGGTTGAGGCCGTAGCGTTCCAGGAAGGGCCACAGCCAGGCCATCAGCGGCGAGAGCAGGACGATGAACAGGGCGCCCAGGTAAGTGAGCGAACTGGCGGTCTGCGGGAGTACCACGCTGTCGCGGACGATCAAGGCGATGCCCAGGGCGGTTAACGTGCCCAGCAGGACGGCCGGCAGGCGACTGCCGCGCAGGCGCAGCGAAATGGCGACCAGGATGGGGCTAAGCACCAGTGGAATAGTGGACCACGGCACCGGGTGGCCTTCGCGGATCACCAGGGACGGGAACAGATCCATGGTCAGCATGCGGTCGTTGAACAGCACCCAGGAGCCGTAGGTCTGCTCATAGAGGGCGAAGAACAGCAGGCAGACCGCCACGAAGAACACGCAGGCCAGCATCTGCTGCCGCTGCACTGGCGTGCAACGCACGGTGACGTACCAGCCCAGCCAGCCGAGCCAGGCAGCCATCGCGCCCAACTGGAGCCAGAGCACGGCGTCGCCCAGTTGCATCAGCGCCCATAGCGCCGGCAGCGCCAGCGCGGCGCCCAGGTAGATAACCCACTCGACGGTCATGAAGCCCAGCACGCGTCGGCGCAGTGCTGCCGGATTCGGCGGCTCGGCATGCCCTTGCAGGTACTTCTGCCCGGTCACGAAGACGGCCAGGCCGGCGAGCATGCCGATGCCGGCAGCGCCGAAACCGTAGCCCCAGCCGTAGGTATCGCCCAGGTAACCACAGATCAGCGCCGAGAACAGCGCGCCGACGTTGATGCCGGCATAGAACAGGGTGAAGCCCGAATCCAGGCGCGGATCGTCCTCCGGATACAGTTTGCCGACCACGGTGGAGATATTGGGCTTGAGAAAGCCCACGCCGCTGATGATCAGGGCCAGCGACAGATAGAACACGCTCAGGGCAAACAGGTCGCGATGCACCACGCCGTGGGTATCGACGGTAGCCGCATGTCCCTCCACCGCCATGCCAAGGTGCCCCAGGCACAGCAGCACGCCACCGAGGACCACTGCCTTGCGCATACCTAGATAGCGGTCGGCGAGCATGCCGCCTAGCAACGGCGTGGCGTAGACCAGGCCACCGTAGGCACCCAGCACGGAAAGGCTTTCGGCATCGCTGAAGCCATGGTGCTTGATGAGGTACAACGCCAGCAGCGCCTTCATGCCATAGAACGAGAAGCGCTCCCACATCTCGGTGAAGAAGCAGACGTACAAGCCCTTGGGGTGGCCGAACAGATCGTCGGCGGCCGAGTCGGCGGCGATGGCTTGAGGCGATGCGGTCATGGAGTCGGCCGGCAGCAAAAGCGCCGAGTATAGCCACGCCCAACCGGCCGGGCGTGCCGATATCGGGAAATCGCAAGCTTGCACGAAAGCGCGGCGCCACTTACCGTCAAGGAATTTCGTGACACTTGAGCCAAGGGAGCCGGAACCCATGAAACCCCTGTTTGCCGCGCTGGCGCTTGCGCTGGCTTCCGCCTCGGTATCGGCCGTCGCGGTCGAAAGCCACGGCCCACATCCGTTCGGTATCCGCGACTTGGTCATGATGGACCGCGTCGGCGATCCGCAGTTATCGCCCGACGGCCGTTTTGCGCTGTATACGGTGCGCGCGACGGATTACGCCGCGAACAAGGGCGTCACTTCGGTCTACCTGCTCGATTTGGAAAAAGGTGGTCAGCCGGTCAAGCTGGTTGAAAAGGGCGGCTCGCCGCGTTGGGCGCCGCAAGGCGATGCGTTCTTCTATACGGCGGCCAAGGGCGATGTGACCCAGCTCTGGCGTCGCGGCTTTGCCGGCGGCAAGGCCGGCGGAGACGCAGTACAGGTCACGCATGGCCCGCTCGATGTCGACAGCTACAAGCTGTCGCCGGATGGCAAGAAAGCGTTGCTGAGCTACGAGGTCTTTACTGACTGTGCCGACCTGGCATGTACCAAGGAACGTCTGGATGGCCGCGCCGCGGACAAGTCTACCGGCACCGTCTACAACCGGTTGTTCGTGCGGCACTGGGATACCTGGGAAGACGGCCGGCGATCGCAGCTCTATATCGCCGATGTCGATGCGGCCGATGGCGCGCAACCGGTGTTGTTGAGTCGTGGCATCGATGGCGATGTGCCGAGCAAGCCGTTCGGTGGCGACGATGAATTTACCTTCTCGCCAGATGGCAGTACGGTGTATTTCGATGTGCGCATCGCGGGCAACAGCGAGCCGTGGTCGACGAATTTCGATGTCTACAGCGTGCAGGCTGACGGATCGTCCGCGCCGCGCAACCTGACGGCAGACAATCTCGCCTGGGATGCTTTCCCGGTAGCCGCGCCGGACGGCAAGACGCTCTACTACCTGGCGATGAAGGAGCCGGGTTCGGAGGCCGATCGTTTCGGCATCATGGCATTGGATCTTTCCAGCGGACAGAAACATGAAGTGGCGCCTGACTGGGACCGCTCCGCTGGCGGCCTCGCTATCTCGGCCGATGGCAAGACCCTCTATGCGACGGCGGACGATAACAGCCAACATCCGTTGTTCGCCATCGATGTCGCCAAAGGCAAAGTCAGCAAGCTGGTGACCGACGGCGTGGTGAGTGCCTACTCGTTGAGCAAGTCGCACATGCTCCTGTCGCGCGACGACCTGAAGCGTCCGGCCGATCTCTATACCGCGACGCTTGCGGGCAAAAGCCTCAAGCAGGTAACTCATTACAATGCCCAGCGCTTGAAGAACACATCTATGGGCGAGCCGGAGTTCTTCACCTTCAAGGGATGGAACAACGAAACGGTGCAGGGTTATGTGGTCAAGCCTGCGGGGTACAAGCGCGGCAAGAAATACCCCGTGGCTTTCATCGTCCATGGCGGTCCGCAGAGCGCGATGAGCAACGGTTGGAGCTATCGCTGGAATCCGCAGACCTATGCAGGCCAGGGTTTTGCCGTCGTGACGATCAATTTCCACGGCTCCACGGGTTATGGTCAGGCGTTCACCGAGTCCATTTCCGGCGACTGGGGTGGCAAGCCGCTGGAAGATTTGAAGCAGGGCTGGAAGGCTGCGTTGGACAAGTACAGCTTCCTGGATGGAGACCGTGCCTGTGCGCTGGGTGCCAGCTACGGTGGTTACATGGTGTATTGGATGGCCGGCGTGTGGAACGAGCCATGGAAGTGCCTGGTCGATCATGATGGCGTGTTCGACGCGCGTGCCATGTATTACGACACCGAAGAGCTCTGGTTCGAGGAAAAGGAAAACGGCGGTACGCAATTCGAGCATCCGGAGAACTACGAGAAGTTCAACCCGATCAATCACGTCAAGGATTGGCGCGTGCCGATGCTAGTCGTCCATAGCGGCAAGGATTTCCGCATTCCCGATACGCAGGGCCTGGGCGCGTTCACCGCTTTGCAGCGTCGTGGCATTCCCAGCCAGCTGTTGCATTTCCCCGATGAGAATCACTGGGTGCTCAAGCCGCAGAACAGCGTGCAATGGCATGAGACGGTCAATGCGTGGCTGAAGCAGTGGACGACGACGCCTGGTGCGAAGTGAGTTAGGTAAGGATACGGCCGCCGAGAGGCGGCCGTTTTCTTTGTGGCACCTGTCGCGACTAAAGTCGCTCCCACAACACTAGGCCATGCCCCACCTACCTCTGTGGAAGCGACTTCAGTCGCGACGGTTCGGAGCGTTATCGCACACGCTCCGACGATCGGTAGCCACGGCGATGCAGCTGTCGGTGTGCCGGGGCGGCCGTTTTCTTTGTGGCGCCTGTCGCGACTAAAGTCGCTCCCACAACACTAGGCGACGCCCCACCTACCTCTGTGGGAGCGACTTCAGTCGCGACTGTGCGAAGCGATATCGAGCAACTCTCGACGATCATGAGTGAGGCTGATATCCCAGTATGGGTAGTCTTCGATGCTATCCACCAGACGGGCGCGGACAGAGTTGGCGATAATGTACCTCGCCGCGGCGAGCATGGATTCGTCGCGCCGCAGTGCACGGTCATGGAAGCCCTTCGACCACAGTGGGCCATGCTTTCCCAAGTCGGCACTTAATTTCCTGGATAACGTGCCTTTGAAGCGCTGCATCAGCCTGGGCAAGGTCTCCTCACCAAGACTCACCAGCCCATGCCAGTGATCTGGCATCAGTACCCAGCAAAGACACTGGCTCGGGTACCACAGCTCAGGCAGTGAAATCAGATGGCAGGCACGTTCAGCAATTTCTATATTGTGAAAGTACTTCCTGCGACTTCGAGTGGCCGTGGTAACCAGATAGATCTGCCCACATTCTGAATGTCTACCTTGGCGGAGTGCCCGGTATCCGGGTTTCTGCATGTTCATGCGTCGAACGTCTGCGCGACGCGGCTGGAATTCAGTCGGCGCTTTCGTAGAAGCGATGGAGGCATTGGGCTTCGTGCCGCGAGGAATTCTTCCCTGCCGAATTAGTAGCGCTGATGACTATGCCAGCGCCAGGCCGTCGCGATAATACCGTCGATATCGACAAATTCTGGATGCCAATCCAATTGCTTGCGGGCCTTGATGCTGGAAGCGACAAGGACAGGCGCATCGCCAGCGCGCCTCGGCGACCATTCGAAAGGAATGTCGCTGCCCGTCACACGCGCCGCCGCGGCGATGACCTCGCTGACGGAAAAGCCCTGGCCATTTCCCAGGTTGAATACTTCCGCACCCGCATGATCGACCATGAAGTCAATGGCCTTTTGGTGTGCGATCGCAAGATCATTGACATGGATGTAATCGCGTACGCAGGTCCCGTCCGGCGTGGGGTAGTCGTCGCCAAAGATCTTGAGCGCTCCGCTACGGCCAAGTGCGGAGCGTAATACATTGGGGATAAGGTGTGTCTCCGGGTGATGCGATTCGCCGATGTCGCCCGCAGGATCGGCTCCGGCAGCATTGAAGTAGCGCAGCGCGACCGAGCGCAGGCCATAGGCGGCTGCCGCATCGCTAAGGATGCGTTCGACCATCAGCTTGCTGGCGCCGTAAGGATTGATCGGCTGCGTTGGGTGGTGCTCGTCGATGATTGTAGCGTTGGTGTAGCCATACACGGCTGCGGTAGATGAAAACACCAGCTTATCGACGTCAGCGGTACGCATCGCATCTAGCAGGTTGAGCGTGCCAGTGACATTGTTTTGATAGTAACGATACGGATCGGTTACCGAAGCCCCCACTTCTGAAAGTGCGCATAGGTGTACCACGGCATCGAATCGGTGTGCCGCGAACAGCGTACGTAGTGCATCCGGGTCGAGCAAGTCGCCTTCGATCAGCGGGGCATCGCCGACAGCCTCTCGATGGCCCGTCAGCAGGTTGTCGAAAACAACCACTTGACAGCCTTTCGAGGCAAGCAGCCGAACCAGATGGGAGCCGATATAGCCGGCACCGCCGCAGACAAGAACCTTCATCGATAACCGCTCCACGCTTCCCTACAGGCAGGCCAACCATGCCCCCTTACACTCATCATAAACGGGCCGGCGGAATCATGACGAGCCCAAGATTTAAGGCGGTACCTGAGCCTAGAGCCAGCGCGCCCGCTTCAACCCCACGAAAATTCCGCCTACGACACAAGCCACCGTGCCGATGATGATCGGATAGGCCCAGGGCGAGCTCAGCTCCGGCATGTGCGTGAAATTCATGCCGTACCAGCTGGTGATCAGAGTGGGCGCGGCGAGCATAGCGGCCCAGCCGGCCAGTTTTTTCATGACTTCGTTCTGGCCGAAGGTGACCAGCGAGAGGTTGACGTTGATCGCCGCGGCAAGCATTTCGCGCATCGCGCTGATCGATTCGTTGACACGGAAGACATGATCGTAGACATCGCGGAAGTAGGCGCGCAGTTCGTCCTGGATCAAGTGCGGGTGCATGCGTACCAGCTGACTGATGATGTCCTGCAAGGGGGCGACGGCCAGGCGAAGGGTCATTAAGTCGCGTTGCATGTCATAGAGACGGCGGACCGTCTGGCGCTTGAACGTTTCCGCAAAGATGTCCTTTTCCAGATCCTGCAGCTCTTCGCGGAAGTCGCGCACGATCGGCAGCAGGTTGTCCACGATGAAGTCGAGCACCCCGTACAGGGCATAACTCGGTCCCAGCGCCAGCAACTCGGGCGTGTGCTCGCAGCCGCGCCGCGCGGGGGCGTAGGACAGCGAAGCGCCGTGGCGAACGGTGACCAAGTATCGTGGCCCCAGGAAGATATGCGTTTCGCCGAAGGCGATATGGCCACCGACCAGTTGCGCAGTCTGCACGACGATAAACAGCGAATCGCCGTACGCCTCGATCTTGGTGCGCTGGTGCGCCTGCTGGGCATCCTCGATCGCAAGATCGTGCAGGTCGAATTCCTCCTGCAGTTTCAGCAAGAGCGATTCGTCCGGCTCGTGCAATCCCACCCAGACGAACGTATCGGGCTCACTGAGCACCTCGCTGATCGCATCGATGCTGATATCGCCAATACGCTTGCCGCTGCCCGCGCGATAGGCGACGCAGTTGACGACCATATTGGGGGCGACGGCGGTGCTGGGCGATTCGATCATCGGAGCGGTGCTGGCGGTGGGGAATCGGCGCACATGATGCGCTCGATCACGTAAAAAGAGAATGGAATGCCATGGTCTAGCTGACATACTTGTGTCATCTGGCGCCATAACCGGCGCATAGCAGGGGTGAAGGGTGTCGACGAGCAGGCAGGCGGAACGATCGGGCTTCCGTAGCGATATCGAAGGGCTGCGCGCGATTGCCATCATGCTGGTCGTGGCGGTGCATGCCCGCGTGCCGGGGCTGACGGGCGGCTTTGTTGGCGTCGACGTGTTCTTTGTGCTGTCGGGATTCCTGATCACGGGGCTGTTGGT
>NZ_DATCRY010000179.1:0-2546 GCF_036568765.1 Dyella sp. | reverse complement strand
TGGCCGCGTGCGCGGCGCGCTTTGCACGCGAACGCGTCGAGGACGATGACCGCAGCGAGGCCTGGTGGCCGCGTCTGCATTCGTTCGCCATCGGCCTGGAAGGTTCGCCGGATCTGGCTGCCGCTCAGGTCGCAGCCGATGCGTTAGGTACGGTGCACCACGGCTTTGTCTACAATTTCTGGGAGGGTCTGGATGCTTTGCCCGAAGTCATCCGCCATATCGAAACCTACGATGTCACCACGATCCGCGCCTCTACGCCGATGTACCTGCTGGCCCGACGCATCAAGGCAATGGGTGTAAAGATGGTCTTGTCCGGCGAGGGCTCGGACGAAATCTTCGGCGGCTACCTGTATTTCCATAAGGCGCCATCGGCCGAAGCCTTTCATGAGGAGACCGTACGTAAACTCGATGCGCTGCATAGCTACGATTGCTTGCGTGCGAACAAGGCCATGATGGCGTGGGGTGTCGAAGCGCGTGTGCCTTTCCTCGATCTGGAATTTCTCGATACAGCGATGGGGATGGACGCCAAGCACAAGATGGCGGGAGCAGGGCGTATCGAAAAGGCCGTGCTCCGTGAAGCTTTCCAGGGCGCCTTGCCCGACGCGATCTTGTGGCGGCAGAAAGAGCAATTCAGCGATGGCGTGGGCTATGGCTGGATCGATGGGCTGAAAGCGCATGCCGAACAGGCGATCAGCGACCGCGAGTTTGCTGCCGCCGCATCGCGCTACCCTTTCAACACGCCGGCGACAAAGGAAGCTTATCTGTACCGGCGTATCTTCGAACGCTTTTACCCAGGCGAGGCCTGTGCTGCGACGGTGCCGGGCGGCAAGTCGATCGCGTGCTCCTCGCCAGCGGCGTTGGCCTGGGATCCGGCCTTTGCCGCGGCGGCCGATCCCTCCGGCCGCGCGGTACGCGATGTTCACCAGCAAGCGCTGACGGCCTGACGGCCACTCAGCGCAGATTGGCGCGCAGCGGGAAGCACAGTTGCCGGTGAGCGATTGCGTCGGCACATCGATCTGGAGCGGAGGGTCCATGTCCTCGCTGGCTCAGGTAGCGCGTGCGGGCCTCGCCTCGACCGGCGGAAGCCGGTGGGCGAACTGCTTGGATCGATACTCCCGTGACGGGCCATCCTTCGATCTTGCCGCGGTTCCCGAGGCCGATCGTACGGACGATATAAATCAGGTTCTTGCGAGCTGGGAAGGGCGCCTCGTCCATCGTTGCCCCGAGAGCCGGCACCCGTCTGCTACACTATGCGGTCACCATCAGCCATAGCGTTCTTATGATCGAGACCAATCCGATCCATGCGCAGATCGCGGACCTCAAGGGCCGCGTCGAGTCGCTTAGGGGGTATCTTTGACTACGCCGCCAAGCGCGAGCGTCTGGAAGAAGTAAGCCGCGAACTGGAAAGCCCCAACGTCTGGGACGATCCGCCGCGCGCACAGGAACTGGGCCGTGAACGCGCCCGCCTCGACACCATCGTCACCGGTATCGATAACCTTACCTCGGGCCTGGCCGACGCCGGCGAACTGCTGGATATGGCTGCCGCCGACGGCGACGAGGACACGGTCAAATCCGTCATCGACGATCTCGGCAAGCTCGACGCTCACGTCGGCAAGCTCGAATTCCAGCGCATGTTCTCCGGCAAGATGGATGCGAATAACGCGTTTGTCGATATCCAGGCCGGCGCTGGCGGCACCGAGGCGCAAGACTGGGCAGAAATGCTGTTGCGCATGTACCTGCGCTGGTGCGAATCGCGCGGCTGGAAAACCGAACTGCTGGAAGTCAGCGGCGGCGACGTCGCCGGTATCAAGTCGGCCACTTTCCGGGTGGAAGGCGATTACGCCTATGGCTGGCTGAAGACCGAGATCGGCGTGCACCGCCTGGTGCGCAAGAGCCCGTTCGATTCGGACAACCGTCGCCACACCAGCTTTACCTCGGTGTTCGTTTCGCCGGAAGTCGATGACGACATCGATATCGACATCAACCCGGCCGACCTCAAGACCGACGTGTACCGCTCGTCGGGTGCCGGTGGCCAGCACGTGAACAAGACCGAATCGGCCGTGCGTATCACGCACGTTCCGACCGGCGTGGTAGTGGCCTGCCAGACCGAACGCAGCCAGCACGCCAACCGCGACCGTGCCATGAAGATGCTGGCCGCCAAGCTATATGAACTGGAAATGCAGAAGCGCAACGCCGAAAAGGATGCGTTGGAAGCCTCCAAGTCCGATATCGGCTGGGGTAGCCAGATCCGCAACTACGTGCTCGACCAGAGCCGCATCAAGGATCTGCGTACCGGGATCGAGCGCTCGGACACGCAGAAAGTGCTGGATGGCGACCTGGACGAGTTCGTCGAGGCTAGCCTGAAATCTGGCCTGGATGCGGGGGCCAAGCGGATAGACGCCTGATAGGGACGAGGGATGAGTAGCGAGGGCGCTTCGATTCGCACCTACCGCGACCTGGTAGCTTGGCAGGAGGCCATGAAGCTGACAGAAAGGGTTTATGCTCTTACAGAGGAGTTGCCCCGGGATGAGCGTTTCGGATTGATT
>NZ_DATCRY010000178.1:0-10987 GCF_036568765.1 Dyella sp. | reverse complement strand
GGCTCATGCGGCGCCACTCACATCGGCCACCATGCGTTCCAGCTCCCCGGCGTTCTTCAGATCTTCGATGATATCGCAGCCCCCGATCAGCTCGCCCTGAATGAACAGCTGCGGGAAAGTCGGCCAATTGGCGTAATGCGGCAGGGCCGAGCGCACTTCCGGATCGGCCAGCACGTTGACAGCATGGAAATTCGCCCCAGCCTGCTTCAGCGCCTGGGCAGCGCGGCTGGAAAAGC
This sequence comes from Dyella sp., assembly GCF_036568765.1. GTDB lineage: Bacteria > Pseudomonadota > Gammaproteobacteria > Xanthomonadales > Rhodanobacteraceae > GSA-30. Next base: position 10,751 of record NZ_DATCRY010000178.1, on the reverse strand, counting down.
CGCACATGGGAAATTGCGGCGTGCCTTTCATGAAGAGCACGATGGCGTGCTCGGAAAGGACGGTCTTGATTCGCTCGTTAACGTCCATAATTTTGGGTTTTCATCATTACAATGCACGTAGACCCGTAGTGTATCAGTCGAACCACGACGGCCGTTCGGCCGGGCCGGTCCGACTCCCCTCTAGCCACAAGCCAAGGAGCCATCAGACATGGCGATTGAACTCCCCGCCCTGCCCTTCGAAAAGAACGCCCTGGAGCCACATATCTCCGCCGAGACCCTGGAATACCACTACGGTAAGCACCACCAGGCCTACGTCACCAACCTCAACAACCTGATCAAGGGCACCGAGTTCGAGAACGCGGACCTGGTCGATATCGTCAAGAAGTCCTCGGGCGGCGTGTTCAACAATGCCGCGCAGGTCTGGAATCACACCTTCTACTGGAACTCGCTCAAGCCCAACGGCGCTGGCGAACCGAGCGGCAAGCTGGCCGATGCCATCAATAAGGCCTTCGGGTCGTTCGACAAGTTCAAGGAAGATTTCACCAAGTCGGCCGTGGGCAACTTCGGCTCGGGTTGGACCTGGCTGGTGCAGCGCCCGGACGGTTCGCTGGGTATCGTCAATACCAGCAACGCCGCCACGCCGATCACCGGCAGCGACAAACCGCTGCTGACCTGCGACGTGTGGGAGCATGCTTATTATATTGACTACCGCAACGCCCGCCCGAAGTACGTCGAGGCGTTCTGGAGCCTGGTCAACTGGGATTTCGCGGCGAAGAATCTGGCGTAAGCCGGCGTAGTCGCCCCATGAAAAACGGAGCCTTCGCGGCTCCGTTTTTCGTTGCGGCATTCGCTTCGAGTCCGGGCTCGGCGCAGGTGCGCCGCAGCGTCGATACACCGGACCCGGCGCACGCTGGATTGACAATTAAAGATCGGTGACTGGGGACTCCCTGGCCTCGCCCCCACAAAGTTCAGGTGAGTTCGAGCAGCGGCTGAACCTGCGACTCTCGCTGCAGCGCCTGCGCAATACCGTGCGCGCGCAGCTTCAATGCCGCCATATCCATGGCACACACCGTCGCATGCCCCACCTTGCGTCCCTGCCTCGGCTGCTTGCCATAGTCGTGCCAATGCCCATCCGGCGTAGTCAGCACAGGCGCAGGATCGGGCAATTCGCCGATCCAGTTGAACATGGCCGAGCAGCCGCGCGCCGAGGTATCGCCGAGCGGCAAGCCAAGCACAGCGCGCACGTGGTTTTCGAACTGGCTGGTGACGGCCCCCTCGATCGTCCAATGACCGGAATTGTGCACGCGCGGCGCCATCTCATTGCCGAGCAATTCGCCATCCTTGACGAACAATTCCAATGCAAACACACCCACGTAATCCAGATGCTCGGCCAGCGTGCGCGCCAAACCTGTCGCGCGCGCCTGCAACTGCTCGATATTCGGCGCCGGCGCCAGGCTGAGCGAAAGCACGCCGTCGGTATGCCAGTTATGCGTCAAAGGCCAAGTACGGAAATCACCGTCGCGGCTACGCGCTGCCACGACGGACAACTCGCGCTCGAACGGAACGAAGGCTTCCAGAATCAGCCCATGGGCAACCGCCTGCGCGCCCAGCGCCATCCAAGCCGCATCGGCGTCCGCCAGAGCACGAATCCGGAACTGGCCCTTGCCGTCGTAGCCGAGCCGGCGGGTCTTGAGGATCGCCGGTGCTCCAACCGATGCGAGTGCCCGATCCAGATCGTCGCGCGTGTCGACGGCCATGAACGCCGGTGTATTGAGGCCACATTCGCGAAACAGAGTCTTTTCCGCCAGCCGATCCTGCGCGACCGCCAACGCCCGCGGTGCCGGAAATACATCTACGCGCTCAGCCAGGCGATGTGCCGTCTCGGCAGGCACGTTTTCGAAGTCGAAGGTCACCACGTCCACCTGAGCGGCAAACCGCTCCAGGGCCTCGTAGTCGGTCCAATCGGCGGCGATCAACGGCGCCACCTGGCCGGCGCAAGCATCCGGCGCACTGTCCACGACCAATGTCTTTACGCCCAGCGGCGCCGCAGCAACGGCCATCATGCGCGCCAGTTGGCCGCCACCCAGGATGCCCAGCACGGGCTGTCGGCGTGCCGATGTCATACGCGTGGGTCCGGGCGATCCAGCACGCTCTGGGTTTGCCGGGCGCGGTACGCATCCAGCGCCTTGGCCAGCTCAGGATCCTGCAGGGCGAGAATGGCGGCGGCATACAACCCTGCGTTGACCGCCCCGGCGCGGCCGATCGCCAGCGTGCCGACCGGGATACCCGCCGGCATTTGCGCAATCGACAGTAAAGAATCCATGCCATTCAAAGCCTTGGACTGCACCGGCACGCCCAGTACGGGCAGCCGGGTCTTGGCGGCCAGCATGCCAGGAAGGTGCGCTGCGCCACCGGCACCGGCGATGATGACCTGGATGCCGCGCGCTGCCGCTTCCTCCGCATAGCGGAACAGCAGGTCCGGCGTACGGTGTGCCGAAACCACCTGAACCTCGTGCGGCACACCCAGCTCGGTCAGCGCCTGGGCCGCATGCTCCATGGTTTCCCAATCCGAACGGGAGCCCATTACGACGCCGACGAGAGGCGGCTTGGCTGGCAAGGTCATGACGCGGTCACCCAAAAGGGGATATTGTACGGTCATTCCTCGTTCCAGCGTGCTTTTAGATAGTTTCCATGGACAAACGCCTGCTCGACACGCTCTGCTGCCCTGTCAGCAAAAGAGCCATCCGCCCAGCCAGCAAAACCGAGCTGGATGTCCTGAATGCGGCCATCGCCCAAGGGCAAGCCCAGACTGTCGCGGGCGTGGGCATCAAGGACAAGGTCGGCGAGGCCCTGGTTACGGTCGACGGCAAAGTGATCTACCGGGTCGATGACGGCATTCCGGTGATGCTGCCGGAGGAAGGTATCGGAACCACCCAGTTTCCGAATTTTCCTGCGGTCGCTTAAAACGTTCCAGCGGGCATTCCCCATGGGGAATGCCAACTGGTGCATGGCGCAAGTATGAGTTTTCACTTAGTCTTCCACTTACTTGCGGCACCGGACCGCCGCCATCGCAACGGCGACACTTCAGGGGTGTGGCGATGAAAGACGCCAGTGAGCCATCAAACATTGTCAGTTTGAGCCAGCGCCTGGATCCGTCCGGAGAGCGCGGGGGTGCGCTTTTGCATAACGTCAGGGATATCGCTGGCAAGCGACTGCAGCTTCTGGTCAACGGCATGTTCGAACATGTCGACGATGCCTTGTTCGATCTGGCCGAAAAGGCCGAGAACAACGCTGCGCAGATGCATTATTTCGACGGCATGCGGGAGGTGCGCAAGCGCCGCCCCAATGTCGAGCGCACCTTCATCAACCAGGTTACCCGTGGCTTGGCCGATTTCGCCGCCAACTATCGCAGCCCGGCCGCAGGCCAGCCTGCGGCGCCGCTGCCGATCGGCTCGGTGGAGCTGTCCCTGGTTGCCGACAACGAATTAGAAGAGTCGCTGGCCATCACCAGCATGATCGGCAAGAACGAAACGCGCCTGACGCGCGAGTTGTTCGCCGTGAACCAGCGCCTGTCGGTGATCTTCGGCGGCATCAAGATCGACGACGGCAACAACCCGATCGGCCCTTCCGCGTTGGCCCAGGCGTTCCGCCAGGCCATGCGCGAACTGGCGGCCGACATGCGCGTCAAGCTGATCATCTACAAGCTGTTCGACCGCTATGTCATGGCTTCCCTGGACGAGCTTTACCAGGAAGTCAGCAGCGAGCTCATACGCGCTGGCGTGCTTCCGCAGCTACGCCACGAAGTCCAACGCGGCGGCGCCCAGCGGGGTACGGGTACAGCCCCCTCCGCCGGCAACGCGGCCGACCCGGCGCAGATGGGCGAAACGGCAGAGAGCTTCCTCGCCGAGGATTCCAGCGCCGAGCTGCTGCAGACGCTACGTACTTTGTTCAGCGCGCGGCGCGGACCGGTGGACAATCGCGCGATCTCGCTCGGCGGGCCCTTGCAGGTTCCTACCGCCAACGAATTGCTCGGCGCACTGAGCGTGCTGCAAAGCCAGGCCGCTTCGGGCATCGCAATGGCTTCGACCAGCACTGCGGCGCTCAGTTCGGTAGAACTGGCCCACGAGGTTCAGCAGCTCAAGGATCAACTGCTGGTGCAGTTGGGCTCTCTGCGCGGCGAAAAGCCGGGCCATGTCGCCACGATGGACGAAGACACCATCGACCTGGTCGGCATGCTGTTCGAGTTCATCCTCGAAGACCGCAACCTGCCCACCGAAATGCAAGCCATGCTGGCGCGCTTGCAGATCCCGTACCTCAAGGCGGCCATCATCGACCGCAAGCTGTTCGCGCATCGCCAGCATCCGGCGCGCCGACTGCTCGATGGCCTGGCCGATGCGGCCAAGGGGTGGTCCGCCGATTCCGATCGCGACCATCGCCTGCACGACAAGATCAAATCCATCGTCGATCGCCTCTTGCAGGATTTCGACGACGACATCGGCATCTTCGACCGCCTCAATGCCGAGCTGCAGGAATTCCTCGATACCAGCCGTCGTCGCGCCGAGTTGGCCGAGCAGCGTGTGGCCGAATCGACCCGCGGCCGCGAGAAACTGGAGCAGGCGCGCCGCCGCGCGGCACGTGAGATTCTCACTCGCATCGGCGATCACAATCTGCCGCCGCTGATTCATGGTGTCTTGACCCGCGCCTGGGCCAATCACCTGGTGCTGACGGTGTTGCGTCAGGGCGAAGATTCCAACGAATTTCGCGAGTCGCTGCGTTTCGTCAACGAATTCATTGCCAGCACTCGGCCAGTACGCGACATGGAAGATCGCAAGGCCCTGCGCCAGATGCTGCCGGGCATCGAACGCGCGCTGCGCCGTGGGCTGGCCAATGTCGCCTTCCAGGAACACGATATCGAGCGCTTGCTGGCGCAGTTGCATACGTACTATCGCCACCAGTTGGGCGAAGCGGTGCCCGAGGCCGATGTGCGCGCCATCGAGGAACCGGCCACCCTGCCGATTCCGGAGAGCATCCAGCCTGTCGTAGAGCCGGATGCGCTCGACGACCCGCGCGCCGATGCCGAACCGGAGGAGCCGTTCGAAGAGAGCGCCGAGCTGCTGCAGGTGCGCGAACTCAAGCCCGGAAGTTGGCTGGAATTTACCACCGGCGAAGACAGCGTCGAGCGCGCCAAGCTGTCTTGGATCAGCCCGATGAGCGGCCGCTACTTATTCGTCAACCGTCGCGGCCTGAAGGTCGGCGATTACTCGCCGTACGAATTGGCAACCGCGATGGCGGCGGGCATGGCACGCATTCTCGATTCGACGGCGCTGTTCGATCGCGCGCTGGATGCTATCGTTGGCCGCCTGAGCCAAACTGCGGCCGCTTCCGCCACCCGAGAATGACAACACCATTTGCTTTGAATCCGCCTTCATCCGACGTGATCGAGGCGGACGTCACGCGTGCCTTTGCCGAAGACATCGGCACCGGCGACGCCACCGCCCAACTTGTTTCCGCCGATACACAGGCCCGCGCTTCGCTGACCTGCCGCGAAAATGCCGTCATGGCAGGCATCCCTTGGTTCGATGCCTGCTTCCGCCGTCTCGATCCCGACGTCAAGATCGACTGGACAGTGGAAGACAGCGACCGCGTCGACGCCGGCGAGGTCATTTGTCACTTGCAAGGCAAGGCGCGAGCGCTGCTCAGCGCCGAACGCTCCGCGCTCAACTTCTTGCAGCTATTGTCCGGCACCGCGACAACCACAGCCGAATACGTCGCCAGGATCGCCAACACGCACACGCGCATACTCGACACGCGCAAGACTGTGCCTGGCCTTCGGCTGGCGCAGAAATACGCCGTACGTTGCGGCGGCGGTCATAATCACCGCATCGGCTTGTTCGACGCCATCCTGGTCAAGGAAAACCATATCGTTGCTGCCGGCGGCATCCGCGCTGCCGTGGAAGCAGGTCGGCGGCTGACTCCGGGCTTGCTGCTGGAAGTCGAAGTGGAAAACCTCGACGAACTGGCCCAGGCCATCGCGGCCGACGTGGACCGGATCATGCTGGACAACTTCACGCCAGCCGATATGCGTGAAGCCGCGCGAATCACGGCGGGCCGCATTCCGCTGGAGGTATCTGGCAATGTCGATCTGGACACTATCGGCGCCATTGCCTCTACAGGCGTGGATTTCGTGTCGATCGGGGCATTGACCAAGAACGTTCGCGCTATCGACTTGTCGTTGCGCCTGAAGTTCGATTGAAACCTTATGGCGAGGCACGAACGTCGCGACTGAAGGGAACCTCTAAAAACTGGCTCTTCTGTGGGAGCGACTTTCGTCGCGACAATCGTGCCTTATCGCAAGTCCTTGTCGCGACTGAAGTCGCTCCCACAACGCTAGGCCGGGCTCTCCTATCCTTGTGGGAGCGACTTCAGTCGCGACGGATTGGAGGGGTACCTTCCACCCTACCGCGAGCCCGATCCGCTTGCATCCCTGCCACCCGGTCCCCACACTCGGAGCATGGGCCAGCTCTCCGACCTCATTCTGCTTCTGACGCTACTGGCGATTGTCGGCCTGTGGCTGAAGCTCAACCGCGCGCGCGAGCAGGCCGTCGAGGAAGCCCGGCGGCAGTGCCAGCGCTATGGGCTGCAATTGCTCGATGAAACCGTAGGGCTGCGCGGCCTGCGCCTGCGCCGTCTCGATGGCCGATCAGGTATCGAGCGCTGCTACGGTTTTGAGGTAAGCATCGATGGCGATGACCGCGAACCGGGCCGCCTCTGGTTGATCGGCACCGCGATGACCGGCCTGAGCCTGCCGACCATCGAGCTGCAGATTCCTGACGGTCCGCCGCCAGTTACCGATCGGAGCGACAACAAGGTAGTACCCCTGTTGCCGCGCGATCGGCGGAATTTGCACTGACAGCGTTACTTGACCACACGCAGGTGCGACGCGGAACGCTTGGGCTTCTCACCGCCCTCATCGCCTTCGCTGATCGGCGGCGGCGTATCGTCTTCAGGCCCCGACGGTGGCGGCACATCGCCCCCTTCTTCGGCCGGAAACATCATGCCCTGACCGTTCTCCTGAGCATAAAGCGCCAACACCGCATAGATGGGGATCTGGATCTGGTGACTGACGCCGGAGAAACGCGCCTGGAAACTCAGCCATTCGTTGCCCAGGTCCAGGTTGGCGACGGCACGCATGGCCAGATTCAAGACGACCTGCCCGTTCTTGATCACTTGCGGCGGCACGCGCACGCCATCGCGCATTGCATCGACCAGGATGTAAGGCGTCAGGTTGTTATCCGTAATCCAATCGTAGATGGCCCTCAACAAATAGGGCCGATTGGAACTCATCGGGATGGAATCGTCAGTCATCGATAGAGCCTGTTAAGGCCATCGCAGGCAGCCCCACCCGGGGCCGGCCCAGCGGCGGCTCATGCATAGTGCAACGCAGACCGGCTGAAAGCCAGTTCGAGCAGAGGATCGGCCTGTCGGCACGAAGCGATCATTTTAAGGGAGATCGCTTCCCAAACGATACCGTTCGGGGTTTCACACCGTGAAGGAGTTCCTCTAACGCACCTCTTGGGGCCGCATTGCTCGCTCCTCGGCAGTCAGGCTGCGGGCGAAACCCTGGCTATGGAACAGGCGCTCGCCATAATCGAGGATAGGCTTGCCCTCGCGCCCCAGATCTACGCCCAACCAGGGCAGCCGCCAGACCACAGGGGCCACCAGGCAATCGACCAGGCTCATTTCGGGATTGAGGAAAAATTTCGAGGCCTTGAATAGCGGCAGCGATGCCAGCAGTTGCTCGCGCAGGCGCTTTCGTCCGGCATCGGCAGCCTTGCCGCTCTCGCGAATCGCGGCGATCTGACTCAGCCAATCCAGCTCGATACGCACCGAAGCCAGGCGCAGACGCGCACGGGAAAGCGGATCGATCGGCATCAACGGAGGATGCGGGTAACGCTCGTCCAGGTATTCGCAGACGACCGAGGTGTCGTAGAGGGTGAGGTCGCGATCGACCAGGGTCGGCGTGCTGCCGTAGGGATTGAGGTCGATCAGGTCTTCAGGCGGCTTGCTCGGGTCGATTTCTACCCGTTCGTAGCTGACGCCCTTGGCTGCCAGTACCAGTCGAACCCGATGACATTGGACGTCGTCGGCAGTGGTGTAGAGGGTCAGTACGGTACGCGAACGTGCGCTTTGAACCATGCGCTCTTCTCCCCGTCGACGTCGGGCGGCGCCTCCCCACTAGGAAAGCGCCGCCTGTTCAGGACACCGGACGCCTTAGTGCACGTCCTTCCAGAATTCCTTCTTGAGCATATAAGCCAAGAACGTGAATCCGGCAAGGAACAGCAGCACCCAGATGCCGTAGTGCTGGCGCTGCAGGGCTGCCGGCTCGGCAGCGTACTCCAGGAAGGTGGTCAAGTCGCGGGTCGCCTGCTGGTACTCGGCCGGGGTCAACTTGCCTGGCTGGGACAGCGAAAGCTTTTCGACCGCTTCTTCACCCGGCTTCTTCTCCGCCACCTGCAGGCCCTGGAGCTCCCATAGCGGGTTGGGCATCGAGGCGTTCGGGAATACCGCGTTGTTCCAGCCCACCGGCCGGCTTGGGTCCAGATAGAACGAGTTGAGGTAACCGTAAACCCAGTCCGCACCCTTGGCGCGCACTTCCAGCGAGAGATCCGGAGGAGCCTTACCGAAGTACTGCTGTGCGTTGGCTTCGGGCATGTGCGACACGACCGGCTCGCCGAACTTGGCACCGGTCATGTTGAGGTTGTCCATCACGTCCTTTTCCGACAGACCCAGGTCCTCGGCCAGACGCGAGTAACGCACATACTTGAGCGAGTGACAGCCCACGCAGTAGTTGAAGAACAGCTTGGCGCCACGCTGCAACGAGGCCTGATCGCCGACGTTGGTGCCGGCATGCGGCAGACCGCCCTCTTCCGCGGCCAAGGCCGAAGTCGCGCCAACCAGCAGGCCGAGTGCCAGCGCAATCGAAGAAAGATACCGCTTAGTCATGCGTCGTCACCCGTTCCGGAACCAGCTTGGTCTTTTCCCAGCCAAGATGCGTGTAGCACCACAGGAACACGAAATAGCCAAAGTAGATCAGCGTCATGACGCGACCGAAGGCATTTTCCCAGAAGGTCACGTCGACATTGCCGAACCACTCCGGAATCAGCTCGGCCACGACGCCGGCACCCACCGCGCCCAGCGCGATGAACGAGACGGCGAACAAGCCCAACGACCACTTATAGCCGGCGCCGCGATAGCGGATCGAACGCACCTTGCCGGCATCGATCCAGGGCAGCACGAACAGCAATGCAATCGCGCCGAACATCGCCAGCACACCCCAGAAGGCGGTGCCGAAGAACGACGGAATCATGCGCAGAATCGCGTAGAACGGCGTGAAGTACCACACCGGCTTGATGTGCGTCGGCGTCACCAGGTTGTTGGCCGGAATGAAATTGTCGTGTTCCAGGAACCAACCGCCGAAAGTCGGCGCGAAGAAAATGATGAAAGCGGCGATGATCAGGAAGAAGCCCACGCCGAACAGATCCTTCACCGTGTAGTACGGATGGAAGGGGATGGCATCGGCCGGCTTGTTCGCGTCCCAACGGTTGCCCTTCGGGCCGTGCTTGACGTCGACGCCGTCAGGGTTGTTCGAACCGACTTCATGCAACGCGGCCAAATGCAGCACCACCAGCAACAACAGCACCAGCGGCAATGCGATCACGTGCAGCGCGAAGAAGCGGTTGAGCGTGGCGTCGGCAGGCAGGAAGTCGCCCATGATCCACTCTTGCAACGTGCTGCCGATGAACGGCACCGTGCCGAACAGCGAAATGATCACCTTGGCGCCCCAGAACGACATGTTGCCCCACGGCAACACATAGCCCATGAAGGCCTCGGCCATCAGCACCAGGAAGATCAGCATGCCCAACAGCCAGACCAGCTCGCGCGGCTTGTGGTACGAGCCATACATCAGGCCACGGAACATATGCAGGAACACCACCACGAAGAACAGCGACGCGCCGGTGGAGTGCATGTAGCGGATCAACCAGCCCCATTCCACGTCGCGCATGATGTACTCGACCGAGCTGAAGGCTTCCGCCGCACTCGTCTTGTAGTTCATGGTCAGGAAGATGCCGGTGACGATCTGGTTGACCAGCACCAACAGGGCGAGCGAACCGAAGTAGTACCAAAGATTGAAGTTCTTCGGTGCGTAGTACTCGGTCATGTGCTTGCGATAGGTCGGCGCCAGCCCGGGCGCGCGCTCGTTGACCCAATCGCCGATGCGTGTGAACACGTTTGCCATCAACCTTTCTCCCCGGGAGCCACGCCGATCTGGATGTGCGTGTCGTCGATGAAGTGGTAGTCCGGCACCAGAAGGTTCTTCGGCGCGGGCACACCCTGATAGACGCGGCCGGCCATGTCATAGCGTGACTTATGGCAGGGGCAATAGAACCCGCCCTTCCAATTCGGGTCGAACGGTTCGGGCTTCATCACCGGAACGAAATCGGGGACGCAACCGAGATGCGTGCACAGACCGACCAGCACCAGCCATTCGGGCTTGATCGACCGGTTGATGTTCTGCGCGTACTTCGGCTGCTGCTCGACGGAGATCGCATCGGACTTCGGATCGACAACGCGACTGTCCTGGCTGGGCAGCGCATCGAGCTGGGCCTTGGTGCGATTGACGACGAAAACCGGGAGGCTGCGCCACGCGAAGGTGACCATCTGGCCCTCTTCGATCTTGCCGATATCGGCGG
>NZ_DATCRY010000177.1:0-13156 GCF_036568765.1 Dyella sp. | reverse complement strand
CCGCCAATACCGCCAGTTGCTCACCCAGGCTCAATTCCACGTGCGTGGCCTGGGCAATGAACATCACCGCCAAGGTCATGTAGATATTCGTGCCATCGAGATTGAAGGAATAACCCGTAGGCACCACCAGACCCACCACGGACCGGCTGCAGCCGGCCCGTTCGAGTTTCTCCATCAGCGAGGGCATCGCCGCCTCGGAGGAGGATGTGCCGAGCACCAGTAGCAGCTCGTCCTTGAGATAACGGATCAGCGCGAAAATCGAGAATCCCGCAAGACGGGTCACCGAACCCAGCACGACCAGTACGAAAAACAGCGCGGTGCCGTAGAACGTCAACACCAGCCATGCCAGATCGACAAGCGAGCCGATACCGTAACGCCCGATGGTGAACGCGATCGCGCCGAAAGCACCGATAGGAGCCGCTTTCATCACCATGCCGACCATCTTGAATATCGGTGCGGTCAGCGCGTCGAAGAACGCCGTCACCGGCGCCGCACGGGTGCCGCATATGGCCAAGGCAATGCCGAACAGCACGGCGACGAACAACACCTGCAATACATTGCCGGAGACGAAGGCACCGATCACCGTATGCGGAATGATTTCCAGCAGGAAGCCGGTCACCGACATGTCGCTGACATGGCTGGTGTAGCTCTTCACCTCCGCCGAATTCAGGCTCGACACATCGACGTGCATCCCTGCGCCAGGATGCACCAGGTGCGCCGCCAGCAAACCGATAATCAGCGCCAGCGTGGAAAAGAACAGAAAATACGCCATCGCCTTGAGCACTACGCGGCCCACTGCGCCGACATGGCTCATACCGGCGATACCGTTGACCACAGTGAGAAAGATCACCGGTGCGATGATCATACTGACGAGTCGGATGAATGCATCGCCCAGCGGCTTCAAGCCCTGCCCCAACGTCGGTGCGTAATGGCCCAGTAACGCCCCTAGCGCAATGGCAGCCAGCACCTGCACGTACAGATGGCGATAGAACGGCAAGCGCGCTGCGGCGACCTCTGGCGTAACGGCTGGAATCTGCATGATGCTCCTTGCATGGCCGCGACCCACGCGACATGCGACGTACCGGGATATTGGGCGGCTTTGTAGCCCAGGCGAGCCAAAATCCGAATAACACATTAGGGTTAACCGGTCGCCGGATGTGGGAGCATAGACCCGCCTCGACCACGCCGAACCCGGCTGGAGCCTTTGATTTTCCGATGATTCGCGATCGCCGCCGCCTACGTTTGGTCCAGCTTTGCCTACTACTGGCCGCGGTGGTCGCCTCCGCCTGGACGGCCTATTGGTGGGCCGGACGACGTGCCCTCGGCGAGTTGTCCGCGCAAGCAGACGAGCAGTTGCAATTACGCGCGCAGGCCCTGCAACGCCTGATCGACCGCTACCGCGCGCTGCCCGACGTGCTCGCGCTGGACCCCGAGCTACGCCGCGCCCTGTCGGGCCCTTCGACGCTGATCGACGCACCGGCGCTCAACCGCAAGCTGGAACAGGCAAACGGCGCGACACACACCTCGACCTTGACGCTGATCGATCGTCGCGGCATCGCGGTGGCCGCCAACAACTGGCGCGAACCTTCGAGCAATGTCGGCCTGGATTACGCCTTCCGCCCGTATTTCCAACTGGCGATGACCCAGGACGAAGGCACTTTCTATGCCGTCGGCGTATCGACCAAGGTCGCCGGCTATTTCATCGCGCGCGCCCTGCACGACGAGCACGGCGCGCGTATCGGCGCGATCGTAGTCAAGATCACCCTCGACGCATTGCAAAACGAGTGGGCGCACAGCGCCGACACCTTGCTGCTCAGCGATGCCCAGGGCGTGGTCTTCATGGCCAACCGCGACGCCTGGACCTATCGCAGCCTCCGGCCTCTTGCGGCCACTGAACTGACTCGCCTGGCCGCGACACGGCAATACGGCAATCAGCCGCTGGCACCGGTACGTTACCGTCTTGTGCAGACGCTCGCAGACGGTAGCCGCGAAGTCGCCATCGGCGACCCCGACACGCCCCAGGCCCAGCTCTGGCGGTCGCTCGCCCTGCCCGCGCAACATTGGACACTGCATTCGCTCAGCAGCATGCAGCCGGTCATCGCCGCGCAACGCAATGCCACCTTGGTAACACTCGGCGGCTGGCTTCCGCTGATCCTGCTCGGCCTGTTTCTGCAACAGCGCCTGCGCCTCGCGCGTCTACGCCAGCAGAGTCGCGAAGAACTGGAGCGTCTGGTCACCCATTACACCAGCGCTTTGCGTTCGGCCGAAGACAGCCTGGTCGATGCCGCCCATCAAGCCGCGCAAGGCAGCCACAGTAGCCTGGAGCACTTGCCGCAGGGCGTAAGCGTGGTCGATGCCGGCTTGCGCCTGGTCGCATGGAACAAGCGCTATGCGCAGATCTTCGGCTTTCCGCCGGAGTTGTTACAGATCGGGCGACCGATCGAAGATCTGTTCCGTTACAACGCCCGGCGCGGCCTGCTTGGCCCCGGCAACATCGAGGATGCCATCCAGCGCCGCCTCGATTATCTGCGGCGCGGCGGCCCGCACATGTACGAGCGCGAGTATCCCGATGGCAGTGTACTTGAGATCCGTGGCAACCCGCTGCCCGATGGCGGCTTCGTCACCAGCTATGCCGACATCACATCCTACAAGAGCGCGGCACGCGACCTGCGTACGCTAGCGGCGACACTGGAGAAACGCATCGAGGAAAGCACGCAGGATCTGCGCGCCGCCAAGGCCGATGCGGAGCATGCCAATCGCTACAAGACACGCTTCGTCGCTGCGGCAGTACACGACCTACTGCAACCATTGAACGCCGCTCGCCTATTTGCCGGCGCATTGCATCAGCACCTGAGCGATGACGGCCAGCGCCAGTTGCTGGAGCGCGTCGAGCAGGCTCTGCATGCGCAAGACGGTCTGTTAGCCAGCATGCTGGATATCTCGCGCCTGGAAGCGGGCGCGCTCAAACCCACGATCGCCGCAGTCGCGCTTTCGCCCTTGCTGCAAAGCCTTGCGCGCCAATTCGGCATCGTCGCGCAGGAGCGATCGCTTAGGCTGGAACTGATCGATACACGGCTATGGGTACGCAGCGACCCCTTGCTGCTACGCCGGATCCTGCAGAATTTCCTGTCCAACGCATTGAATTACACGCCGCAAGGCCGCGTGTTGCTCGGCTGTCGACGCGAGGGCGATTCGGTTCGTATCGAGGTATGGGATACCGGTGTGGGGATTGCCGAGAACAAGCGCGCGGCGATCTTCGAGGAATTCCACCGTCTCGATAGCGGCATGGATGGCGATGACCGCAGCGCGGGACTAGGGCTGGCCATCGTCGAGCGCATTGCACGCCTGCTTGGACATCGGATCGGACTGCGATCGTGGCCGGGGCACGGCAGCATGTTCTCCGTCACCGTACCACAGGCTACCGCGCAGTCGGCGCCTGCCAGTGCCCCGCACACGAGCGACGATGATTCTCCATTAGCCGGTCGGCGCGTGTGGTGTATCGACGACGACCCGCAAGCGCGCGAAGGCACGATGGCCTTGATCAGCAGTTGGGGATGCCATGCGGAGGCCGCAGGCAGTGCGCGTGAAGCCTTCTCGCTTGCCGAGCGACGCGCGCCCGATATCGTGCTGCTCGACTATCAACTGGGCGAGAGCGTAGGACCCGACCTGCTTCCCGTGCTGTATCGGCAATGGGGTTGCAAGCCGCCAGTGATTGTCATTACCGCGCAGCGCGACGACGATACGCGGGCACGCATTGCTACCGACGGGTTGCACTTCATGGCCAAGCCGGTGGCGCCAGCGCGGCTACGCGCGTTGATGAGTCGATTGCTGCTGGCCGCTTCGACCGGCCCCCTCGCACCCCACTCTCCCGGCGAAGCCAAGAGAGAGGGAGCCGACTGAGGCAAGCCTCAGTTTTTCGTACTTCCGCGGACCGCACCCTCCCCCTGGCTTCGCGGGGGAGAGCAGTTGGGGTGAGGGGGCTCTTCACTCTCCCGCATCCTCCAAATCCAGCGACTTCACCAATACCGCCGCCTGCGTCCGCGACCGGCACTCCAATTTGGCCAGTACGGCGGTCACATGAATCTTCACGGTGTTCTCCGCCAAACCCATCGCCGCGGCAATCTGCTTGTTGAGCAACCCCTCGGCCAGCAGCATCAGCACACGAAACTGCTGCGGCGTCAGCTGCGCCAACCGTGCGGCCAGCATCGCGTCCTGCTCGCTTCGTTCGGCGCGTGCCGACTCGAACGAACTGCCACCGCCCAGCACGATCTTCACCGCCTGCCCCAACACCTCGGCGGGCGCCGCCTTGGACACAAAGCCGGCTGCGCCGAACTGTTGCGCTCGCCGCACTGTACGCGGGTGATCGTTGGACGAAATCACGATCACCGGCAAATCCGGATATTCCCCACGCAGCCAGATAAGCGAGGAGAATCCCATCGCACCGGGCATCGTCAAGTCCAGCAGTACCAGATCCGCCAGCGGCTCAGCCGCCAAGGCCGCCTCCAGCGAACTCTGACTGGATGCCTCTACGATACGCACACCCTCGATCACGCTGCGCAAAGCCTGCGAAACGGCCGCCCGAAACATCGGATGATCGTCGGCGACAACGAGGGTAAGATCGGCAGTCATGCGAGTATCAAAGCAGAATGCGTGCGCAGGAGCTATAGGAACTATGCGGAAAGCACTCGATCTCAGCATTCGTTGAAATGACAGGCAACGGAAGTAACGAGGGGAAACAGCCCCTTCACGGTATCGATGGTCACGGAGCCCGGATTTAAGCCCCCAGTACAACGACGCGTCGAGGTAACGCATCGGATCCCTGTTGCGCATCGATCGCAAAAGAAACGGCCGCCCGATTGGGCGGCCGCTCCAAAGACGAATCTCTATCGCGAATTACTTCTTCGCAAAAAGATGCTCGACGCCCGCACGCTCCTCGCGCAGTTCCTTGTTCGTCGCATCCATGCGCGCACGCGAGAAATCGTTGATCGCCAGGCCCTGCACGATCTCGTACTTGCCGTTCTTCACGGTCACCGGGTAACCGTAGATCACGCCGGGCTCGATGCCGTAGGAACCGTCCGAAGGGATGCCCATCGAAACCCAGTCGCCGTCCGTCGTACCCAATGCCCAGTCGCGCATATGGTCGATGGCAGCCGAAGCGGCGGACGCCGCTGACGAAGCGCCGCGCGCCTTGATGATCGCCGCGCCGCGCTGCTGCACGGTCGGGATGAAGTCGCTCTCATACCAGGCCTGGTCGACCTGTTCCAGCGCGGCCTTGCCCTTCACCGAAGCCTGGTGCAGGTCGGGGTACTGCGTGGAGCTGTGGTTGCCCCAGATAGTGACCTTCTTGATGTCGGTGGTATGCGCGCCGGTTTTTTCAGCCAGCTGCGACAACGCGCGGTTGTGATCCAGACGCACCATCGCCGTGAAGCACTTCGGATCGAGGTCGGGGGCGTTCTGCTGGGCGATCAGCGCATTGGTGTTAGCCGGGTTGCCCACCACCAGCACTCTCACGTCACGCTTGGCGTGATCGTTCAGCGCCTTGCCCTGCGGGCCAAAGATGGCGCCATTGGCTTCCAGCAGATCCTTGCGCTCCATGCCCGGGCCGCGCGGACGCGCGCCCACCAGCAGGGCGTAATCGACGTCCTTGAAGGCCACGTTGAGGTCGTCCGTCGCCACAACGCCGGCCAGGGTCGGGAACGCGCAGTCGTTGAGCTCCATCACCACGCCTTGCAGCGCGGGCAGCGCCGGGGTGATTTCCAGCAGGTGCAAGATCACCGGCTGATCTTTGCCGAGCATGTCGCCAGCGGCGATGCGGAACAAAAGGGCGTAACCGATCTGGCCAGCGGCACCGGTAACGGCAACTCGGACGGGGGCTTTCATCGTGGTAACTCCTAAGGGGTACTTTGCTTGAAACAAAAACCCGTAACGCGAACGTTGCGGGTTTGGGAATAATCAGGTCAGTTCGGCGAAGAATTCAGCAATACGCACCAGACCCGGCTCGAGCTGAGCGGTCGGACAGGTGTAGGAAATACGGAGCGCACGCGGCTCGCCGAACGCCGAGCCCGGCACGCAGGCGACGCCCTTGGCCTCCAGCAGCGCGGCACAGAACTGCACGTCGTTTTCGATCGGCGCGCCCTTATGCTGCTTGCCGAATGCAACGGATATATCCGGAAACGCATAAAACGCGCCCTGCGGGCGCGGGCACACTACACCAGGAATCGCGCGCAACGCATCGACGACGATATCGCGCTTGAGCGCGAACTCCGCGCACTTCGCTTGCGGGATGTCCTGCGGACCGGTGAACGCTGCAACGGCCGCGGCGGTAATCACTTCGGGCAGGCTGGTGATGTGGTTCGAGTTCAGCGTGGTCACCGCGAGCGCCACCGATTCAGGCGCGGCGATCAGGCCAACGCGCCAGCCCGGCATACCGTAGGTCTTGGACAACGAATCGACGAACACCAGGCGCTCGCGCAGCTCCGGCCGTGCGAACACGAAGTTGTGATAGCCGATACCGTCGAACACCATGGAGTTATAGATGTCGTCGGTAACGATCCAGGTATCCGGGTACTTGGCCAATACATCGGCCAGCGCGGCGATTTCTTCGCGCGTATAGACCATACCCGTGGGATTGGACGGGTTGTTGAACAGGAACACCTTCGGCTTGCGCGCCAGGGCCGCATCGAGTTGCGCCGTCGTGAGCTTGTAGTTCTGCTCGGGACCGCAATGCAGCACATTGATCTTCGCGCCGACGATCTGCGCGATGTCGTGATATGTCGTCCAGTACGGTGCGGCGAAGCAGATCTCGTCGCCTTCGTTCATCAGCGCCTCGGCCAGGTTGTACAGCACCTGTTTGGCGCCGATGCCGACGGCGATGTTCTTGCGCCCATACCCCTGGAAACCCAGCGCCTCGATGTGCTTGAGGAAAGCATCCAGCAATACGTCCGCGCCGCGGTTGCTGCCGTACTGGCCGCTATCGTGCGAAAGCGATTCGCGCGCGGCCGCGTAGACGTGCTCTCCGGGCAGGAAATTCGGCACGCCGATGGAAAAGCTGATGATGTCTCGCCCGGCTATTTTGAGTTGCTTGGCTTTTTCGGCGATGACCATGATCGCGCTGGGCTGTGCGCGGCCGATACGCTGGGCGAGCTGGGGCATAGCTTCCTCTGGGGGAACGGGTCAGCAAACCCGGCAATTTTAGCATGCCGCACTGCCGCATCGCCGCGCAGGCGGTATAGGCCTTCCGGCACCCGCCCGGGGCTGCCATGGCCGTGGCCGCCATGACATCATGCCCGCGCCGGCTTCACGTCCGGGGGGACGGTAGCGGCGAGCCGGCGGGATGCAAGGCTCGATGAACCTCGAAGGGATCCTATTCATCATGCGGGAGGGAACGAGTATGCATTGGCTTTGGGTAATTATCGTCGGCCTGGTCGTCGGCCTGCTCGCCAAACTGGTCACCCCGGGCAAGGATCCGGGCGGCTTCATCATCACCGTCCTGCTCGGCATCGCCGGCTCGATCATCTCGACATTCGTCGGCGAAAAACTGGGCCTGTGGGGAGAGACCGGTCTGGTGCACTTTCTCGGCTCGATCGCCGGCGCAGTCGTGCTGCTGCTGATCTACGGTTGGTTCAAACGCCGCAACGCCAGCACCTGATGCCCATCCGCTGGCGGAGCTCGGACTCCGCCAGTTTTCGCAAGATCTTGGCGACGTGGCTTTGGGTTCATGCACGCATGGCTAAAGTCAGCGCACACCTTTGCACTGCGAGCGACGGTCATGATGCATTGGATCATTGTCTTTCTGATCGGCCTGGTCATCGGCGTACTGGCCAAGCTGATCGTGCCCGGCCCCGATAGCGGCGGCATTATCGTTACCGCCCTGCTCGGTATCGCCGGCTCGCTGCTGGCCAGCTACGCAAGCCAGCGCTGGGGCTTACTACCCGCCACCGGCTGGAAACATTTCGCCGGCTCCGTAGCCGGCGCGGTGATTCTGCTGCTGATCTATAACGCGCTCTTCGCCCGGCCGCGACGCTTGTAGCGCGTAGCCGGAACCGGCGAGGCCGCTCGCCTCGCCGGCAACTCTCGCGAGATCAGGCTGGGTTGCCGCCGAGCAACTTGCCGGCAAGGCCGGCCAACGCACCCAGATCAAAACCGCCGACTCCGCCTTGCTCGGGCACCTGCCCGTCCGGAGTCAGGTGATCTACCGCATGCGGCAGCACCTGCGAAAGCTGGCCGAGCAACTGGTTCTGGTCCACTCCCAGCTTCGACGCCATGCCTTCCAGTGCCGAGCCCAGGCCGCCGTTACTCAAGGCCTGGCCGAGCTGATTGGCCGATACGGCCTGGTTGCCGCCGGTGCCGACCCAGGACTGCACCGCATCGCCGAGGCCATGCTGCTGCAACATGCTCACCAAGCCCTGGACGCCGCCGGCCTTGTCGATCAACTCACCCGCCATTGCAATCAGCGAGCCGCCACCTGCCTCATTCCCCTGACCGCCACCGAGCAATTCGCCGAGTAAAGACATTGTCGTTCTCCTGTGTCGAAGTGGGTCCATGCAGCTTTCCGAGTCTAGACCCACACGCCCTTCACTGTCGTGACAAGCGCGTGAAAAAAAGCCGCCGAAGTTGTCCTCGGCGGCTTGGATTTAACCGAACGGGTACGAGACGATCAGCCGCGCTGATCGAGCACGTCGTTCCATTCCTTCAGGCGATCGGCCTGGGCGGCCAGCAACGCGTCGACGTCGCCCTCGACCGTCACCTTCGAGATGACGTCGCCCTGGCGAATCGCATCGACTACTTGTTGATCTTCGGCACCGATCACTTCGCCGAACACACTGTGCTTGCCATCGAGCCACGGCGTAGCGCCATGGGTGATGAAGAACTGACTGCCGTTGGTGCGCGGACCGGCATTGGCCATCGACAGCACGCCGGGCTTGTCGTGACGCAGGGAGGCGTCGAACTCGTCCTCGAACCGGTAACCCGGACCGCCCCGGCCACTACCCTCAGGGCAGCCGCCCTGGATCATGAAGTCGGCGATCACGCGATGAAACGACAAGCCATCGTAATAGCCCCGACGCGCCAGGTTGACGAAGCTGGCAACGGTGACCGGGGTCTTGTCGTCATGCAGGCGCAGATGGATGGGGCCGCGGTTGGTGTCGAGGGTAACGAGTATGCTCATCGATGCTTCCTGGTTGGGTTAGGGCCGCCTTCTCGCGGGGCGGCTTGCAGGTCGGCAAGGATACCCCAGGTTGAACCCCAACCCCGCTCCTTTTGTCGCATCTCAGGGTAGGGCCAGCGCGGCGCGCTCCAGCGGCCCCGCGCCACGCGGCTGGCCTTGCGGTACCGCCAGCTCACGCGGCCACGGCGCTCCCTCGAACAGATGGGCCCAGAGCCGGTCCAGCGCCAGGTAACCGTACGGCAGCAGCGGCAGGTGTCGCTCTCCAAACCCCGGCAACACCAGGAACGCGTCGAAATGCTGGGCGTGCGGTACCTTCCAGTACAGCGGCTGGCGACCTTGGGCGCGCAGCCAGGCGACATAGGGTTCGGAACTGAAAACAGTCGGCAACAAGCCATCGTCCGCGCCATGCACGATCCACAACGGCAAGTCCTGGCGTGGCAGGCGGCCGGCGGTGGCATCTACCCCAGCATGCAGCATCTGCGCATCCGTGCCGTTGCCCTCCCAAAGCCCACGCAGACATTCCTGGCCCGCCAGCCCCGGATCGGCGGAGGCATCCATGCCGCCGAGCAAGCCAATACCGTTGCCGGGCGGAATACCCGAACCGTCTGCCCACCATGCGGCTTTGACCGCTGCTGCGACAGGCGCTGGCTTGCCGTCCGTACCTACGGTGGCATAGCGGAACCCGCATGGCATCGTCATCGCCGTGCGGCGCAAATAAGACGCTGCATAACCCGCGTCGATGACACGCCACAGGTCGAATGCGGTAATGCTGGCAGCAACCTCCATGGCACCGTCGTTCCAGCCCGCGGCACGCAAGCGCGCATAGGCTTCGGCGGCCTGCGCCGTTGACGTACCGCCAGAAAGCTTGCCTTGCTCATGCAGGCTCGCACAGCGAGCCAACCATGCCGGTGGAATATCGCCGTGCGGCGTGCGCGCAAACGGCGCCTTGGCGAAGCGCGCATCGGCAAGCGCACAAGGCAGCCAGATGCCGGCTTCGGTGGCATAGTCGTATAGCGCACGGCCCTGCCCTTGCGCATGGATATTCGGTTCCAGCGACACCACGCCAGCAAGCAGGTGCTCATCGTCGAGACCCGCCGCCTGCAACACCGCGCCACCGCCGTTGGACAGCCCCGTGGCGATGATGCGCGTATTGGCCGCTGTGAACGGTGCTTCCTGCGGATAAGCGCGATCGAGCATCGCCAGACCGAACTTGGCCGCCTGCAACACATGGCGACCCCAATCGGCCTCGGGGTTGTCGCCCGAGTGCATGTGCTTGATCGCGATGGCATCCGCGCCGGCCATGGCCGGCGGCTCGAACTCCAGCGGCACCGTACCGCGCTTCGCACGGGTGCCGTCGAGCGCAACGCCGCTGTCATCGGCGTAATCGAAATAGCCCGCGCCCGTGCCCTTGTCGGTATACGCCACGGCGCAACCGCGCGGCAAACCCCATGCGCCGGCCAGCGAAATCGCACCATAGACGCCACGCGAGCCGGACGATGCGGCCACTACCAGGCAACGCCGATGCACGTCGAAGTTATCCGGTAATTGCAACAACACACGATGCGGCTGCTTGGCGCCCGGTATCCATGCGAATGCCTGGTACTCGCGGCCTGGCACATCGGGCACCGCCCCGTAAACGCTGCCATAGCCACCGAGCGGCCCCAGATCGGCAATGCCCTTCCAACTGGCCTGGATCGCGCGACGGCGCAGTTCGGCCGATGTGGGATGGGCAGGATCGGCGATCGGCGAGGCTGCGCCGACCAATCCCTTCAGCCCCAAGCCCGCGCTGAGCAAATCATCGCCATGGCGATGTTCGGTGACGGAAATTTCGCCACGCACAAAATCCGCTTGCATCGAATGCTCCGTCATGCGGGAAGAACTCGCGCAGCCGGCAAACAGCGGCACGAACGACAGGGCCAGCCAAGCATAGGTTCGCTTATTCATCCGCCCACCATAACAAGCCCGGCCGTGCCCGCCATCGTACGAAAGTCCAGCATGACCTTCCGAACTCGACGGCGGACGCACATCCGGCTACCGTCGGCGGCCATGACACGCTTGCTGATCGCCGACGATCATCCCCTGTTCCGCGCCGCACTGCGCCAAGCGGCTCGCGAAAACTTGCGCGACTGTCAGGTCTACGAAGCGGCCGACCTCGACAGCACCTTGGCGACGCTGGCCGATGTAGCCGATATCGACCTGGTATTACTGGATCTGCACATGCCTGGCAGCCATGGCCTGTCGGGGTTGGCGGCGCTGCGCGGTCAGCACCCGGGCGTGGCTGTGCTGGTGGTCTCGGCACAGGACGATCCACGCGTTGTGCGCCGCGTCCTCAGCCACGGTGCCGCCGGTTTCATCCCCAAGAGCGCCTCGCCGTCGGACATCGGCGAGGCGATACGCAACGTGCTCGATTGCGGCAGCTGGCTGCCGGCCGGCTGGGCCGAAGCGATCGAAGCGCTGCCCGATGACCCGGTCGATACCGATCTGGCCGGTCGCTTGGCGCGTCTGACCGAACAGCAGTACCGCGTCCTGGTGTTGCTCGCCGAAGGCTTGCTCAACAAGCAGATCGCCGACCGGCTGTCGATCCAGGAGCGCACCGTCAAGGCGCACGTGACCGCCATTTTCGAAAAGCTCGGCGTACGCAATCGCACCCAGGCCGGATTGCTGCTGCAATCGCTGGCACTGAGCGATCCCGCGCGTGGCTAAACCTGCTGCGCGGCAGCGAAACGCTGCAATACCTGGCGTAATGCCAGCGGCTTGAGCGGTTTGTACAGCACACTCGCACCGCGTTCGAGCAAGCGCTGACGCAGATCGCCGTCGCGGTCGGCCGTGAGCATGATCGTAGGCGCTGCCTGCGCCTCATCGCCCAGGGCTTTCCATAGATCCAGACCTGTACGGCCGCCATCGAGGTGGTAATCGAAGATCTGCACATCGGCCGGCCACGGCGCTTCGCGTGCCTGCTCCAGGCTTCTCGCGGCATGCACCTGCCAGCCCCAACTCGATAGCAATGCCGACAAGGCTGCCAGTGCCGCCGGCTCATTGTCGACCACCAATGCGCGTCCGCGCGGCAACGGTTGCGGCTCTCGCGTCGGTGCCGGCTCACGTCGCACAGGCGCGACGCGCAGTACTTCCAGATCGAACACGCTGCCGCGTCCAGGCCATGAGCGCAGATGCAAAGGCGTACCGAGCAGACCGGCCATGCGCTGCGCGATCGACAGCCCCAGTCCGAGCCCCTGCCCTCCCGCGGCGCTACCGCGACGGAACTCATCGAAGATGATGCGCTGTTCTTCTGGAGCAATACCCGGGCCCGTATCCCAGACCTCCAGCCGCAGTCGATCGCCGCATCGACGCACGCCAAGCAACACGCGTCCACGCTCGGCGTAACGCAGCGCATTGGACAGGAAGTTCTGCAGCACACGACGCAACAACTGAGGATCGGTATGTACCCAGGCGCGACTGCCGACCACGCTCAGACGCACGCCGCGCTCCTCGGCCAGCACATGAAACTCGGCTGCCAGCGGATCGAATACGTCGGCCAGCGCAAAACCGCGCGGCTGCGGATGCAGGCGCCCGGCTTCCAATCGCGCAATATCGAGCAAGCCCGCCAGCAGCCCTTCGGTTGCCGCCAACGCGCCATTGAGATGACGCACGGTATCGACATCGCCGCGCTCGGCCAAAGCGTGGGCGAACAATTGCGCCGCATGAAGTGGCTGCATCAAGTCATGGCTCACCGCGGCCAGGAAGCGGCTCTTTGCTTCGTTCGCGCGTTGCGCTTCCGCGCTCGCCGCAGCCAGCTCGCGGGTGCGTTCGCCCACACGCCATTCCAACGTTTCATTCGAACGCAGCAGGGCCTGTTCGGCCTGACGGAAAGCAGTGACATCGGTGAACGTGGCGACGAAGCCACCGCCGGGCATGGGATTGCCGCGAATTTCCACCACGGTGCCATCGGGAAAACGCCGTTCGGACAGATGACGCGTACCGGCTCGCATATGC
>NZ_DATCRY010000176.1:0-18153 GCF_036568765.1 Dyella sp. | reverse complement strand
GTCGTGCACGCAGGCGCTCGCGCAATTGCTCCCACGGCATCGCCTGCTGCGGCCGCATGTCGAACAGATCGCGTCCCGCCGGCACGAACGGCGGCAGTTGGTGCGCCAGCAGTTCCATCTCGCGCACCGGCGCGGGTAACTGCAACTGCTCGAGGCGGCTGCGCGCCACTTCGAACAGCATCGCCGGATCGCGCTCGGCGGCAAGCAAGCCGATCGGCAACTCTGTCGCAGCGCCTCGTTCATGCGAGAAGCGCAGCAAGAAGCGCTGCACGCCGCCATCGCGGCCAGCCAAATAAGCCCCCAGGTCGGCGGTCAGACGGCGCAAGGGGAACAGCAGCGACTGGCTGGAACTGACTTCGTAATTGAACTCGATGCGTGCTTCGAAGGCGTCGTCCGGCTGGAAGCACTGCAACGGCGTAGCCAGCGTGCCGCGCAGGCGATCCAGGTGATCGAGTGCCGCTTCGCCGATGCGCCGGCCCAATGCCGCGCGCGGCAAGGCAAAGACCTGGCGCAAATGACGCAAGCCCATCCGGCCCAAGCCGATCGCTACTTCGGGCGGCAGGCCGCAGCGCGCCACGGGCAAGGCATCCAGGGCTTGCCGCAACGGTGCTTCACCGGTGATCGCCAGGCCATCGTGCACATTGGCCAAGGCACGAGCGGCCCATGGATGCGGTGCCAACACGATGCGATGACGAAAACCCAGCTCGCGCAGATCCTCGCGCAGGCAGGCTTCCAGTCGAGGCCATGGCCCGAACAGGCGAAAACTGGCCGCCACCTCCATCAGCAAGGCGGCGGGCATTTCACGGCTGACCTGCGAGCCGTAGCGGTAGGCCCACGCTGCGAGAAACGTGTGCCAATGCGCCACATCGGCAGCATCGTATTCGACGACATGAAAGCGCGGGCAAATCGCCTGTGCGAGGCTCAGGGGCTGTCCAGTGCGCAATCCAGCGGCCTTGCCGGCCGGATTGACTCCACGCAGCATCCGGCGCTGCACCGGTCCATCGATCAGCGCCAGCGGCTCGTCCGGCGTAGCCTGCCTGCGCAGGACGCCGTCGAGTGCCAGTTGCGGCAGAAGAATGCATGCCCACAGCATCGCCGCGCCCTCATCCGGCAAACGGGATCGGCGCCGTCGGCGGATTGCCGCCGCGACATTTGAGCACGCGCAGCTGTGCTGGCTGCGTATCGATGGCGATGCGCAAAGCCGCCGGCGACGGATTGGCCGCCGCGTTGCTCGGACGCAAGGCAAAGCCGAGACACTGACCGGTTTCCGCAGCCAGATGCAGTCGCCGCAAAGCTCGATCGTCCGCCTGCTGCGGCCAGCACACGACCGCGGCACAAGCAGCCGAACGCAGGCATTGCTCCGCCGCCCACAGCACATCGCGCGTTTCGGCGCGCACAACCTGAAGCTGGCGCATGCGCACGCCCGCCTGTGCCCAGGCAGAGGCAAACGGCAAATAAGGCGGTGCGATCAGCGCAATCATGCCGGCATCGTGCGCGTGCGACAGCCGCGCGAGAGTCGGCCACAACAAGCGCAATTCACCGATGCCATCCAGCGGCAGCAACAACTCGCTCAAAGCCCTTTCGGGCCAGCCGCCTGTAGGCAGCGCCGCGTCGAGCGCTGCCCAACCCGTCGGCTGCTGGGACGGCGGCCGTGCATGCGGTTGCCCGCGCCATACGCGGCGGGCATCGAGCAAACTGTCGATGGCGACGAGTTGTCCCATCAACCTGGCCTGATCAAACCGGCGAACAAGCCTTCCAGGGCAAAATCGTTCGTGCGCGGATCGACCTCGATCGGCGCGTAAGCAGGGTTACGCGGTAATAAGCGTATACGCTCGCCGCGACGCTCCCAGCGTTTGACGGTGAACTCGTCGTCCAGGCGCGCCACGACAATCTGCCCGTTGCGCGCCTCAGCCGCGCGATGCACGCCGATCAGATCGCCAGACAGGATGCCATCGAGCAGCATCGAGTCGCCCTGCACTTCCAACAGGTAATCGGGCCGCAAACGAAACAGATGCGGGTCGAGCATTATGTGTCGCTGCGCCTGGGTGTCCGAACCGATCGGACGACCGGCGGCGACACGACCGAGCAAGGGCACCTGTAATAGCGACGCACTTGCCTGCCGCTCTGTTGCAGGCTCGGCAAGGCGCACGCCACGCGCCTTGCCATCGCTCAACTCGATCAGTCCCTCCCTGGCCAGGGACTCCAGGTGCAGGCGCGCCGAGCGATTCTGCTTCAGCCCCAGTGCCTGGGCCATTTCCATCTGGGACGGCGGATAGCCGCGCTCCGCGATGTACTGGCGGAGGTAGTCGAGCAGGCGCTGTTGGAGTGGGGTGACGGTCATGATTACTAATATTAGTAATCCCGCGCCGAAATACATAACTTATTGATTTAAAGCAACTTAGATCTCAAGTTTGCCGCTATCGCGCCCTGATCAGGGCCTGTGCATGATCCCGAAGAGTGTTTGAGAGGTTCTGGGCTTCAAGACCGAGCCGCTTATCTTCCTCTCTGCAGGCCGCAATATCCGCAAACAATCGATTGAGTTCCTGCAATTGCCCCGGCCTCACGAGAAACTTGCCGTCCTTGAGCTTCCAGCGTCCCAGATTCTGCTGAGCCATGATCAGCACTTGCCCCATGCGCTCGATCAACACCTTGGTATTGTCGAACCTCGCGTTAAAGACACGGAAGTTCGACCGGTAAGACTCATCGAACTCCTTACGTTCCATCTCTCGACGATCGCTGGGCAATCGATCGATAAACGATGAGACTTTTTGCATATAGCTGTCGACCAGAGCTCGATCGTCGGCGATCAGCTCTGCCGCCTTCTGCAGCGACGCGCGATTGTTATGCACCTCCTCTGCGGAGACCAATGGTTCCGGTGACGTCGCTTGCCCAAGGTGCAGCGCCTGAAGCTTGTGGGTGTTCTCCGTGATTTTCTGCTCGGTTTCCACTATCAGCGCGGTAACCTCTCTGAGCATTCGCGCTTCCTGCGCATCGGAGCTATTGCCGGTGTCGTTCGCGCTGGGAATATTCTGCGTATCGATGTTGCCACCGTCGGCCAGCTGCTGCATGGTTCGCCCCAGATCCCGCCGGGCCTGTACCAACGCCTGATGATCTTTCGCATATTGCGCCCCTGGGCCGATCCGTCCAAGTGTGCTCAATATCAGCACGATGGCCGAACTCACTAACAGAGCCTTTGCCCGTGATTTCCAGGGAAACGCCGCGACAATTCCTCCCAGGATGAGTGGCGCCATGGCAGCTCCTGCAAGCTCGGGCCAATCACTCTGTGGCATCGACCACCGCGTGACCATGCAAGACACCAGGAAAATCGCGCCCGCCCCGATGGCCGCCATCGAGCCAGACGGCCCCCTCGCCTCTGTGACATGTTGTGGCTTTAACGAGGGAATACCGTCGCGTGCCGAAGACAGCGGTGGCGGTGTCGCGCCGCCAAGCATAAGTGCTGGCGATTTCACTTGGCCCAGCGATGGCTGGCCCGACTCAAGCCCTTCGGCACAACGCTCGCAACAAAAACGACCATCCGCCACAGGTGCGGTACAGAGCCGGCAATACATCGCGTTCCCCCCGGAACCGGGCATCCCTATGCCCGTACCCCACGGATCTTAGGTCCTTCCTCCGGGCGCTTCCACAGTCGGGACCTATGGCACCTATACTGGACGACGGAGCACCAGATCCGAGAGCCCCCATGCGTTCGTTGCCCCCGCTCAACCCCTTGCTGGCCTTCGAAGCCGCATCGCGCCACCTGAATTTCACCAAGGCGGCGCGCGAACTCAATGTCACCCAAGGTGCTGTAAGCCATCAGATCGCGGTGTTGGAAGAGTACTTCGGTGCAAAGCTGTTCGAGCGCAAGAGCAATCAGTTGGAGCTCACCGCCAGCGCCGCCGCCTATGCCGATGTTCTGCATGCGGCTTTCGACGATATCCGCCGCGCCACGATGTCATTCAGTTCGGCGGTATCGCCGCGCACCCGATTGACCGTCAAGGGCTACCCGCTCCTGCTCAGCCGCTGGCTGACTCCGCGCCTGCTTACTTTCAGTCGGCAGTTTCCGCATATCGACGTGCGACTGGTATCGGTGTCGGGTGCCAGCCTGGTCGATTTCGAAAACCAGGATATCGATATCGGCATCCGCTATGGCCGTGGCCACTGGAAAGGGCTGACCAGCCATCTGCTGTTCCTCGACGAACTGGTACCGGTATGTACCAAGGCGCTGGCCAAATCGCTGCACCTGAAAAGCGCCAAGGACATGGTCGGCAAGCCGCTGCTACAAACCCATGCGCGAGCGAACGATTGGCCGGATTGGTTCGCTGCCGCCGGCATGGATAGCGCCGCGGCGCTGAACCAGCTTTCCTCTTTCGAGGATCTAGGTATCGTGCACCGTTTCGCCATCGAAAGTGGCGGCATCGCCATCCTGCAGCGGGCCTATATCGAAGACGATCTGCGCGAAGGCCGCTTGATCGTTCCCTGCGGCCCGGTATTGCGCCGCGAACTGGGATATCACCTGGTGATGCCGGCGAGTGGCGCGAAGGACGGCAAGGTGCGCGAGTTTGCCGATTGGTTGCTTGCTCATCTGGATTGAGGCTGGCCGGACGAATCTATTCGAGCACACTCGCCGTGTTTTGCAGGTTTTTTTATGAGAAAGGTTGAGGCGTTTCGAATATCGTTGCGTGGTTTTCCACGCACGGCGTCCCCCTCACCCCAACTCTCTCCCCCGGCGGAGCGCCGGGGGAGGGTTGGTGGAGGGGGCTCTTGCTATTACTCAGCGCCCAGCCAGCAGACGCTGAGCCAGTTTCAAATGCGGCGCATCGATCATCTGACCGTCCAGCGACAACGCACCTGCGCCCGGTATGGCAGCGAAAGCATCGACAACCGCACGCGCATGCGCCAATGCTTCCGCGGAAGGCTCGAACGCATTGTTGATGATCTCCAGCTGTGCCGGATGAATTGCCATCATGCCGCTGAAGCCATCGCGTGCAGCCCGAGTGGCGATGCGCATAAGCCCCTCTTCGTCGCGAAAATCCGGATAGACCGTCTCAATAGCCCGCACGCCCGCCGCATGCGCAGCGAACAAAGCCAGCGAACGCACCGTGACATAGGGCGCGGTGAAATCGCCATTCGGTTCGCGCGGAGCCGTAGCGCCGATCGCAGCGGAAAGATCTTCCGCACCCCAGGTCAAACCGAGCAATCGCGAAGCAACGGCGCGGTAGCTGCCGAGCTCGAAAACACTGGCCGCGGTTTCCGTTGCAATAGGCAGGATCGGCAAGCCGCCCAATCCGAAGGTCTCCAGTACCGTATCGAACCGCTCGATCGCCGCCTGCCCCGCTGCCTTGGGAAGAATCAGGCCATCGGGTGGATGACCGGCGATGCACTCCAGATCGCGGCGCAACCACGCGCCGCTATCGAGCGGATTGACGCGTACAAAAACGCTCTTCTCGCCCGTCTCGCCGCCGAGAAACTCGGCAATCGCGTCGCGCGCCACCGTTTTTTGTGCGGGCGTGACAGAATCTTCCAGATCCAGCAGCACTACATCGGCGGCCGAATCCATGGCCTTGCGCATGCGCTCCGGCCGGTCTCCAGGCACAAACAACAGCGAGCGCATCTTCATGCCGGCTTCCGCTGCATCAAAGCGCTGCGCAAGCACTGGCATACCGGCTCATCGCGCTGATTGAGCAAACGATGCTGGAACACCACGATACCCGCCTCCGGGCGCGACCGGCTATCGCGCAGCTCGACGATTTCAGTCTCGGCACGCAGGGTATCGCCGATAAAAACCGGGTGCGGCGTCTTGATTTGATCATAGCCGAGATTGGCCACCATGGTGCGCAATGTCGTGTCTTGCACCGTAAGCCCGATCATCAAGCTGAAAGTGAACGTGCTGTTGACCACGATGCGGCCGAATTCGCTCGCACCGGCGTACTGGGCGTCGATATGCAATGGTTGCGGATTGTGCGTCAGCACGGAGAACAGCAAGTTATCTGTCTCCGTGACTGTACGGCGGATTTCATGCTCGAACTGCTGGCCAAGCGTGAATTGTTCGAAATAACGTCCCGGCATGGCGTCTTCAGGTCAAATAGTGCTTGAGAAAATCGATGGAGCGCGATTGCGCCAGATCATAGCTGGCCTGATCGAACGTGGGACGCTCCTCGCAGCCGAAGCCATGCGACGCCCCGTCATAGACGAAGATCTCCACGCCGGGCTGCGCAGCACGAATAGCCGCCACGTCGTCCAGCGAGATGGAATGGTCTTTCTCACCGAAGTGCATTTGCACCGGACATCGCGGTGTCTCGTCCTTATTGGAGGCAATGCCGCCACCGTACCAAGCCACCGATGCGGCGAACGCGTTGCTGCGCGTGGCACCCCACCAGGCGACGCGCCCACCCCAGCAATAACCGACCACGCCAACCTTGCGCTCGCCGAACCATGCACGTGCCGCTTCGATGTCGGCCAGGCTAGCCGATTCCTGGATCTGTGCACGCAAGGCGAAACCGTATTGCAGATCTTCCGGTGCGTAACCCAGCTCGACGTTGCGCTCGGCGCGGTCGAGCAAGGCCGGCGCGATCACCGAGAAGCCGGCAGCCGCCCATTGCGCGCAGGCGTAACGCATATGGCTGTTCAGTCCGAAGACTTCCTGCAGAACCACCAGGCACAGCGGCGAGTCTTGCGGACCGTCGCGATAGGCGTCCAGTTCATGCCCATCGGCGGCGGTGAGTTTGATCCAATCGGCCACGGCTACTCCTCCTTAAAGTGAGGCGCGCCGATACCGGCGCGCGCTTGGGGTGTTAGAACTTGAACGACACCGAACCGCCGACCACCGTGGCGTTGGGGTAGCGTTTGGCACTGAAGACACCCGGATGCATCAGGTATTGCACGTCCGGTGAAAAGAACATCCACGGCGTCAATTGAAACTTGTAAGACAAGTCGATGTACTGCTCCGCGCCCAGGTAGCCAAACTTTGGCTTGGCCGCAATCAATGCGTTGAGCTTGCTTTCGTTCAAGTACGACTTGGCCCACCCCAGGCTCAGCACATCGCTGGGACGGCTGGCAAACGGCCCCAGGAACACCAGGCCCAACGAGTCGTAGCTGGCAATCTGCGACGTGCTGCGATTGCTCTCGGTCCAGTTGGCGAACAACACCAGGCCACGGCTATTGTCCGGCCCCAGATTGAAGATCATCTGATCCAGCGACACCCAGCCACTGTAGCGACCTTCGTGCTGGAGCTTGGCGTTGACTACATCCGGTGCGCGACTGGTGTCGTAGTATCCACCGATCTTGTAGTGTCCGGGCAGATGGTTGTCGCCGAAACCCGGACTCCAGCCCAGTTCGGAAAGATAGATCGCACCGGTCGTGCCCTGCGTGTCGAGACGAAAACCCTGATCCGGATCGGTGAAGCGTGTGGGGTTGACGTCGAAGACAGCCACCTTGAGGTACAGGTCAGGCTTGAAGAACGCGGTCACGCGCGCGCCAAGCTGGGCACCGGGCGGGTTCTGGAAGCCGCTGGTGTTGGCGGCCAGCGAATTGGGATGACCGCAGAAACCCTGGTTGAGGAAGCTGCACAACAGTGGGTTGTAATCGAACTCGGCCGCCGCGGGAAAATAGCCGATCTGGTAGCTCAAGCGCCCGTGATAAAGGTTCTGCTTGAAGCTCATGTTTGCCAGGCGGAAATTCTCGCCTTCGCCGTAGTTGCTCATGATCGTCACGCGCGTGCCGGCCAGCAACGACGCGTTCGAACCATAACGATCGGACATGGCGAAGGTGAAGATGCCATCGTCGATGCCCGCCAGCTTCGCCATATCGAAGTTGGCGCCCAGGATGACCTGGTTATTCGTCGACGTGCCCTGCTTGGCACCGCCGTTGACGATATCGGCAGTCTGCACTGTGTAGCTGGAAAAAATATCCACGCCAGCATTGCGCCAGCGGCTGCGCACGCCACCCCAATCGCCGGTCATGCCTTGCTGGTGCCACCAGTCCTGCATGTTGGTGCCGGGAGCCGGCGAATCGATGCGGCGCTGCGGCGGGTCGCTTTGTTGTGCATCGTCTGCGCTGGCGGACAAGCCGATCGCCAACAGCGCAAAGGCTGCCGTACGGCGCAGGCGCGAAATAGTTTGCTTGGACATGGTGCTGCTTTCCTCCCCCTCGGGTAACGTGTCATGTCCGCCCTGTACCCAAAGTCGGTGCGTGTCGCTGTTGTCGCTGTATTCCTGGGTACCGGTCGAATTTTTGAGTGTGCAAAGCCGGACGGGCTTGCGCCCGCCAAAAAAACATCTATCGATAAGGCTGCAAGGCGGCGCTCACCCCGAGCGCCACGATGCAAGATCGATCAATGCCTGGTCATATCCGCCAACGTCTGTTCCGAACGCAGTTCGTAATAACCCCACAACAAGCGCAACAGGCGTGGATTGAACGTACCGCGCGCGCAATCGGCCGCCTCTTCCGGCGAGAGCGGCAGCGCGCCGCCGAGGATTTCCGCCTCGACCTGCTTGCGTGCGTTCTCTTCGAAGAAAGTGCTGCGAAAAAATGCGATCTCCGCGCTTTCACCGACTATCACGCTACCGTGCCCGCGCATCTGCACGGCCACGTTCTTGCCCAATGCCGCCGACAGCGATGCCGCCTGCGGATCGGAAACCACCAACCGCGGGTTATCCCAGGTCGGTACTCCCGTATAAAGGAATGCTCCATGCAGAAACACCGGCACCATCGGCTTGCCTGCGATACCCAGCAAGGTCGAATGCTGGGCGTGCAGATGCGTGACGCTCATGATTTCCGGACGGTCGCGATGGATCTGTGTATGGATACGCCATTCCAAGGGCACTTCGAGACCAGGATGCTCAAGGATCTCGCCGTTGATATCGAACACGAAAACATCTTCGGGCTTGACCAGGGCCTTCTCGGAACCGGCACCCGGACTGAGCAGGATACGGTCGGTACCCGGCACGCGGATGGAAACATGACCGAACATGCCGATCGAGCCCTGCAGGCTCAGCATGCGGCACATCACCGCGGTCTTTCGACGCAGTTCGGCTTCGGTTTCCACCGGCGCGGCGTCGATGTTCGCTTCTGTCATGGATCAATCCTCGACTTTCGTATGGCTTGGATCATTCGCCCGCGGCCTTCGCTGCTGTCTCATCCAGACGCAGGCCGCGGAAACGGCGGTAACACAGGTAAATCAACAAGAGCGCACCGATCCCACCGATCACCAGTGGCACCAGCGGCACCAGAAACAACTGCGGCAGTGGCGTATGCCGTGCAATCAACCAGCCGCCCAACACAGGGCCGGCGGTCGACACGATGCGCCCCACACCGCTTGCCCAACCCGCACCCTTGGAACGAATGCTGGTCGGATAAATCATGCCGGTAACGGCGTTCATGCCCAGCTGGCTGCCCAGTACGCAGGCTCCGGTCAGGAACACCACGCCGGTCAGGGCGTAATGCGACAATCCCGGTATACCGATAGCCGCCACCACCGGACCGCCGATCAGGAAATAACCGGCAATCGCCACGATGCCCCAGCGATCGATCAAGCGGCTGATGATCAAGCCACCGACGATCGCGCCCACGTAATAGGCCGCCTGGGTTACCGCGGTCTGGTCGCTGCTCAACCCCGCTGCACGAAACAGCGTCGGCATCCAGCTGTTGACAAAGAAGTTCACCACGAGCGCGGCAGAGAACAGCAACCACACCAGCACGGTGATCCAGCCCAACCCGTCGGCAAACAACAAGGCTGGCGATATCGCATTGACGCCCTGCCGGCTAGCAGCGATGGTCAATGGCGTTTCAGGCGTGATGCCAAGATCGGGCCGCAGTTGCGCCGCCAGCTCGGAAGCCTTTGCATTGGCGCCCTTCTTGGTCAGCAAAAACTTTATCGACTCGGGAAGCAAAAAATAAAGCACGATTGCTAATAAAAGTGGTGCGGCTCCGCCGACGACAAAAAATGCGCGCCAACCGAAATCATGCTGCAACGTCGTTGCAACAACGGATGGCAAAATACCGCCCACCGCGAGCCCCATGAACATCACGATGATCAACGTCGCACGCAGGCGGCGCGGCGCGAACTCCGCGTTCAGAGCGACGGTATTGGGTAGCAAACCGCCCAGTCCTACGCCGGAAATGAAGCGCAAAGCCAGCATGATCTGCAAATCGGGTGCCACCGCCATCAGCAGGCTAAATAGACCGTAGACCACCGTGGACAGGATGATCGCCGTGCGGCGTCCATAGTGATCGCCGATATAACCGAACAGCGGACCGCCGACGGCCATGCCGACAAGGCCCGCGCTGAACACCGGCCCCAACTCGGAGGCCGGGAAATGCCAGGAGCGAATCAATTCGGGGGCAGCGTAAGACATTGCGGCCAGATCGAAACCATCTGCGCATTGCACCAGCAACGACAGAATCACGATCCGAATCACCAGCGCGCCGATCTTCTGACCATCCACCAAGCTGTCGACTTCGATGGGTTTCATCGTATGGCTATCCCGCGTCGCCGGTATCGGATTGGCATGAAGGCTCGCCATCGCCACTCAGCCGCCGTCGCCCAGGAAGGTCCAGACATTACCTTCGACAATCGCACGGACGGTTTCCGGCGGAAGGTCCGCGGCCTCGATCGCGCCGATCGGGTCTTCCTCGCCTAAGCCGAAGGGATAGTCAGTGCCCATCAATACACGATCGGCGCCATGCTTTTCCACCACAAAATGCAGGCTGGGAGGATCGAAGGTCAGGGCGTCGACGTAGATCATCTTCGCGTATTCGCTCGGCTTGCGGCTGATGTGCTCGCGCATTTCCGCGCGAGCCGCATAACCCTTGTCCACGCGACCGAGCACCAGCGGGAATGCGCCACCGGCATGCGCGAAGCAGATGCGCAGATCCGGCAGTTTTTCCAACACGCCACCGACGATCAATCGCGTCATGGCCAGTGCGGTTTCCAGCGGATTGCCGACGATATTGGGCAAGTAGTAACGCTGCAGTCGCTCACCGCCGATCAAGGGCTGCATGGGATGCACGAACACTGCGGTACCGGTGTCGATGCACGCCTGGAAGAAAGGTAGCAAGGCCGGATCGTCCAGGTCGCGCCCTGCCGGGCAGCTGCCGATCTGCACCGCGCGAATCTTCAGTTCACCGCTGAGATAGCGCAGCTCCTCGATCGCACGATCGACATCCTGCAACGGTACGGTGCCCATGCCGGCGAAGCGATCCGGGCGACTGGCGACCAGCTCGGCGATATGCCGGTTGAGAAAACGCGCTACAGCCTGCCCAGCTTCCGGTGGAGCCCAATAACAGCTCAACATCGGAATCGGCGAGATGACTTGCAGGTCCACGCCTTGCCGATCCATATCCTGCAATCGGCAATCCAGCGACCAGAAGCGCTCGTGGAGCTTCATGATGCTCGTTTCGCCCATGAACAACATCGCCGCATCCGGCGCCACGGACTCGAGCCGCGGCCAGCGACCCGGGCCGAACTGCCCCTTCCAGTCGGGCAACCGGTCCGGCGATGGAATCACATGAGTATGAAAATCGACGCGCATGCCAACAGCTCCGGGAATACTTGAAAAGCAGGCGCTAGCGATAGCGCGCCAGGAAAGCCAGGGAACGCTCGCGCGCCAGCGCGGCGGACTTAGGCTCGTAGAAACGGCGATCGTTACAGCTGAAGCCGTGCTCGGTCCCGGGATACAGGTGCATCTCGATCTCCGGCTGCGCCTGGCGGATCTTTTCCACGTCGGTCAGCGGGATGTACTCGTCGTGCTCGGCGAAGTGCAGCAGCACGGGCGCATGCAGTGTCTCGTTGGCGTAGCCGGCGATCTGGGCACCGTAGTAGCCCACCGCGCAGACCACGCCCTTCAGTCGCGCCGCAGCCAGATAGGCCAGCGATCCGCCCCAGCAATAGCCCAGCGTGGCGACGCGGCCGTGCGCACCGGCGACATCGATCGCCGCCTGCACGTCCAGCATGGTTTGATCCATGTCCAGCTTGGCACGCAGCTCGCGGCCCTTCTGCATGCCAGCCGGATCGTAGCCCAGCTCTACGTCGCGCTCGACGCGATCGAAGATCGCCGGCGCGATGGTGTAGTAACCGTCCTGTGCGTACTGCTCGGCCATCGCGCGGATGTGCGCATTGACGCCAAAGAACTCCTGCAACATGACGATGGCACCGACCGCATTGCCAACGGGCTCGGCAACATAGGCGGCCAGCCGGTGACCGTCGCTCGCAGTGATTTCAATATGCTGACCCACGTACACTACTCCTAGACAAAACCATTATCGGCAGCTTGCGCGAAAGACAAGCCCGAAATACCCGTCTTCGCATCGAAGGCGCCGGTGACGCGCTTACCGATCAAATCGCGCAGCGTCTCGGAGGTACCGCCGCCCAGGGTGCCATAACGCGCACCGCGATACAGGCGCGACACCACGCTGTCGTCGGTAAAACCAAAACCGCCATGGATCTGCAGGGCTTCGCTGGTCACTTCCAAAGACATCTCGTTGCAACGAATCTT
The DNA here is from genome assembly GCF_036568765.1 of Dyella sp. Classification (GTDB taxonomy): domain Bacteria; phylum Pseudomonadota; class Gammaproteobacteria; order Xanthomonadales; family Rhodanobacteraceae; genus GSA-30. Next base: position 5,662 of record NZ_DATCRY010000176.1, on the reverse strand, counting down.
TGCCGTCGCCGCCAACAATGGGTCAGGAAACGGATCGGCCGACAAGCAGGCGCGATACAACAGCCCGCGTGCCGCTTCGATGGCGATGAACATATCGGCCAGTTTCCAACGCATACCCTGGAAATTGCCGATGGCGCGACCGAAAGCCGTGCGCCTGGACGCATAATCCACGGCCTCGTCGAAGGCGCCCTCGGCCAAGCCCAGCGAAATGCTCGGATTGAGGCAACGCTGCGTATTGAAGGCCGACAGCAGCGATTTTAGCCCCTGGCGCTGCACGACCAGCTGGTCGATCGGAATCTCGCAGTCGGTCAAGGTAATCTCGTGCAGATTCTCGCCACCGAGCGTGTGCACCTTGGAGGTCAGGGCCAGCCCTGGCGTGCCCTGCTCGATCAGCGCGCAACCGATGCCGTCGAGCCCCGGCTCGCCGTTGATGCGTGTGAATACCACGAACAGCCCGGCCTCTTCGGCGCGACTGATCAGTGACTTGGTGCCGTTGAGGATCACCTTGTCGCCGCGAATTTCCGCGTTGGTGGTGTAGCTGGCCATGTCGGTGCCGGCGTGCGGCTCGGTCAGGCAGATCGAGAGCACGCAGTCACAGGTGCACACCTGCGGCAGGTACTTCTGCTTGATGCGCTCCGGCGCGAAAGCGGAGATGACCCGCGTCTGCGTGCCTACCTCGCCCAGCACGGCCATCGCGGTGATGTAGCAGCCCTTGGCAATCTCTTCGAGCACCAGGGCGGTATCGAACACGCCCAGCTCCGAACCGCCGTACTGCTTTGCCACGGCCATGCCGAGCACGCCGATGTCGGCCAGCTTGCGCATGTTTTCCCACGGGAACGAACCGTCGAGCAGTTCCTTGCCACGAGCCTTGAATTCACCCTGGACCAGCTCGCGCACCTGACCGATGCGACGCGTCTGTTCCTTGCTCAAGGCGATACCAGGAGGCATGGCGGTGTAACGATGATTTATCACGTCAGACATCGCGGCGCGCCGCTCCCTCGACAAGGCTTTCGATACTGGTAAAGACTTCGGCGCCTGCATCGCGCAAGGCACGTGTCTTCGACTGAATGGTGCCGCGACCGCCCTGGATCAGCGCGCCGGCATGGCCCATGGTCACGCCTTCGGGCGCCGACGCACCCGCGAGCAGGACGAACACGGGCTTGTTGAAACCGAGTCGCGTCATTTCCGCGGCGAGGTCTTCTTCTTCGCTACCGCCGATCTCGCCGAGCACTAACACGGCGCGCGTGGCGGCATCCTGCTGGAAGTACGGCAGCAGCTCGGCAAAGCGCAGCCCCTTGACCGGATCGCCACCGACGCCGATCCACGCCGACTGGCCGATGCCGCGACTGGCCAGGCGGAAACAGGTTTCGTACGAGAGCGTGCCGCTCTTGGACATCACACCCAACGAACCCGGCTTGAGCGAGACATCGGGAATAAAGCCCAGCTTCATGCGCTCAGGAATAGCCAGGCCCGGTGTGGACGGACCGATCCAGTGCGCACCGCGCTCCTTGACCATGGCGTAGGCCGTCATCGCATCGCGTACCGGCACGCCTTCGGACGGCGACACGATCAGCTCGATGCCCGCGTCTAACGCTTCGGTGACTGCGCGCAGTACATCGAGCGGCGGCACCAGCGTCACGCTGGCGACTGCACCGGTCGCGGCGACGGCCTCGGCACAATTAGCGAACAAAGGAATATCGGAATCGTCCCGGCGTGCACTGGCGCCGGCGGTACCGCCGACGATATTCGTGCCGTATCGCTTCATCAGCGTCGCATGGCGGCTGCCCATGCGCCCGGTGGCGCCCTGCACCAGGACTTTGGCCGTCGGATCGAGATGGAACGGAGTCATGCTGTCACTCCTGCCCGCTCAATGGCGATCTGCAAAGCCTTGTCCAAATCCGATTCCACCACAATGGCGCGGCCAGACGCTTCGATCGTCCGTCGCGCAGCTTCGAAATTGTTGCCGATCAGACGCGCCACGACGGGAACGCCCAGCTCGGGTACCGCGTCGAGCGCGTCCAGCAGCAATTGCGCGAACTCGCCCAGGTCGGTAATTCCGGCGAACACATTGACCAATACAACAGCAATATCGCTGCCCTGCGTAAACTGACGGAGCACCTCGATCAGACGTGCCGGGCTGCCGCGTAGCTGGCCGGTGCGTACATCGCAGAAATTGAACGGCCGCCGGCTGGCCTGACGCATCTCGTCGATCAGCATCATGCTCAGGCCCGCACCGGTCGTGAGCAGGCCGATCTGACCGTGCGTATCGAGACCCACGTAATCGAAGTCGTGTTCGAGCTTGAACAAGGACTCGCGATACGCCTGCGGGCGACTGCGCACGATGCGCTCTACCTCGGGCTGGCGCGGCAATGCGTTCTCGTCGATTGCTAGCTTCATGTCGCCAGCCACCCAACTGCCGTCGGCGAGCACGAACAGCGGGTTGACTTCGATCAGGCTCGCGTCGAAACGCAGGAAGGCGTCGATCAAAGCGTGGAACGCGGCATTCAGCGGTTCGCGCAGCTCGGGTGCCACATGTGCCAGCAAGCCCTCGGCCGCGACGACCAGCGATGCCTCGTCCGGCGCGGCCACCGCGCTCAACATGGCGTCGGCGGCATGCTCTTCGACATCTACCCCGCCCTGCGTCGACAGCATCACGCGCACCGCGCGCGCTGCCGCATCGACCATCAGGCCCGCGTAGATCTCATGCACGAAATCGACTTTGCGCTCCACGCGGAAGCCAGCAATTCGGTGCCCTTTGATCGATCCGTCGGCGTGCGCACGGACAAATTCGACCACCTCGGCGTGAGTCGCGGCAAAGCCGATGCCACCCGCCTTGCCGCGACCGCCCACACCTACCTGAGCCTTGACGACCCAGGGACCTTTGCCGTCCAGCGCCACATCGGCAACGGTACGACCGTCGACGAAGACACCCTCCGGGATCGTCATCCCCTGTGCGCGGACCAGCTCTTTCGCATCGTGCTCTAGTAACAGCAAGTTCAAACCCAGCTTGGTAAAACCCGGTGACTCAACGCCGTAACTTCATCGCAGGCGAGGCTACGGCGTCCCCTTGATGGGGTGGCACCTTAGTCAATGGATCTGGGCTTGCACACGGACCATTTGGCATTGAGGCATGAGTAATGCTCATTAAAGCCATGGCTAAACACATGGTTCGTCTTGATGCAAGCCATGGCGCAACAAAGGGCCGTTTGTACGTTTTTAAAAGGAAGGCCGGGACGCCGGCCTGCGCCATGCTGCATAGCAGCATCAGCAAGCCATGCCGAGCGGGGCCAAAACTTTTTCTCGAGAGGGGTGGCTCGGCCGTGCTTCAGCCCGCTTTACGCCGTAACAAATGGCAGCTTTACCTGTGCGCCATGGAATTTCTCCAGCCGGCGCGCACCGGCTCCGCCTGGCGTCAGGCCATAGAATGACTTGGCGTTCTCGCCCAGGATGGCTCGTGCCTGCTCTTCCCCCAGACGCAAATCGTCCAACACGAAGCGGTTGAACGCCGTCAGATACCGTTCCGCGCCCGGCACGGAACCGAGCATGTCCCAATCCGATCCGTACATGACGTGCTGCCACACGCCTTCTTTACCGATCATGCCCATCTGCCCAGCGAGCGCCTTGCGTGTGGGCGCATCGCCGAGGATGTGCTCGTAGTAGCTCAGATCGGCAAATACCTGACCAGGGAAGCGCGCCATCATCGCTGCAACCTGTTCGCGCCAGGCCGAAGGCTTATCGACGTCGTGATCTCCACCCATATGACCCAGGCTGATTCGTAACTTCGATGTCCCCTGGAGAAATGTCTCGGCATGACCGCCCAAGAGATCCGCCCAGAACGCCGGATTGGCCATCTCCGCCGTACCAGGACCCGCGCCATTCGATTCGGAAGCATGCGCCATGACAGGAATACCCTTATCCGCGCACATATCGAAAAAATCGCCCAGCACCTGATCCAGCCTGGCACGGGCGATGGGTCCCGCGCTTCGCGGCGGGCAAGCCGGCAACGTGCCCGGTGCATTGACATTGCCGCTCGCCTGGAAGCCCATCGGCGGATACATCTTGAAGGCGATGCAACCGGATTGCTCGATGGCAGCGAGCGCCTTGCCCAGAGAGTCGCCACCATCACAAGCCGCGCGCAGCGGATTGAATGCCGCCATGCCCTGTACGCGACCCTGCGTCGCCAGGGCAATCTCACGCATCACCGCCAACTGTTTATCCATATGCGAACGCGTGCGTCCGTCGTCTACCGTCGCGTCGCCGAGCCAGAGGTCGAAGTCGACCATGGCCGGACAAAGCATGTCCACTCCGGGCTGCGAATCGCAGCCATACATCTGCAGCATCGACCAGGCGTTCTCTGTGCGAAAACGAAAAAACGGCTTCAAGAAGGTAATCACATTGAACGAATCGGCACGCGCGAAGCGCTGCTCAAGCAGCATTTGCTGGCGTACGCCTTCGGCAGTTTGCAGCGTCGACATCACCATGCGCGGCTCGATGGCAGCGGCGACAAAACCGCTGCGCTGACGGAACGCGGTGACCTGGCGTGTGAATTCCTGCATCCGTGCCGGATCGCGTCGATTGACCTCGCGCCAGAACTCGGCATAGCGCTCGTCGGAGTTGGTGCCCATGTCCTGGATAGTTGCGTCCAGTGGAGGGCCTCCTTGGGCAGCCAGCGAATGCAGGCCCGGAGCGAATACAGGCCGCGTTCCCTCCTTGCTACCCGCCTTGCGCAACCACTTCAGTTCCTCGTCCGCACTCGGTGCCAGCCGCCAACCCAATTCCTGGATCAGGTCACCGATCAGACTCAGCGGGCTGGTGTCGGGGACTTTCAACTGAGTCTGGTTGATGAAACCGCCAACCTGCAGATCGCTGGAATTGAAGATATGACAATGCGCATCGGCCACGAACGAAGCCTGCGGTTGATCGAAATGCGCACAAGCCGGTGGCTTCACCAGGCGCCGCTGGCAACCACCGAGGGCCGTAACGGCGGCGAGGGATAATGCGGCCTTCAGGAAGTCCCTACGCGACTGCATGACGTCCTCCTTGAATTCTGCCGTAGATACAGCGGATCAGGCGCAACGTTCCGAGCTTGCTAAGTGAGCGCTCGACTCGGCAATACGCTATTGGTTGTAGGTATGGACAAGGGGAAGCAAGAGCCCCCCTCACCCCCACCCTCTCCCCCGGCGAAGCCGGGGGAGAGGGAGCAGTCTTCGCAAGCGCGAAACACTGAGGTTCGCTCCAGTCAGCTCCCTCTCCCCTGGCTTCGCCGGGGGAGAGGGTGGGAGTGAGGGGGGCTCTTGCCTCTCCTACAAGCGCCCACACACGCCGCTCTTCATCCTGACGCATACCGAGTCCCCGCACCTCTACGTCGGCAACCACATCGACACAACATGCAACGCGCAACAGCCAAAACTTGCCTTGGCGGAACGACTCGGACGACAACTTACGGATATCACCGAAAGAAGACACCACCACCCAAGTCGCTCCGACAAAACAAGTCAGAGGGCTCGGGCTGCAAAACACACAGCCCGAACCCATTGCCTGCTTCGTCACGCCACCGCTAGGCGCCCGGGCCCTCCCCGTGGCGACGTAACGCATCCGCTCGCTCGTCCAGTATCTGCAGCGCGGCGGTCAAGCCGTGGACAGTACGTGCGTCTTCCCACCA
>NZ_DATCRY010000175.1:0-24410 GCF_036568765.1 Dyella sp. | reverse complement strand
GACCGCGAGCCGGGGCAGGTGCGGGCGCGTGCTCATGCGGGCATCAGGACTTGCCGGTGCCGCTCTGTCCGCTATTGGGCAGGTTCGGATCGCGCAGTTCCGGCACCAGCACGTTGATATAGGCGCTGGAACGCATCTCGCGCAGGTAATCGTCGTAAGCCTGTTCTGCCTTGCGATTGCCGATGGCCTGGCGTGCCTGATCGCGCTCGATGTCATCGGTGCGATCGGTCTGGCGTGTGCCGAGCAACTGGATGATGTGCCAGCCAGCCTCGGTCTGGAACGGCTGCGACACCTGGTTGTCCTTCATGTTGCTCAGCTGCTGGGCGATGGCGCCGCCCCAGGCCTGCTGCGGGAACCAGCCCATGTCGCCACCGGCGTTGGCGGTGGTGTCGTCCTTGGAGTTTTCCTTGGCCAGCTTGGTGAAGTCGCCATGCTTGGTGGTGATCTCGTTGTACAGGTCCTCGGCCTTCTGGCGAGCCTGTTCCGGGGTCATCAGCTCGCTGGGCTTGAGCAGGATCTGGCGAGCATGGTACTCGGTGACCACCTGGCGCTGCGGGGCGCGCTGGTCGATCAGCTTGAGGATATGGAAGCCGGTCGGACCGCGCAGAGCCGGGGTGACGTCGCCGGGCTTGAGCGTGGCGACGGTATCGGCGAAGGCCGGCGGCACTTCGTCCATACGGCGCCAGCCCAGATCGCCGCCTTCCAGCGCGTCCTGGCCGTCGGAGAAGCGGATCGCCGCCGCCTTGAAATCCATGCCACCCTTGATGGCGTCGATGGCCTGCTGGGCCTTCTTCTGCGCAGCCTGGATATCGTCGGCATTGCCGCCGGCCGGCACGCTGATCTGGATATGTGCCAGGTGTACTTCACCGGCCTTGTAGCTGGGGCTTGCCAGCAGGTTATTGATTTCGCTGTCGCTGATGCTCACCTGGTCGCGCACCACGCTCTCGTGCAGGCGCTGGGCCACCAACTGGTCGGACAACTGCTTACGGAATGCGGCGAAGCTGGAGCCGTCCTGTTCCACGGCGGCGCGCAGCTGTTCGGGCGACATCTTGTTCTGCTGGGCCACGGCGGCGACGGCCTGATCGACATCGGCATCCGAGACGCGAATGCCCTGGTCGTCGGCGCGCTGCACCTGCAGCTTCATCAGGATCAGGCGATCGAGCACCTGGCGCGCCAGCACGTCCTGTGGCGGCAACTGGCTCGGGTCGTTGGCGTACTGCTGCTGCACCGAGCGCATCGCTTCGTTCAGCTCGCTCTGCAGGATGATGCCATCATCTACCACCGCCACGATCCGGTCGAGCGGCTGGACGCCTTGGGTGCCTTGCGCAGCCGGCGACTGCGGCAGCAGCTGGGCATGGGCGGGCAGGACAGCCGCGGCGGCGGCCGCGAACAGGAACAACGCGAAAGGCTGCTTCATCGATAGGCCTTCAAGCCGCCCTCAAAGGACGGCGTGGAAAAAGGAAGTTATTGATAACCAAGGATACCACGACGGAGGATCCCTTCCGTCTGCCCGTTAAACGCGCCTAAGCCCTTGAATTCCAGCTCGACCATGATCGCCGTGTTGGAACTCGCGGTCTGGGGGGTATAGAGATTCACATTGTTGACGTAGTGGCGGCCGACCAGGCGAACGGCTACGCAACAACTGTCGTACTCCACACCGGCCAATGCCTGCACGGTCTTCTTGTCCAGTACCGAATACGTCCAGTCGCCCAGGAGGCGCCAGCGTTCGGAGATGGGGTAGACAATGGAGGCGTCGTATTGTTCCAGCAGGACCTGGGTGGACCCGGGCGTGCGGCGGAAACGATAGGAGAAGTTGAGTACACCGTCGGTCTTGATGCGGTGCTGCAGCTCGATAGCCCCCATGTCGGTCTGACGGGTATTGGGGTTCCACTGATACGAAACGTTGGCGCGCCAGTCGTCGTTCAGCTGCGAAGTGATCTGGGCGACGTAGTCCGAGCCATTGAAATTAGTCGGATCCGGAATGGCCGAGCACGTCCCGTTGGCCACCAGCTGCGGTGTCCTGCAGGCGTTGTCGATCGGCAGCTGCACACGCTGCTGGGTGAAGTAGCGGATCTGCCCGAAGCTCACCGAAAGGCGCTCGACGCCGTTTTCGTCCAGCAGGCGCGAGGTGATCGCCGCGGTGAGGTTGTTGGCGTTCATCTGACGATCCGCGCCCGAATACTGGTTGGGCGAGAACAACTGCCAATAATCGAACGACATCAGCGACGTGTCGAACAGCGGCAGGTTGTTCTGATTGCGGTACGGCACGTACAGGTAATACAGGCGCGGCTCGAGCGTCTGCGTGAAATTGTTGCCGAACAACTGCGTATTGCGGTCGAAGATCAAACCGTTGTCGATACTTACGACCGGCAGCGAGCGGCTGGGTGTGCGGCTGGTAAACGGCGATGTATAGCCCGGACTCAGTTGCTGCGTATAGCCGAAGTTGCGGTAGTCGCCATCGAGCTGATAGGAGGTATAGCGGTAGGCAAGCTTGGGTCGCACAAACCAGTACGAACCTTCGAAATCGGCCGATATATAGGGGTAGATATCGATGCGCTTGCCATCCAGCGCATTGTTTGCGGGGTCCACCGTCACGCTCTGCGTAACGGGATTGACGCTGAAGTTGGACCAGGAGCTCTTGCTGAAGGCGACCGCTTCGGTCTGCGCTCCCACTTCGAACCAGCGGTCGAGCGGGATATCGAGGTTCAGCGTGGCGCGAGGCAGGCGTTTGTACGGTTCGATCGAATCGGGCAGCGTCGGATCGACGTTTTGATAGATATCGCCACCGAACGAGGCGTTCCACCACGTACCACCGGCGTTCAAATAAGCGCTGGAGGTCAGGATTTCCGTCGAGGCCTGGTAGATATCGTTGCCGAAGTCACGCAGGTAATTGCGGTCCGAGGTACGGTTGACGTTAAGGCTCAGCCCGACCGGTCCCCAGATGTGCGAATTGTTGATCCACTTGATCAAGTAGCGATCTTCGCCCTTGGTCTGGTCGACCACGCCCGGATCGTTCTTGCCCGAATCGTTGGGCATGTATTCCAGGTTCAATATGCCAGTCGTGCCCGGAAAGATGTTCAGGTACCGGAATTCCGTCGCCAGCAGGAAGCCGCGGTCGCTATAGATGCGCGGGTCCAGCGTGGCATCGTAGTTCGGCGCGAGATTCAGATAGTAGGGCGCGCTGACCATGAAGCCCGACCGGCTGGAATTGCCCAGGGTCGGGTACAGGAAGCCGCTCTTGCGCCGGTTGTCGATCGGAAAGGTGAAGTAAGGCAGGTACAGGAACGGCACATTGGCAAAGCGCATCGTCGCGCTGCGCGCCACGCCTACGCCGGTGTCCTTGTTCAAGGTCATGTCCTTGGCCTTGAACTCCCACAGGTGGTGGCCGACATCGCAGGTGGTGTAGACGGCGTTGGTATAGCGGCTGTGCTGCGCATCGAGCATATGCCCCTGCGTAGCCGTGCCGTTGCCGCGCGATTGCAGCAGCTGATAGGTGACGTTGTCGGCGATGCCGGTGCTGGCATCGGTGTTACCGCGCATGTGGTCGGCCTGCATCAGCTGGCCGGCCTCCTGGTAGCGCACGTTGCCCTTGGCGTCGTAATCGGTTGTGTCGTCGTTGTAGTCGGCCGTATCCGACTGCATGCGTTGGTCGGCTCGTTCGAGCTTGACCCGTCCCTGCATGTGATAAACGGTCTGGTCGGAACTGTCGACCTGTTCGGCCCAGGCGTAGGTCTTGGCCGTATCGCGTAGCGTGGTGTCCTTGGGCAGCGTCGGGTCGTAGAACTCCAGCATCGCGTTCGGTCGGCAGATGGCGTAGTTGTCCGGCCGGGGCGGGCACAGGAAGGTACCTAGCGGACAGACTGGCGCAGTGCCGTCCATCGACGCTTTACGGTGTTGCTGGCTGTTCTTGGCCTCCACGCCCGGAGCACTGACCAGGGCGATGGCGGCGGCTACTGCCAGAAGGCGGCGCGGGGGCAGGTGGCGTCGTGTCACGATAGGCAGTCTGTCGGCGGGTCGAAGGGTCGTAAAGCTAGCAGAAAGCCCCCATTTAAGGCAGAGAACCCAACCCGGGAGATTCAGCCATGAGCGAAACGAAACTGAACAAGACCGACGCCCAGTGGCGTGAGGAACTGACCCCCGAGCAATACGCCGTCTGCCGCTGCTCGGCCACCGAGCCCCCTTTCAGCGGCAAGTGGTACCACCACAAGGCCGACGGTACGTATGTTTGTGCGGCCTGCGGATCGGCGCTGTTCGCCTCCGATACCAAGTACGACTCCGGCTCCGGCTGGCCGAGCTTCTACCAGGCCATGGACAAGGCGGCCGTGAGCCTGCACGAGGACGAGAGTCACGGCATGCGCCGGATCGAGGTTCGCTGCGCGAACTGCGATTCCCACCTGGGACATGTGTTTCCGGATGGTCCGAAGCCGACGGGGATGCGGTATTGCATCAATTCGGTGGCGCTGGATTTCGATCCGGTGGCCTAAGGCCGAGAGACGAGGGATGAGTCGCCTTTACGGTGGCTCGCCCCTCGTCCCTGCTCTAGAGTTCGCCCAGCGCCGCTACATGTGCCGAAGCGCTAGACGCCAATGCCGCCAGGTTGTATCCGCCCTCCAGGCTCGATACCACCTTCCCGCCCGCGTGGGCTCGCGCGACATCGATCAGCCGTTCGGTGATCCAGGCGTAGTCCTCGCTGCCCAGGCGCAAGTCGGCCAACGGGTCGTCGCGGTGCGCATCGAAGCCGGCGGAAATCAGCACCAGTTGCGGTTTGAATGCCATCAGCCGGGGCAGCAGGGCGCCGTCCCATAGTTCGCGGAATGCGTACGAGCCATCCCCGGGCGAAAGCGGGGCGTTGACGATATTGCCGGCGCCGCGCTCGTTTTCCTGCCCCGTGCCCGGATACAACGGCAGCTGATGGCTGGAGATAAAAAGCACCCGTGGATCGCGCTCGAAAATATCCTGGGTGCCATTGCCGTGGTGCACGTCGAAATCGGCGATCGCCACACGTTTGAGACCATGCGCCTGCAGCGCATGCGCCGCGGCCACGGCGATGTTGTTGAAAAGACAAAACCCCATCGCCTGGTCACGGGTCGCATGATGTCCGGGCGGGCGCACCGCGCAGAAGGCGCGTTCGCCGTCACCGCTCATGACCGCATCGACGGCCGCTACCGCAGCGCCGGCAGCACGCAGGGCGGCTTCGGCAGAAGCGGGCGACATCAAGGTGTCCTCGTCCAGCCGCAGGTGGCCTTCGGCAGGCGCCGACGCAAGAATCCGCTCCACATAGTCCGCATCGTGCACGCGGACCAATTGCTCGCGGGTGGCGCGCGGCGCTTCGATGCGATCGAGTGCGGCGAAGCGGTCGTGATCGAGCGCATCGAGCACCGCGCGCAAGCGCAACGGGGATTCGGCGTGGCCGGGGCCCGGATCGTGCTGCAGACAGATCGGGTGCGTATAGAGCCGCAACACGAATTATCCGGCGTTGGGCTTGCGCCGACGCTCGTGCTGCCACAGCACTTCGCCGTGGCCGCTGGCGCGGGCAAGCACCCGGCACAGCACGAAGAGCAGATCGGACAAGCGGTTCAAATAACGCTGTGCTTGCGGACGAACTTCTTCCACGCGGGCCAGCGCGATGACTTCGCGCTCGGCACGCCGGCACACCGTACGGGCAAGATGGCAGCACGATGCGGCCATGCCGCCACCGGGAAGAATGAAATCCTTCAGCGGCGGCAGTGGATCGTTGAAGCCGTCCAGGACCTGCTCCAGGCGCTCGATATCGGCGTCGTCGATCGTCGCCATGCCGGGAATGCACAACTCGCCGCCCAGGTCGAACAGATCGTGCTGGACCTGGGTCAGCACCTCGCGGATATCATGCGCGACGCCATCGCTGGCCAGCACCATGCCGACCGTGCTGTTGAGCTCATCGACCGTGCCGTAGGCATTGACGCGCAAGGAATCCTTGCCCACCCGCGAGCCGTCGCCGAGGCCGGTGCTGCCGTCGTCCCCGGTACGCGTATAGATCTTGGAAAGACGATTGCCCACGGCGGCTTACTGGCGCGCGTCGTGCGGCTGGCTGCCCTTCAGGCTGCTGGCCAGCTGGGTCACGGTGACATGCAGAACGGCGCCGACGGCCACGTAGATCGACGTGGTCTTGAGGTAGGGCAGATACCAGTCGCCAAAGTTTTCCATCCAGGCGCCGAAGCTGCGCGGCTGCGGCACACTCGCGCTCATCCAGTAGAAACTGCCATTGGTCAGAAGGTAGGAAACGAATTCGCTGACAACCACGGCCGCCACGGCCAGACCCAGCGTACGCAGGTCCAGGGCAGGGCGGTGCCGGGCCAGCCATTGCCCACCCATCCACAAGGCGAGGAAGCCCGGTGCGATCATCCAGTAGGCTGGAGAGACGCAATAGTGCTGGAAGAACGCCTGGCCCGAACTCGTGATCACGATGTAATCGACCAGGACGGCCAGCACCAGCAGCAGGGGGAACGCCCAGCGCGTGGCACCGCGCAGCCAGAAGCCGCCCAGGAAGAACACCGCCCAGGAGGCATCGGGCAGCGGATCGAAGTGGTGCAGGCGGGTAGCCGCCATGACCAGGGCGAGCGCCAGGAAAATACCGATGCGTTGGGTCTGCTTGGGGGCCATGAGCGCTCCGAGATGATTCTTGCGGACAATGATAAGGGGGAGTTTAGCTCACAAACGCAAAAGACCGACCCGATAGCGGCTTGTTTCATGCGTTATGCGTATCATTCGGCGGCATGCATGCTACCGATTCCCCTACTTCCGTCCCCGTGCTGATTGTCGGCGGGGGGCTGGTCGGCGCCAGCCTGGCTATCGCGCTGGATGCCGCCGGCTGCGCAGCGACCCTGGTCGAGGCCGCCGCGCCGCGCGCCGATGCACAACCGAGCTACGACGAACGCAACCTGGCCCTGGCCCGAGCCACCGTCAACGGACTGAGCGCGATCGGGGTCTGGCAGCATATCGCCGAGCGTGCCACGCCGATCCGGCACATCCACGTAAGCCGTGGCGGCGAGTTCGGCAGCGTGCGTCTGGATGCCGAACGTCAGGGCGTGGACGCGCTCGGCTGGACCCTGCCGGCACGCGAACTCGGCGCCGGCTTGCTGCGCCGCCTCGATGAGTGCCATCGGTTGACGAGGCTGGCTCCGGCCAAACTCATGGCGCTCGAATCGTGTGCGGACGGCTGGATCGCGGAGATCGAATCGCCTGCCGGCCGGCAACGCATCAAGGCGGCGCTTGTCGTCGGTGCCGACGGAACTCAGTCCTTCGTGCGCGAACGCATCGGCATTGCCGCCGAGACTTATGACTATGCGCAGACCCTGTTTGTCTGCACCGTGACGCCTGAGCGCGATCATGCCCAACGCGCGTTCGAACGGTTTACGGACGATGGGCCGATCGCCTTGCTGCCGCTGTCCGAGCGGCGTTGTGGCCTGGTGCTGACAGTGTCCGCTGAAGAGGCCGATGCAGTCGCGTCGATGGACGACGATGCCTACATCGCGCTCGCGCAACGACGTTTCGGTTGGCGGCTGGGGCGTTTGAGCCGGCCGGGTCGGCGTTTTCCTTACGCCATCCAGCGCGTTGCCGCAGAACGCCTGATTGCACCGCGCGCCGTATTGGTCGGCAACGCCGCGCAAACGGTGCATCCGATCGGCGCGCAGGGCTTCAACCTCGGCTTGCGCGATGCGCTCACCCTGGCCGAGCTGATCGCGCAAACGAACGATCCCGGCGATCCCGCGCTGCTGCGCGACTACGCCGAGCGGCGCGCGGAAGATCGCGAGGGCACGATGGCGATGAGTCATGGGCTGGTGCGGCTGGCGTGCCTGCCGCAGCCGCTGCTTGGTCCGCTGCGCTCGCTGGCGATGCTTGCCTATGATCGCGTGCCGCCGCTGCAGACCCTGCTGGCACGGCACGGCATGGGTTTTCGCGGCAAGCCGCCGCGTGCGGTCTTGGAGCGCTTGCCATGAACATCAGCGCTGGTAGCACGCGCCGCGGTCCTGCGCTGGATGTCGCTATCGTCGGTGGTGGCATGGTCGGTGCGGCGGCAGCCGTGAGCCTGGCCCGCGCCGGGTTTGCGACGGCGCTGCTCGAAGCCCGCGCGCCGGCTCCCTGGCAAGTCACCGATGACGTCGATCTGCGCGTCGTCGGGCTCGCACCGTCATCCATCGCGCTCCTTGACGAACTGGGAGTCTGGACATCCATTCGTCGGATGCGCAGCAGTCCTTATGCACATATGCATGTGTGGGATGCGCAAAGCGGGGCGTCGATCGGCTTCGATGCCGCCGACGAGGATCGACAGCGGCTCGGCTACATTGTCGAGAACAACCTCGTGCAGTGGGTGCTGTGGCAGGCGCTCGAGTCTGCCGGTGTGCGGCGTTTGTGCCCGGCCAAGGTACGCGGCTACGACATGCGCGAGGATCGCGTGCAGATCGAGTTGGAGCAGGGCGATGTCGTCGCCGCGCGCCTGTTGGTGGCGGCAGACGGTGCCGGTTCGCCATTGCGCGATATGGCGGGCATTACGACGCGGGGCCGCGATTACGGCCAGCGTGCCATCGTGGCGCACGTACAAACCGAGCGCCCGCACGACGCTGCCGCCTGGCAGCGTTTCCTCGCTACCGGTCCGTTGGCCTTGCTGCCGCTGGCCGATGGTCGCAGCTCGATTGTCTGGTCGTTGCCCGACGAGGAAGCGTCGCGTGTACTAGCACTCGATGACGAGGCGTTTCGCGCCGAATTGGGCGTGGCCAGCGATTTTCGTCTCGGGCCGATTCTGGCAACCACTCGGCGAGCCGCTTTCCCGCTCAAGCTCCAATTGGCTGAGTCCTATGCGGCTGAGCGCTTCGTCCTGCTCGGCGATGCGGCGCATACCGTGCATCCCTTGGCAGGGCAAGGCGTGAACCTGGGACTACGCGACGTCGTCGAGCTATGCGACACCTTATCGGCTGCGCGCAATGCTGGCCGCGATATCGCTGCGGCCCATGTGCTTCGCCGCTACGCGCGCCGTCGACGCAGTGCCGATACGCTCGACGCACTCGGTTTCGACGCGCTGGCGCGCATCTACGGCTGGCAAGCGCCGCCGTGGGCGGCGGCACGCGCGCTGGGCATTCGCATGCTGGATCGTTTGACCCCATTGAAGCAGCGCATCGCCGCGCACGCGGCGGGGCGTTGAACCGTTGCCGCCAACGGCGGTATGTACTCGGCTTTCTTTCCGTTCCAACTCATCGAGGACGTTCACCATGCGCATGGCTCGTTTAGGTTGTCTGCTGTTGCTCGCCGGTTTCTCCTTCGCCGTGCAGGCGAAGATGGTGCACAAGCCGGTCGAATGGACCCAGGACGGTACGCACTTTCACAGCGTGCTGGTGTACGACGATGCGGTAAGCGCCAAGCGTCCCGGCCTGGTGATGGTGCCCAACTGGTACGGCGTCAATGACCAGGCGCTGGAGAAGGCCGATGGGATCGCAGGCAAGGAATACGTGATCCTGGTGACCGACATGTATGGCGAGAAAGTTCGCCCGACCAACGACGACGAAGCCAAGACCGCCGTCGGGCCGCTCTACGGCAATCGCGCGCTGATGCGCAAGCGCATCGATGAGGCGCTCAGCCAGCTCAAGGCGCAAGCCAAGAGCGCACCGATCGACGTGACACATCTGGCGGCCATCGGTTTCTGCTTCGGCGGTTCGGCGGTGCTGGATCTGGCGCGCAGCGGTGCGGATATCGCTGCCGTGGTGTCTTTCCACGGCGGCTTGACCACCGATGATCCGTCGTTGGCCAAGAACATCAAGGCGCGTGTGTTGGTCATGAACGGCGCCGACGACAAGGGCACCATGCCCGATGCCGACAAGTTCATGGACGAGATGCGTTCGAGCACGGCCGATTGGCAATTTGTGGTGCTGGGCAATGCTGTGCATTGCTTTACCGAAAAAGGCCAGAACTCGCCGGGCTGCAAGTACGACGAGCGTGCCGCGCAGCGTAGCTACCGCTTGATGCACGACTGGTTGCGCGGGGCTTTCGGTAACAAGCCGTAAGAGTCTTAGGTGGACCGGCTCGCCGTTGGGCGAGCCGGTGCGCTCGATTTCAGTACATTGTGTTCCAAAGTTCGTCCGACATCACGGACGTGAATATGCCGGGCGCATCGCTGCATGTAAGAGAACGACCGCGTGAAGTAAGGCCCGCGAGCAGGAACTTATCGCTGCCCCAGAGCTTGACCAGCAAGGGGCCGCCACTATCGCCGTGACAGGCGCTTCGACCGGGTTCTCCGCCGGCACACATGTCGGTTTTTACATTGACGGTCACAGGATGCCACTCGAACTGGCTATGTATGGCCTTGCATGTCACGGCATTGACGTGCGGAAGATCGATCATTTGCAGATATTCTGTTCCGCTATCGTATTCGCCATCGACGGTCATGCCCCAGCCGAGGGTGCGGACTTGCACGTTATCGACCAAGACGCCGCGTGGAGCCAGTTCGACCGGTTCGATACCTTCGACAGGTTCGTCCAACTCCAGGATGACCAGATCGTAGCCATGATCGAGGCTTGTGCCGTACAAGGGATGGATAGTGCCCTTCGCAATGCCTCTGACCTGTCCTGAGAGTTCATCGGACAGATTGGTGCGATTCAAGACGATACGCATGCCGGAGGGGTCAGGATTGCCGTAGCAATGCGCTGCCGACAGAACATGCCGGTCGCTGACCAGTACGCCGCCGCAAAAATGTTCGTATGTTTCTCCCCTGATGAGCTGGATCGACGCCATGAAAGGATAGGCGCCCGTTGGCGCGGGCATGCCGCCAATGATTTGGGGCTTGATCGGTGCGTCGCCGGCAGAAGCGACAAGAGGGGACGCCAAGGCGATGCCGCCCACAGCGAGCAGTGAATGAAGCGTTTTACGAAGGTGTCGGATGTACATTTGGAACCTATCGAGAAAGGTAGCCCTGTTCCTCTCGATAGGTTGCCTTCGACGCGGCAAATGGAGCTGTAGGCTCAAGCTTTGTTATGGAGAGGGCGGATCGCTGTCGACAGCGTCGGCCTGAAACGAGAGTCCTACTGAAAAAACGATTCCTATGAGGAATGCCGTCGATTCAGAACTTTCGCTCCACCGAATACTCCGCCAACGCCACCAATGCATCGCGGTGTGCGGACGGCGGTAACACCTGCAACGCATCGATCGCGGCATGCGCATGCACGGTCGCTTTCTCATGCGTCAACTCGAGCGCGCCCGAATCGCGAATGGCCGCGATGATCCGGTCCAGCGAATCCAGGCCGCCATGCTCGATGGCGTGTCGCAGCGACTGCGCCTGCTCCGGGCTGGCCTTTTTCAGCGCATAGATCAACGGAAGCGTGGGCTTGCCTTCCGCCAGGTCGTCGCCGATGTTCTTGCCCAGGGTGTCGGCATCGGAGACGTAGTCGAGCAAGTCGTCGGCGATCTGGAACGCATAGCCCAGCTCCATGCCGTAGCGGCGCAAGGCTGCGACCTGATCGTCCGGCAAGCCGCCGAGGATGCCGCCCAGTTCGGTGGCCGCGGCGAACAGCACCGCCGTTTTGCGCTCGATCACCGCCAGATAAGCTGCTTCGTCGACATCGGCGTTGCCGATGTTGAGCAATTGCAGCACTTCGCCCTCGGCGATGGTGTTGGTCGTATCGGCCAGGATGCGCATGATGCGCATATCGTCCAGTTCGACCATCAACTGGAACGAGCGCGAATACAGAAAGTCGCCGACCAGCACGCTGGCGGCATTGCCCCACAGCGCATTGGCGGTCTTGCGGCCGCGCCGCAGATCCGACTCATCCACCACGTCGTCGTGCAGCAGGGTGGAGGTGTGAATGAACTCGATCACCGCGGCCAGCTTGATGTGCTGATCCCCGCGATATCCTGCGGCTGCGGCGGAGAGCACATGCAGCATCGGGCGTAACCGTTTGCCACCGCCGGCAATGATGTGATCGGCGATCTGGTTGATCAGTACCACATCGGAGGACAGGCGATGCCGGATCAGCGTGTCGACTCGCTGCATGTCGTTGGCGGCAAGGGCGCGTACTGCAGCGAAGTCGGCGGTGCGGACAATGGCGGGAGAGGTGCTCATGGCGGAATCGTAGTTACGAATAGGCTCGATTATAGACGCAGCCTAAGGCTTATCCGCGACATGCTGTCGTAAGCGTCAGCCAGAGTCGCTCTCAATGCCGGAAATGTGTCCCGCGGCCAGCTCTTCATAGGGTGAACCGACCTGTTCCTTCCAGAATTTCGCAATGCGTCGACGTCGCATTGCGCGACGCAGATGCGCTCCGAAGCCCATTTTCGGCCTGGAGCTTGCCGCCGATGTCGCGTAGCGCACAAAACCTCCCCGCCAGGCGCCCGCGGCCGCCGTAGTAGGCCTAAACTAGTGCTTGCCTTTTGCCCTGGACCGATTGCAATCCAGGCCTGCTGCCCTCATCTGAATCCCGCGGGCGGGGAACCCGGAAAAGCGAGAGTCTCGAACGATGGCCAGCCAAATCATCGCCCTGATCGCGGAATACGGCGCCATCCTGGTGTTTTTCAATGTCATGGTCGAACAGGCCGGCTTGCCCGTGCCGGCGGTCCCCACCCTGGTCGTTGCTGGCGCGCTGTCGGCTAATGGCCAGCTGCCGCTGGCCGCGGTGGTCGGCGCTGCGGTTCTGGGCTGCCTGCTGAGCGACCTGGCCTGGTATTGGGCCGGGCGACGCTATGGCTCCGGCGTCATGCGCACGATCTGCCGCATTTCCCTGTCGCCCGATTCCTGCGTCAAGCAATCCGAATTGCGTTTCCAACGCTGGCGCGGCCGCGTCCTCCTGGTGGCCAAGTTTGTGCCCGGCCTTTCCACCGTGGCGCCACCGCTGGTGGGTGCCATGGGGCTGCGGCCATGGGCGTTTATCGTCCTCGACTCGGCCGGATCCCTGATCTGGGCCGGCGCCGCCATTGGTCTGGGCTATGCCTTTGCCGCCCAGATCGACCATGTGCTGGCGCTCCTGTCCAGCGCGGGCACGGTCGCTCTCGAAGTGCTAGCCGTGCTGCTCGGGCTGTATATCGCCGCCAAGTGGTGGCAGCGCCGCCGTCTGTTGCGTGCATTGCGCATGGCGCGCATCACGGTGGACGAACTGGCTGAGGAGGTGGCTTCCGGTAAGTCGCCGATCGTCGTAGACGTACGCTCCACGGCTGCCCGACTCGTCGATACCCGGATCATTCCCGGCGCCCTGATGGCCGACCTGCAGGGCATGGAGCAGGCCCTGCGCGACGTACCCACTGATCGCGAGCTCATTATTTACTGCAATTGCCCCAACGAGGCCTCGGCCGCCGTAGCCGCGAAGGCCTTGATGGATCGAGGCTATCGCCACGTACGCCCCTTGCTTGGCGGCCTGGATGCCTGGGATGCCGCCGGTTATGCCATCGAGCATCTGGCTGCGGAGCCTGAGTCAGGCGTCGTGGTGGTGCCGACACATACG
Source organism: Dyella sp. (assembly GCF_036568765.1). Classification (GTDB taxonomy): domain Bacteria; phylum Pseudomonadota; class Gammaproteobacteria; order Xanthomonadales; family Rhodanobacteraceae; genus GSA-30. Next base: position 10,956 of record NZ_DATCRY010000175.1, on the reverse strand, counting down.
GCAGCGTAAGGCTGTAAAGGGGGCGAGGGGAGCCACCTTACGGCGGCTCGTCCATGCTCCCTCGTTTCTCGTTTCTGGCCTCACCCCCAAATCTTTACGCGTTCTATACGCCCTCCGCCTAATCCGCTACCCCTTTCTTATGCGCCGATTTCTATAGTGCGCGCCGTCGCATCACCGAAATCGGCATCCGCATGGATCTCGTCTACTTATTGTTCTGTTTCGTCCTTAGCGCGGCCAGCGTCGGCTTCCTGCTGATCTGCGATCGGCTGGGACGCCGTCCCTGACGCGAAAGCATCTACCTTCGCAGGATTTCCCATGACCTTTGTTTATGTCGTGGCCACCCTGATTGCGGTGGCGCTGACGGGCTACCTGTGCGTGGCCTTGCTCAAACCGGAGTGGTTCGAATGACCACCAATGATTTTCTCCAGGTAGCGATTTATCTGGTCGTGCTGCTGTTGCTGGTCAAACCGGTCGGTTTGTACATGGCCAAGGTATTTGCCGATAAGCCGAACGGAGTTACCCGAGTGGGTGCCCCGGTCGAGCGCCTGCTTTATCGCCTTTCCGGCATCCATGCCGATGAGGACATGGGCTGGCGCCGTTATGCCCTGACGATGCTGCTTTTCAACATCGCAGGCATCTTGATCGTGTATCTGTTGCAGCGCGTGCAGCAGTGGTTGCCGCTGAATCCGCAGCAGTTTCCGGCGATTACGCCGGATTCGGCGATGAATACCGCCATCAGTTTCGCGACCAATACCAATTGGCAGGGCTATGCGGGCGAGGGGGCCATGAGCTACCTCACCCAGATGCTTGGGCTGGCCGTGCAGAACTTCCTGTCCGCAGCGACCGGAATCGCCGTGCTGATCGCGGTGATCCGTGGTTTTACGCGCCGTAGTTCGCTCAGCATCGGCAACTTCTGGGTCGATATGACCCGCAGCACGCTGTATATCCTGTTGCCGCTCTCGCTGATCATGGCCTTGGCACTGGTGTCACAGGGTGTAGTGCAGAACTTCAAGAGCTATGTCGATGTGCCGCTAACCGAGCACATCGTCTCGGTCGAGCAGGTCAAGGACGCCGACGGTAATGTGCTCAAGGATGCTGCCGGTCACGACATGACCAAGGAAACGCCTGTATCGACGCAGACCTTGCCGATGGGCCCGGCCGCTTCGCAGATCGCGATCAAGCAGCTCGGCACCAACGGTGGCGGTTTCTTCAATGCCAATTCCGCGCATCCGTATGAAAACCCCACGCCGCTGGCGAACTTCATCGAGATGCTCGCGATATTTTTGATTCCGGGCGGTCTTTGCATCACCTTTGGCAGCATGGTCGGCGATCGCCGGCAGGGCTGGGCCATTCTCGCCACCATGCTGCTGATTTTCATTCCGCTCGCTTTCGGTGCAGTGGCTGCCGAGCAGGCCGGCAATCCGGCGCTGCATGGATTGGCCATCGACCAGCAGGCTTCGTCGCTGCAATCTGGCGGCAACATGGAAGGTAAGGAAACACGCTTCGGCATCGCCGCAAGCGGCTTGTTTACCGCCATTACCACGGCTGCGTCGTGCGGTGCGGTCAACAACGCGCACGATTCGTTGACGCCGCTCGGCGGCTTGGTGCCGATGTGGTTGATGCAGCTGGGTGAAGTGATTTTCGGCGGCGTCGGCTCGGGGCTCTACGGCATGCTGGCTTTCGCCGTGGTGGCGGTGTTTATCGCCGGCCTCATGGTCGGTCGTACGCCTGAATACCTTGGCAAGAAGATCGAAGCACATGAGATGAAGATGGCCAGCCTGGCTGTGCTGTTGCCTTGCGCGCTGGTGGTGATCTGCACGGCGATTGCCGTCCTGTCACCCTCCGGAGTGGTCGGCGTTTCCAACCCTGGCGCGCATGGCTTCAGCGAAATACTCTACGCGGTCAGCTCGGCGTCGAACAACAACGGCAGTGCGTTCGGCGGTCTTTCGGCGAACACCCCGTTCTGGAACGTGTTGCTGGGCGTGTGCATGTTCTTTGCACGCTTCCCGTTGGCGATCGCGATGCTGGCGATGGCCGGTTCGCTCGCCGCCAAGCGACATGTGCCGCCGTCGGCAGGTACGTTGCCGACGCACACACCGCTGTTCGTCATGTTGCTGGCATGTGTGGTTGTCGTGGTGGGTGCGCTCACCTTCCTTCCCGCGCTGGCGCTCGGTCCTATTGCCGAATACTTGATGGCAGGTCACTGATTCATGAATACGCATACCCATGCAGTGAGCGGCTTTAACCGCGAACTGATTCTCAAGGCAGTGGCCGATTCGTTCCGCAAGCTGTCGCCGCGCCTGCAGTTCCGTAATCCGGTGATGTTCGTGGTGTTCGTCTGCAGCGTGTTGACCACGCTGCTATGGATCCAGGCGCTCGCCGGACATGGTGAAGCATCCGCAGGTTTCATTTTCTGGGTCAGCATCTGGTTGTGGTTCACTCTGCTGTTCGCCAACTTCGCCGAAGCGCTGGCCGAGGGACGCGGCAAGGCGCAAGCCGCTGCGTTGCGCAGTTCGCGCAAGAACGTCGTGGCCAAGAAGCTGGCTGGCCCAGATCGCCATGCGGCGATTACCTTTGTCGAATCGAGCGATCTGCGCAGCGGCGACTATGTACTGGTAGAAGCTACCGAACTGTTACCCGGCGACGGTGAAGTTGTCGTCGGTGCGGCCAGTGTGGATGAGAGCGCGATCACCGGCGAATCGGCCCCCGTGATCCGTGAATCCGGTGGCGACCGCAGCGCGGTCACCGGTGGCACCCGCGTGCTCTCGGACTGGCTGGTAGTCCGCATCACCAGCAATCCCGGCGAGAGCTTCCTGGATCGCATGATCGCGATGGTCGAAGGCGCAGCGCGCCGCAAGACCCCGAACGAGATCGCGTTGACCATTCTGCTGGCCAAGTTCACCCTGATCTTCCTGCTAGCCTGTGCCACGCTGCTGCCGTATTCGATCTATAGCGTGCAGGCTGCAGGCAAGGGCAATCCCATCACGCTGACTGTGCTTATCGCACTGCTTGTTTGTCTGATTCCGACCACGATCGGCGCGTTGCTGTCGGCCATCGGCATTGCCGGCATGGACCGTATGATCCGCGCCAACGTGATCGCGACCTCTGGCCGTGCTGTCGAAGCGGCGGGCGACGTCGATGTGCTGTTGCTGGACAAGACCGGTACGATCACCCTGGGTAACCGTCAGGCCGTGGCTTTCCTGCCGGCACCGGGTGTGGAAGAAAGCATCCTGGCCGATGCCGCGCAGTTGGCTTCTTTGGCCGACGAGACGCCTGAAGGTCGCAGTGTGGTTGTGCTGGCCAAGGAGCGCTTCGGTTTGCGTGAGCGCCAGATCGAAGCCGAGCACGCCCAGTTCGTGCCGTTCACCGCGCAGACGCGCATGAGCGGGGTGGATATCGGCGAGCGTCGCATTCGCAAGGGTGCGCTCGATGCGGTCGAGCGCTACCTGGAGTCGGTGGGCAGCCACTTGCCTCCGCTGGTCAAGCGCATGGCTGAAGATATCGCTCGCCGCGGCGCCACCCCGCTGATCGTGACCGAAGGCTCCACTGCGCTCGGTGTGATCGAGCTGAAGGATATCGTCAAGGGCGGTATCCGCGAGCGCTTTGCCGAGATGCGCCGGATGGGCATTAAGACGGTGATGATCACGGGCGACAACCCGCTCACCGCGGCGGCGATCGCCGCCGAAGCCGGCGTGGACGATTTCCTCGCCGAAGCCACACCGGAAGCCAAGCTCAAGCTCATTCGCAGTATCCAGGCCGAAAATCGCCTGGTAGCGATGTGCGGCGACGGTACCAACGACGCACCGGCACTGGCCCAGGCCGACGTCGCGGTGGCGATGAATACCGGTACACAGGCGGCCAAGGAAGCCGGCAACATGGTCGACCTGGATTCCAATCCGACCAAGTTGATCGAGGTCGTGGAAATCGGCAAGCAAATGCTGATCACACGCGGCGCGCTGACCACGTTCTCGATAGCCAACGACGTTGCCAAATATTTCGCGATCATTCCTGCGGCGTTCGCAACGACATATCCGGCGCTCAACACGCTCAACGTAATGCACCTGGCGACGCCGCAGAGCGCAATTCTTTCGGCAGTGATCTTCAATGCGCTGATCATCATTTTCCTGATTCCGCTGGCGCTCAAGGGCGTCAAATACCGTGCACTCGGCGCCGGTGCGCTGTTGCGACGAAATCTCTTGGTCTATGGCCTGGGCGGCATCGTGGTGCCATTCCTCGGGATCAAGCTGATCGACGTGCTGCTGGTGTTGTGCGGTCTGGCTTAAGAAATACCGACAAGGAAACCTAGGAACAAACATGAATACGTTCAAGCTTTCGGTGTCACTCCCCGACGAAACGCACCCAGACATGGAGCTGCGGCTGTCGGCCAACGATTCGGCCTGCGATGTCGTGATTGCACTGCCCATCAACGGCAGGCCTCGCGTCACGCCGCGGGACACCGAAGCACCGAAGCAGAACGACGATTACGTGCTCGGCGGTTACGCCGGCATCTGAAAAAATCCCTGTGGGAGCGGCTTCGGCCGCGACCGGCACCCGCCGGATCTCGTTTGCATTGCCCTCCCCAGGCAACGTTCAACCACGCAGAGGCGGTCCGTTGCGGGACCGGTTTCGACACATGATGTCTGTAAAGAAAGTTTTGGCTTTTTCGTTGATGATGGGGCTGGCTCCGGCCGAGAAGGTGCTGGCCGATGACGCCCCCGCGGCGCCGGCTGCCAGCCAGCCGGCAAGTGCCGACTGTTCGAAGGGTTTCTTTTCGCGCCTGGCCGCCGCCTATAGGGAAGATGCACAACCGGCCGACCCGAATGCGCAGGCGCCTGCGCCCGCGCGCCGCGCGATGGAGTCGCCGTTCGACTCACCTCCGTTCCCGTCGGCCGAATGGCAGATGGGCGGCGTGGATTATCCCATCGGCGTGCCTAACGAAAATGCCCAGTATCCTCTGGAGAAGTCGCTGGCCTGCACGAAGGTCGGCCACTGGATGCAGGACAACCGGATCGAGATGTACGGCTGGATCAATCCTTCGGCCAATATCAGCACATCAAGCTTTACCAACTATCCGTTGTCCTATGCGACGCGCCCCAATCGCGTGGAATTCAACCAGTTCCTGTTCCGCTTGCAGCGCGTGCCGGATACAGTGCAGACCGACCACCTCGACTGGGGTTTCCATTTCGATAACCTTTACGGTTACGACTACCACTACACGACTATGAAAGGCGTGTTCAGCAATCAGTTGCTGAATCATCCCAACTCGAACGGTCCGCTCGCGGGAAAGATCTACGGCGATGACCCGATGATCTGGTTTGCTGACCTGTACATCCCTTGGGTCGCGCAGGGCATGGTCGTCACGGTAGGTCGTTATCTGTCGATTCCGGACATCGAGGCGCAGTTCTCTCCCAATAATTACCTGCTGACGCACTCGATTCTTTACACGGTCGATGCCTATACAAACACCGGCATCATTACCACGACCAAGCTCAATGACCAGTGGACTGTGCAGCTTGGTCTTCATGGCGGCGACGATTCGGCCTTCTGGGACCATACCAGCCGCTTGACGGTGCAGGGGTGCGTCCAGTGGGTTTCGAAGTCGAACAACGACATGTTGTATCCGTGCGTCGAGTCATACAACCACTCCAACCAGACCTACAACAACCTGCAGGAATTCGTGCTGACCTGGGGCCATCGGTTTACGCGCGACGTGCATATGCTGACCGAGGCCTACCGAATCTACGTGCGTAACCAGCAGGGCGCCCCGCTGGGCAAGCCCGGTTATCCGCTGGGCGAAGCACCGCCGTTCCCGGCTGGCCACAATCCGGCCTTCGGCGTGGTGAACTATTTCAATATCGAACTCAACCCGAAGAACATGGTGTCGATTCGTAACGAGTTCTATAACGACGAGCAGGGCCAGCGCACGACGTTCGCCACGCGCTACTCGAGCCACACCATCGGTCTTACGCATTGGGTCTCGCAAGATCTGGAAATCCGTCCGGAGTTCCGCTACGAGCGCGCCTATGACTTCCCGGCCTATGACAACGGTAAGAAGAACTACCAAGTCACGGCTTTGGTCGATGCGATCCTGCATTACTAAGAGATACCAGCCATGAAGCAGCTACGCCCCATCGTTACGATGCTTTTGTTGATGACGCTCATTACCGGCGTCATCTATCCCCTGGTCGTTACCGGTGCGGCGCAGCTGCTGTTTCCGGCCAAGGCCAATGGCAGCCTGATCGAGCGCGACGGTCATGCCGTCGGCTCGCACCTGATCGGGCAGTCGTTCACCGACCCGAAGTATTTCTGGGGCAGGCCGTCCGCGACCGCGCCGATGGCCAACAACGGTGCGGCGTCGACCCCGTCCAACCAGGGCCCGACCAACCCGGCGTTGACCGACGCGGCCAAGCAGCGCATCGACGCGCTGCGTGCGGTCGATCCGGGCAACCAGGCGCCGGTGCCGGCCGATCTGGCGACCGCTTCGGGCAGTGGCCTGGATCCGGAGATCAGCCCCGCTGCCGCTCAGTACCAGTTGGCACGCGTGGCGCGGATACGTGGGATGAGCGAAGACCAGGTGCGCAAACTGGTCGATGCCGCTACTAAGGGCCGCCAATTGGGCGTGCTCGGTGAGCCGCGCGTCAATGTGCTCGAACTCAATCTTGCCCTGGACGATGCGCAAAAGCGTTAGACTTTTTGGAAACTCGCGCTTTCGCGGGAACGGCTATAACCCTCCGGACAAGGCCATGCGGTTGAACAGCTCACACTCGGCCGCATTAGTCGCGCCCCAGACTGCGGGGGCATGAGGGGCATGTCCGGGCCGTCCCGCGAAGCGCGAGCCGATGCCCTGCTGGGCACGGCAAGCGAAGAAAAAGCCAATCGGCTGAAAATTTTCCTCGGTGCGGCACCGGGTGTGGGCAAGACCTTTGCCATGTTGTCGGCCGCGCGCGAGCTCAAGCGTCAAGGCGTCGATGTCGTCGTCGGGCTGGTGGAAACCCACGGTCGTGCCGAAACCCAGGCACTGATCGACGGCCTGGAAGTGCTGCCACGCCGCTCCGTGGAGTATCGCGGCAAGACCTTCTCCGAATTCGACCTGGATGCCGCACTGGTACGACGCCCGGCGGTGCTGCTCGTCGACGAACTGGCCCATCGCAATCTCCCGGGCAGCCGTCATGAACGCCGTTGGCAAGATATTGCCGAACTGCTCGACGCCGGTATCGAGATATACACGGCGCTCAATGTGCAGCACCTGGAAAGCCTCAATGACCAGGTGCGGCGCATCACCAATGTCACCGTGCGTGAAACCGTGCCCGATGCTTTCCTCGATCGCGCGCGCGACATCGTGTTGGTCGATCTGCCGCCGCGCGAGCTGATCCAGCGCCTGAAGCAGGGCAAGGTCTACGTGCCGGAAACGGCTGCCGCCGCGCTCGACGCATTCTTCTCGCCGACCAATCTGGTCGCGTTGCGCGAACTGGCCGTGGACACGGTGGCCGGTCATGTCGATAGCGACTTGCGCGAGCATATGCTCGCGCGTGGTGGCGTCATGCCAGTGCGTCGTCGCGTCCTTGCGGCGATCGACGGTCACACACAAAGCGAGTATCTGGTGCGCGTGGCGCGGCGTATTGCCGAGCGACGCGGCGCGCCATGGAGCGTAGCCTTTGTCGATACGGGCAGCGACCTGGACAAAGCCCGGCGCGAACGCCTGGATAGCGCAATGCGACTGGCGCGCCGCCTCGGTGGCGATACCGTCGTGCTACGCGGTCATACCGTCGCCGACGAAATCCTTGCGCACGCCGATCGCGAAGGCGTCGGCCAGATCATTCTCGGTCGTACTCGCGAGCGGCCGCTGGCGCGCATGCTAGGACGTTCGCTCACTCAGTTACTCCTGCGCCGTGGCGCGCATCTGGAATTGACCATCATCGCCACACCGGCCGAGCGCGCACAATCGCGCCGTCGTCTGCGTATGCCCGGCGGGCGTGGCCGGCGCGGCGAATACATCTATGCCACCGTTGCTACGCTGATCGCGTTCGGTCTCTCGTTCATTGCCGACAGGTACCTCTCGGTTGCCAATCTGGCCCTGATCTTCCTGACTGCGGTGCTCGTGGTGGCAGTGCGCACGCGCATGGCCGTGGCGGTCTACACCGCGGCCTTGTGTTTCCTCGGTTACAACTTCTTCTTTGCGCCGCCGCGTTACACCCTGGCCATCGCCAACGTAGACGATGTGTTGGCGGTGACGCTGTTTCTCGTTGCAGCGTTGGTGTGCAGCCGGCTCGCCACACGCCTGGCCAGCCAGGTGGAATCGATGCGCGCGGCACATGCGCATGCCCGCGCCTTGCTGGCGCTCGGCCAGCGGCTCGCCACGAGTACCGACGCTGCGGGTATTCGGGAAGTTGGGGCATCCGCGCTGGCTCATGCGCTGCGTTGCGATGTGGCGATCCTGGCCCGCGATGCCTCACAGATCCTGCGCGTAGCGGCCGCCTCGCCGCACGATATTCATCTGGCTCCGCAGGATTTCGCCGCAGCCGATTGGAGCGAGCAGCACGCGGAGCAGGCTGGGCGTTATACCGATACCCTGAACGCAGCGCCGTGCTGGGTATTGCCACTGGGCGGTGAAAGTTCAGCGCTTGGCGTGGCCGCGTTACGCTTCGATGCCAAGTCCGATGAGCCCGATCCGGACAAGCGCAGCCTTGCGCTGGCGATGGCCCAGGATATCGGCCAGGCCTTGGAGCGCGCGCGACTCACCGACGAGCTGGAAGGTGCGCGCGTGCAAGGCGAGACCGAGCGCCTTCGCAATGCGCTGCTCTCCTCCGTCTCGCACGATTTGCGTTCGCCACTGGCCTCGATGATCGGCTCCGCCGGCACCTTGTCCAGCTATGGCGATCAGTTGCCGGCGGCCGAGCGCCAGGAACTGCTCGATGCCATCCTGGGCGAAGGCCAGCGTCTGGATCGTTATATCCAGAACCTGCTGGACATGACGCGCCTCGGCCACGGCACGCTCAAGCTCAATCGCGACTGGACCGATGTCGCCGAGATCGTTGCCGCATCGGTGACACGACTGCGCAAGCTGTTCCCGGATCTGCGCGTGGAAACCGATCTGCCGCACGACACCGTATTGCTATTCGTGCACCCCGCGCTGATCGAGCAGGCACTGTTCAATATCCTGGAAAACGCCGCGCGCTTCTCGCCGCCCGATCAGCCGGTGCGTGTCATAGCGCGTGCCCATACCGACAGGCAGCAGCTGACCGTCGACGTAATCGACCGTGGCCCCGGCATTCCCGAGGCCGAGCGTGCGCGCATCTTCGACATGTTCTATTCGGTGGCGCGTGGCGACCGTGCGCCGCAAGGCACCGGGCTGGGTTTGGCCATCTGCCGTGGCATGATCGGCGCGCACGGCGGTAGCGTGGAGGCCTTGCCTGGCGACGGCATCGGCACGACTATCCGCATTACGCTTCCGTTGCCCACGCCACCATGACTTCCGCCATTCCCTGCGTGCTCGTGATCGATGACGAGGCGCAGATCCGAAAATTCCTCGATATCGGCCTGCGCGCGGAAGGTTACGAAGTGCTGCTGGCCGCCACCGGCCAGGAAGGTCTCGCCCTGGCAGCCACACGCAACCCCGACATGGTGGTGCTGGATCTGGGCCTGCCCGATCGCGACGGCCACGACGTGCTGTCCGAGATGCGCCAATGGAGCCAGATACCTGTGCTGGTGCTATCGGTGCGCGATACCGAGAAAGAAAAAGTCCGCGCACTGGACGCCGGTGCCAACGACTATGTCACCAAGCCCTTCGGCATCCAGGAGCTGATGGCGCGTCTACGCGCGTTGCTGCGCAACCGCCCTGGCGAAACCGAAGCTCTGCCGCGCTACGACGACGGTCGCCTGCGCATCGACCTGGCGCAGCGCGAAGTTACCCTCGACGGCGCGCTGCTCTCGCTCACCCGCAAGGAATACGCCGTACTGGCCATGCTGATGCGCCACAGTGGTCGCGTCGTCACCCAGCAGCAACTCCTGCGCGAACTCTGGGGCCCCACCCACGTGGAAGACACCCACTACCTGCGCATCGTTATCGGCAAGCTACGCCAGAAGCTGGGTGACGATCCAACCACTCCACGCTGGCTCAAGACCGAGCCAGGCGTCGGATACCGCTTTCTGGCCTAAGCGCGGGAAGTGCAAGCGCGAAGTATCGAGGCTCGCCTCAGTCAGGCTCCCTGTCCCCTGGCTTGCCGGGAGAGAGGGCTGGGGTGAGGGCGGCTCTCACGCCATAGATGCCTTCTAAATGAACGACTTGCCGGAACCACCCTACGTTCTTCCCCACTGCCTGCCCGCAAATGAGCCCGCCGTCCAGTCTATATACGTGAGACCGCCTCGCTTTATGATGGGCAACGATCAACCATCCCGGTGCCAACTTGCCCCATCAACGTGGCGCCGGCTCACAGAGGACATCCATCCATGGCACGCGGCATCAATAAAGTCATCATCGTCGGCAATCTGGGCGCGGACCCGGAAACCCGCTACACCGGCAACGGCACCGCCATCACCAGCATCCGCATCGCCACCTCCGAGCAGTGGACCGACAAGCAGAGCGGCGAAAAGCAGGAGCGCACCGAGTGGCACCGCGTGAAACTCTTCGGCCGCCTGGCGGAAATCGCTGGCGAATATCTGAAGAAGGGCCGTCAGGTCTACATCGAAGGCTCGCTGCGTACCGACAAGTACACCGATAAAGACGGCGTCGAGCGCTTCAGCACCGATATCATTGCCGCGGAAATGCAGATGCTCGGCGGCAACGCCGGCGAAGGCATGGGCGGTGGTGGCGGCGGTGGTGGTTTCCAGCGTTCGCAAGGCGGCGGTCAGCGCCAGGGTGGCCAAGGGCAGGGCGGCGGCAACTACGGCAACCGTGGCGGCGGTAATAACGACTACGGCAATCGCGGCGGTGGCAACGACTACGGCAACAACCAGCGC